>DAORUD010000006.1:0-43669 GCA_035433005.1 Arenimonas sp. | reverse complement strand
TTCTCCAGCAGCCGCTGCAGCGCGTCGTAGCAGCCCTGCACGTCGCCGATCGCGTAGGTGGCCACGTCAGTGCAGCGTCCGCGGAATGGACAGCGTGAACGGATCGACCATGGCGTCGAAGCGGGTGCCGTCGCCGGCCAGCATCTGGTAGCTGCCGCGCATGGTGCCCAGCGGCGTTTCCAGCACGGTGCCCGAGGTGTACTCGAAGTGTTCGCCCGGCTGCAGCCAGGGCTGTTCGCCGACCACGCCGTCGCCGCGCACTTCCTGCACCTTGCCGTTGGCGTCGGTGATCACCCAGTGCCGGCTGACCAGCTGCGCCGCCACTTCGCCCAGGTTGTGGATGCGGATGGTGTAGGCGAACACATAGCGGTCGTCCTCGGGGATCGACTGGTCCTCGAGGTAACGCGTGGTGACGATCACCTGGATGGCGTGCAGCGGCGATTCCATGGCGGCCATTCTACGCAGACGCGCCGCCCGGCGGCAGCGAGCCCAGGTGGGCGGCCAACCGTACGAACTCCGACACCTGCAGCTGTTCGGCGCGCGCGTCGGGCCGCAGCCCGGCGGCCTCGATGTCGGCGCCGCTGCAGGTGAGCTGGAGTGCGTTGCGCAGCGTCTTGCGGCGCTGGCCGAAGGCCTCGCGCACCACGCGCTCGAACAGCACGCGGTCGGCGATGCCGATCTGGCCGGCGGGCTTGGGCACCAGCCGCACCACCGCCGAATCCACCTTCGGCGGCGGCCGGAACGCTCCCGGCGGCACGTCGAACAGCGAGGTGACGGTGCAGTAGGCCTGCAGCATCACGCTGAGCCGGCCATAGACCTTGCTGCCCGGCTCGGACGCCATGCGGTCCACCACTTCCTTCTGCAGCATGAAGTGCATGTCGCGCACCGCGTCGGCGTGGTCGAGCGCGTGGAAGAGGATGGGCGAGGAAATGTTGTAGGGCAGGTTGCCCACCAGGCGCAGCGGGCCCTCTTCGCCGGCCAGGCGGGTGAAGTCCACCTGCAGCACGTCCTTGTGGATGATGGTCAGGCGGCCCACGCCTTCGGAGGCCTCCATCAGCGGCGTGATCAGGTCGCGGTCGAACTCGATCACCGTCAGTTCGCCGTGCTTGCGCAGCAGGGGGAAGGTGATGGCGCCCTGGCCGGGGCCGATTTCCACCAGCCGGTCGCCGGGCCGGGGGTCCACCGCCCGCACGATCTGGTCGATGATGTGGCGGTCGGTGAGGAAGTGCTGGCCGAGGTTTTTCTTCGGCGGCGCCTTGAAGGAGCTCATGGGGTTTTCCTTCGTGCGCCGAGTCGGGCGCACAGGTCGGCGGCGGCGAACAGGCTGGAGGGGTCGGCCACGCCGCGCCCGGCCAGCTCCAGCGCCGTGCCGTGGTCCACGGCCACGCGCGGGTAGGGCAGGCCCAGCGTGATGTTGACGGCCTGTTCGAAGCCCGCGTGCTTGAGCACGGGCAGGCCCTGGTCGTGGTACATGGCCAGCACGGCGTCAAAGCCGGCGAGCTTTTGCGGCAGGAAGGCGGTGTCGGCGGGCAGCGGCCCGATGAGGTCCATGCCCTGCGCGCGCAGCGACTGCAGCACCGGCACGATGACGTCGATTTCCTCGTGGCCCAGGTGGCCGTCTTCGCCCGCGTGCGGGTTCAGGCCCAGCACCGCGATGCGCGGCGCGGCCAGGCCGAAATCGCGCACCAGCGCGGCATGCAGCACCGACAGCGTGCGCGCGAGGCCCTCGGCGGTTATCGCGTCGGCCACCGCCCGCAGCGGCAGGTGGGTGGTGGCCAGCGCCACGCGCAGCGTGGGGTTGGCCAGCATCATCACCACGTCGGCACCGGCCTGGGTGGCGAGCAGTTCGGTGGTGCCGGTGTAGGGAATGCCGCCGTCGTTGATGGACGCCTTGTGCACCGGGCCCGTCACCAGGCCGTCGAAGTGGCCGGCCAGGCAGGCAGCGCCGGCTTCGTGCAGGGCCTGCACCACGGCGGCGGCGTTGGCGGGATCGGCGTGGCCGAAACGGGTGGGGCGGGCCTGCGGCACCGGCTGCAGCGCCAGCTCGCCCGGACCGCAGGCCTGGCCCGGGGGGCGCAGCTGCAGCGGCAGGCCGATGGCCCGTGCCGCGGCCATCAGCGCTTCGGGGTCGGCGAAGGCCACCAGGTCGGCGGCGCAGCCGCGGTGCGCCAGCCGCACGCAGAGTTCGGGTCCGATGCCGGCCGGCTCACCGGGAACCAGGGCCAGCCGGGCACGCATCGGGATCAGGAGGCCGCGGCGGGTGCCGCCAGTCGGCTGTCGAAATAGGCCTCCGAGCGGAGCTGGCGCAGGTAGCGCTCGAACTCTTCCTCGGCCTTGCGCTGGGCGATGATTTCGCGCGCCTGGTTGCGGCGGTTCTTCTCGGTCACGTCCTGCTCGCGGGTGCCCAGGCGCTGGATGATGTGCCAGCCCACTTCGCTCTGGAACGGCTGCGACAGCTGGCCGTCGGTCATGGCCTGCAGCTGGTTGCCGATGGCGCTGCCCCAGGCGTTGATGGCGAACCAGCCCATGTCGCCGCCGTCGGC
This sequence comes from Arenimonas sp., assembly GCA_035433005.1. GTDB lineage: Bacteria > Pseudomonadota > Gammaproteobacteria > Xanthomonadales > Xanthomonadaceae > Arenimonas. The sequence continues at coordinate 41,126 of DAORUD010000006.1, read as the reverse complement.
GCGGGTCAGGGTGTCGTCGGAGCTGGCGCGCGCCACGTCGGCGAACGGCTCGCCCGCCAGCAGCTTGGCGTGCAGTTCCTCGACCTTCTGGCGCGCGGCTTCGGCCGGCAGGGTCGGGGTGATGCGCACCAGCAGGCCCTTGGCGTTGTATTCGGTGATGGTCTGCTGGCCGGCTTCGCGGGTCTCGACCAGCTGGACGATCTGGAAGCCGTTCGGGCCGCGCACCGGCTCGCTGACGTCGCCGGGCTTCATGGCCTGCAGCATGCCGGCGAAGGCCGGCGGGATGGCGTCGAACGCGCGCCAGCCGATCTCGCCGCCCTCAAGCGCGTTTTGGCCGTCGGAGTAGCGGATGGCGGCGGCACTGAAGGTCAGCTCGCCGCGGGTGATGACGTCGCGCACGCCGGAAATCTTCTTCTGGGCGGTGGCGATCTGGTCGGCGGTGGCGCCGTCGGGCACGGCGACCACAATGTTGGCCAGGCGCACTTCGGGGCCACCCACGGCGCGCACGGCCAGCAGCTGGTCGATCTCGGCCTCGCTCACCTGCACGCGCGACTGGATGTAGCGCTGGCGCAGCCGCTCGATCACCATTTCCTCGCGCAGCGAGGTGCGGAATTCGTCGTAGCCCAGGCCGTCGGCCGCCAGGCGCTGGCGCAGCTGGTCCATGGTCATGCGGTTGCGCGAGGCGACGCTCTGGATGGCCTGGTCGAGCTCGGCGTCGCCGATGCGGATGCCGGTGCTCTGGGCGCGCGACAGCTGCAGGCGGTTGAGCACCAGGCGGTCGAGCACCTGGCGTTCGAGCACGTCGCGCGGCGGCAGCTGTTCGGGCTGCGAGGCGTACTGGGCCAGGATGGTGTTGACGGCGCGGTCGAGTTCGCTGCGCAGGATCACGTCTTCGTCCACCACGGCGACGATGGCGTCCACCGGGCTGGTTTCCTGGGCGCGGGCCGGGACGGCAGGCAGCGCCAGGGACAGGGCAAGCAGGCCGGCCAGGACGGGGGAAAAGGCGTTCTTCATGGGGTTCGCGGCTCCGGCGCCGAGGCCGGCGCCATGGGTTCAACGGGAATAATCAAGGATAGCATCATCAAGCAAACGGGCCGTGTCGCGGCCCAGCCCGCCGAGGCCGTTCAGCTCCAGCTCAAGGTAAATGCCCGTGTTGCGCTCGCCGCCGAACTCACGGATGTACTGGCGGCCCAGCAGGCGCACGGCGACGCAGCAGCTTTTCCACTCGAAGCCGGCCAGCGCCTCCAGGGTCTCGTCGTCGCGCAGGGAGTAATTCCAGCGGCCCATCAGGCGCCAGTTCTGGTTGATCGGCAGGACGAAGGACAGGTCGGTCTGTTCAAGCAGGTCGGCGCGGTAGCGGTAGGACGCGTTCACCAGCCCGCCGTCGCCGAAGCGCCACTGGCTGCGCACGGCCGACAGGGTGGTGCGGTCGGTGTCCGGTTCCCACTGCTGGGCCAGGCCCAGCGACCAGCGCCGGCCCAGGGCGATGCTGGCCTCGGCCACCCAGGCCGAACCCTCGTCCGACAGCAGCGGCGCGCCCGGCACGGTGACCCGGGGCGGGTCGAAGTAGTGGATGCGGCCGATGCTGCCGCTGACCAGCTCGCGGCCGTCGGCAGCGTCCAGCAGGCGGCTGGTGAGCGCCAGCGTGACCTGGTCGGCGTCGCCCTGCCGGTCGGCGCCGGCGAAGCGGTTGTCGCGGAACAGGCCGGGCCAGCTGAACGTCAGCGGCTGGGTGTCGAACAGCGGCAGGTCGTCCTGGTCGCGGTAGGGCACGCGCAGGTAGTACAGGCGCGGCTCGAGCGTCTGCAGCAGGCCGCGATCGTTCCACTGGAATTCGCGCTCCAGGAATGCGCCGGCGTCCAGGCTCATCACCGGCACGCTGCGCGTGGGGCTGCGGTCGCCGCCGGCGGGCACCAGCGAATCGTCGAGCGAATAGGCGGTGTAGCGCCAGGCGACCTCGGGCGTGACGAACCAGGCCGCGCCGCCGAAAGGCAGCCGAAGGTAGGGCTTGATGTCCACGCGCTCGCCGCCGTCGAGGCTCTCGTGCTGGAAGCGCACGGCTTCGGCGGTGGCGCCAAGCTCCAGCCACGGCGCGAACGGACGCTCCCAGGCGGCCTGTGCGGTCGGCAGGCGCCGGTAGGGTTCGGTGCCCGGCACCACGATGGGGTTGGCGATCTGCCAGGACTGCGCGCTCAGGCTGGCCGACCAGCCCAGGCCGCGGCCGTAGATCCCGGCGTCGCTGCCCAGCAGCGACACCGACGAGGAGGCCAGCGAATCGCCGAAGTCCTCGAAGTAGCGCACGTCGCTGACGTGGTTTAGGTTGGCGCTGGCGTACCAGTGCGGGCCCAGCGCACTGCGGTGCTGGAACGTGGCCAGGCCGCGGTCGCGCCCGGTGACGTCGTCATCGGGCAGCCACGCCGCGTCCAGCACGCCGCGGCTGCCTTGCGTGAGGTAGCGGAACTCACCGCCCAGCATCAGGCCGCGCTTGGACAGCCAGCGCGGCTTGAGGGTGGCGTCGTAGTTGGGGGCCAGGTTGAGGTAGATGGGCTGTTCGTACTCGAAGCCGTTGCGGTCGTCGCGACCCAGCGTGGGCGACAGCAGGCCGGTGCGGCGGCGGTCGTCGGTGGGGAAGCGCACATAGGGCAGCCACAGCACGGGCACGCCGCCCAGGCGCAGGGTGGCGTTGCGCGCGGTGCCCATGGCCTGTTCCTGGTCCACGTCGATGCGGGTGGCCGTGAACTCCCACTGGCGCTGGCCCGGCGGGCAGGTGGAGTAGGTGCCGTCCTGCAAGGTGCCGGTCTTGCCCGACATGGTCAGGCTTTCGGCGGTGCCGTTGCCCAGGTTCTGGTTGAACTGGTAGCGCACGCCCTGCAGGCGCATGAGGTCGGCCTTCTGGTCGCCCTCGGCCCTGTCGGCGGTGAAGCGCAGGCCGTCGTCCTGGTACTGCACCGGGCCTTCGGTGAAGAAGCGCTCGGTGTCGTGCTGGTAGGTGAGTTTGTCGGTGCCCAGCCACTGGTCGCCGCGCTGCAGTTCCACCTTGCCCGACAGCACGGTGGTGTCGCGCTGGCTGATGTCCACGTTCTCGCCGCCCACGTCGGTGGGCAGGGTCGCGTCGTCGGCCGCTTCGGTCGCGTTCGACAGCGGGCGGAACATCGGCAGCGTCTCGGCCGACGGGCACAGGTCCCAGGTGGGCGCCGCGGGTTCCTGGGCGAGTGCCGCCCGTGCGTGCGTGGCGCAGGCGATGGCCAGGCAGAGAGGGAGCAGGCGGAGGGCTGGACGGTGCACGGAGGCATCCCGGGAAAAGACACGATAGCTTGGCCCAAGGCGCCTGTCGGGGGCAACACGAAGCCGGGGGCATTACCGGCGGGCCCGTGCGACGGCAGCCGCCCGGGGCGGCCGGCCTTCGAGCCCGCTTCAGGCGGCCAGGCCTTCCAGGTGCGCCACGCTGCAGGCGCGCAGTGCCGCCAGGCTGTAGCCGCCTTCGAGCAGGGACACCAGCCGTCCCTGCGCGTGGCGGCGCGAGAGCGCGGCCAGTTCAGCGCTGAGCCAGCGGTAGTCGGCGGCCTCCAGCACCAGGTCGGCCAGCGGGTCGAGGCGATGGCCGTCGAAGCCCGCCGACACCAGCACCAGCTGCGGGCGGAAGGCTTCGATGCGCGGCAGCAGGATGTCGCGCCAGGCGTGGCGGAAGGCCTCGCTGCCGGTCCCCGGCGCCAGGGGCGCATTGGCGAGGTTGCCCACGCCCACGTCCTCGGGCTTGCCGCTGTCGGGATACAGCGGCGACTGGTGCGAACTGGCGTACATCACCCGCGGCTCGCGCGCGAAGATGTCCTGGCTGCCGTTGCCGTGGTGCACGTCGAAGTCGGCAATCACCACGCGCTCCAGCCCGTGCGCGTAAAGCGCATGCGCCGCCGCCACCGCCGCCGTGTTGAACAGGCAGAAGCCCATCGCCACCGCGCCGGTGGAGTGGTGGCCCGGCGGCCGCACCGCGCAGAAGGCCTGGCTGTGTTCGCCGGCCATCACCGCGTCCACCGCGGCCACGCCGGCGCCGGCGGCGCGCAGGGCGGCTTCGGGCGAGTCCACCGACATGGCGGTGTCCTCGTCCAGGCGCAGCTGGCTGTCGAAGGGCGTGTCGAGCAGGCGCGCGACCAGGTCGCGGGTGTGCACGCGCAGCAGGGCATCGCGCGACGCGCGCGGCGCCTCGCGCCAGGGCGCCAGCGGGAACGCGGCGCGCACCGCATGCAGCACCGCCTCCAGCCGCGCGGGACACTCCGGGTGTCCGGCCCCCGGGTCGTGCGCCAGGCAAGCGGGGTGGGTGAAGAACAGCACGCTCAGCCTTTCCGGCGCTCGTGGTTCCAGAGCACTTCGCCGTGGCCGCTGGCGCGGGCCAGCACGCGGGCCAGCACGAACAGCAGGTCGGACAGCCGGTTGAGGTAGCGGATGGCCTCGGGCCGCACCGCATCGTGGTGCGAGAGGGTGACCGATTCGCGCTCGGCGCGGCGGCAGATGGTGCGGGCGAGGTGGCAGTGCGCGGCGGCCGGGCCGCCGCCGGGCAGGATGAAGTCCTTCAGCGGCGGCAGGTCGGCGTTGAAGCCGTCCAGCTGGTCTTCCAGGCGCTGGATGTCGGCGTCGAAGATGGCCGCATGGCCCGGGATGCACAGCTCGCCGCCCAGGTCGAACAGCTGGTGCTGCACCGACACCAGCACGGCGCGCACGGCGTCGGGGATGTCGCAGGCCAGCACGATGCCGATGGCCGAGTTGGCTTCGTCCACGGTGCCGTAGGCGGTGACGCGGGCGGAGTCCTTGGCGACGCGGGAGCCATCGCCCAGGCCGGTGCTGCCGTCATCGCCCGTGCGGGTGTAGATCTTCGACAGCCGGTTGCCCATGGCGACCTCAGCGGATGGCGGTACCGGCCGCGTCCCTGGCCGGGCGCAGCAGCGGGGCGACGACGGCCTGGACCACGGCGGCCAGCGCGACATAGATGGCGGCCGTGCGCAGGTAGGGCAGGAACCAGTCGGCGTAGTTGGTGGCCCAGCCGGCCACCGTGGGGTTGGCCACGGTGTCGCTCAGCCAGTAGAAGCCGCCCTGGGCGAAGAAGTGGCAGGCCGCCACGCTGGCCAGCACCGCCACCGGCAGCAGGCCCAGCGTACGCAGCGAGCCGGCGCGGTAGTGGCGGCTCAGCAGGCTGCCGCCGGCCCACATCGAAAGATGCGCCGGCACCAGGAACCAGTAGCCGGGCGACACGCAGTAGTGGCTCCAGAAGCTCTGGCCGCTGGTCGTGATGACCGCGTAGTCCACCGCCACGGCCACCGCCATCAGGGCCGGGAAGGCCCAGCGCAGGCTGCCGCGAAGATGGAAGCCGGCGATGAAGAACACGGCCCAGGACGCGTCGGGCACTGCGCCGAAGTGATTCATCCGGGTCGCGACCATGAGCGCGGCGAGGCCGGCGAAGATGGCGAGGCGCGAGCGGGTGGTCAGGGTCATGGGGGCGTCTTCACGAAAGGTCAGGCGGGCATTTTAGCGGAACTGCGGCCCCAGCGGACCATGCGTGGCCGCCGACGGCGACCGGCGTATCATCGCGCCATGGCTCCAGACCACGGCTTCGACCACGACATCCTCATCATCGGCGGCGGCCTGGTCGGCAGCGCGCTGGCCTGCGCGCTCGACGGCAGCGGCTGGCGCGTGGCGCAGGTCGAGGCCAGCCTGCCGCAGCAAGGCGCCCCCGGCTTCGACGAGCGCAAGCTCGCCCTGGCCCTGGCGAGCCTCAACGCGCTCGAGGCCCTGGACGTGCTGCCGCGCCTGGCCACCGCCCCCGTCCCGATCCAGCGCATCCACGTCAGCCGCGCCGGTGATTTTGGCGCCGTGCGCCTGGCCGCGGCCGACCATGGCCGGGCCGCGTTCGGCGGCGTGGTGCTGGCGCGCGAGCTGGGCCAGGCGCTGGAGTCGCGGCTTGCGTCGGCGGCGGCCCTGGTGCGCTACCGGCCCGCCGACGTGCTGGCTGTCGAGCCGCATGCCGATGGCCCGGTCGTGCTGCTGCAGCAGGCGGGCGAAACCCGCCGCCTGCGCACGCGCCTGCTGGTGGCCGCCGACGGCACCCGCTCGCTGGCGCGCGATGCCTTCGGCATCGGCACCGATGAACACGACTATGGCCAGACCCTGGTGGTGTGCAGCATCGCCACCGACCGCGCGCCCGACGGCACCGCCTACGAACGTTTCACCAGCGAGGGCCCGGTGGCGATGCTGCCGATGGCCGGCGGCCACTACGGCGCCATCTGCGGCGTGGCGAGCGGCGATGCGGCGCGCGTGCTGGCGCTCGACGACGCGGCTTACGCGGGTTACTTCCAGCACCGCTTCGGCTGGCGCGCCGGCCGCGTGCTGCGCGCCGGGGCACGCAGCGGCTACCCGATCGCGCGCCGCGTCGCCGAGCGCGTCACCGCGCCGCGCTGCGTGGTGATGGGCAATGCCGCCCAGACCCTGCACCCCATCGGCGCGCAGGGCTTCAACCTGGGCCTGCGCGACGCGCTGTCGCTGGCCGAGGTGCTGGCGGGCGACGATCCGGGCGCGCCGGCGCTGCTGTCGCAGTATGCGGAGCGCCGCCGCGAGGACCGCGAGCGCACGCTCGCCTTCAGCGACGGCCTGGCGCGCGCCACGGCCAACCCGTCCTTCCCGATGCACGTGCTGCGCTCGCTCGGGCTGCTGGCCCTGGGCCACGTGCCCGGGCTGGCCGATCCGCTGGTGTCGGGCGCCATGGGCTTCCGGGGTCGGGTGCCGGCGCTGTCGCGGGGTCGCGCATGAGCCGCCGCGAAGGGCTCGACCTGGTGGTGGTCGGCGCCGGCGTGGTGGGCAGCGCCGCCGCGCTGGCCGCGGCGCGCGACGGCCTGCGCGTGGCGCTGGTGGAGGCGCAGGCGCCGCCGTCTTGGTCGGCCAGCGAACCCGACCTGCGCGTGTACGCCTTCGCGCCCGACAACCAGGCCCTGCTGGACGATCTCGGCGCGTGGGGCGCCGTCCGTTCGGCGCGCGCGCATCCCTACCGGCGCATGCGCGTGTGGGACGCGGCCGGCGGCGGCGAACTCGATTTCAACGCCGACGCGCTGGGCCGCGAGTGCCTGGGCCACATCGTCGAGCATTCGCTGCTGGTGGATCGCCTGTGGGCGGCCTGCGGGCGCGAGCCAAACATCCAGCGCCACTGCCCCGACGCGCTGCAGGGCATCGAACAGGACGCCGGCGGCGTCACCGCCGTGCTGGCCAGCGGCCAGCGGCTGCGGGCGAAGCTGCTGCTGGGCGCCGACGGCGCCGCGTCGGCGGTGCGTGGCCTGGTGGAGCTGCCGGTGGACCGGCACGACTACGGCCAGCGGGGCCTGGTGGCCTACGTCGGCACCGAACTCGCGCACGAAGACACGGCCTGGCAGCGGTTCCTGCCCACCGGGCCGCTGGCCTTCCTGCCCTGCGGCGATGGCCGCAGTTCGATCGTCTGGACCTTGCCCGACGCCGAGGCCGAGCGGCTGCTCGCTACCGACGAAGAGGCCTTCCGCCGCGAGCTGACGCGCGCTTTCGATGCGCGCCTGGGCGAGGTGGTGTCGGTGTCGGCGCGCGCGGCGTTCCCGCTGCGCCGGCAGCTGGCGAAGGGCTACGTGTCGGGTCGCGTGGCGCTGGTGGGCGATGCGGCCCATGCGGTGCATCCGCTGGCGGGGCAGGGCGTGAACCTGGGCCTGCGCGACGTGGCCGCGCTGCGCGTGATGTGGCGCCGCGCCGGCAGCGGCGGCGACATCGCGGCGCCGCACCGGCTGGCGCGCTGGGAGCGTGAGCGCCGCAGCGAGAACACGCTGGCTGCGTATTCGTTCGAGGGCATCAACCGGCTTTTCAGCAACGATGCGCTGCTGCCGACGCTGGTGCGGGGGCCGCTGTTGGGGCTGGTGGGGAGGGCGAGGGCGCTGGGGCGGTTTTTTGCCGGGCGTGCGGCGGGGATTTAGGGCGGGGATAACGTACCAGGTACATTTAAATGCAAAAGGCTCGGGCCACGGCCCGAGCCTTTTGCATTTAAATGTACCTGGTACGTGGCTTAGCGTGGCTTACGCGGCTTCGGCCTGGGATTTGCGGGGGCCGTGCAGCAGGGCGTGGCGGATGTGCGCGACCACCAGGTCCACTTCGTCGCTGGTGACGGCGAAGTGCGGGGTGAAGCGCAGCGAGTTGGTGCCGCCGTGGATGACGCCGATGCCGCGCTCGCGCATGAACTCTTCGGTCGAACCGGCGCCGAAGCACTTGTAGGACGGGTCCAGTTCGCAGGAGAACAGCAGGCCGGTGCCCTGCACCTGGGTGATCAGGCCGCCGCCGAGTTCGTCCTTCAGCGCGTTGATCTTGTCGAGGAACTCCTGGCCGCGGGCGCGGATGTTGGCGCGCAGCGCCGGCGTCAGCTGGCCCAGCACGGTGGAGGCAATGTCCAGCGCGCGCGGGTTGGCGGTCATGGTGTTGCCGTAGGTTCCCTTGCGGTACAGGCCTGCGGCGCGCTCGTTCACCGCCAGCACCGACATCGGGTACTGGCCGCCGTTGAGCGCCTTGGAATAGGTTTCCATGTCGGGCGCTTCCAGGCCTTCGAAGCCCGGGTAATCCACGATGGACAGCACGCCGTGGGTGCGGATGCCGGCCTGGATCGAGTCCACCAGCAGCAGCGTGCCGTGCGCCTTGGTCAGCTCGCGCGCCGCGGCGTAGAACTCCGCCGGCACCGAGCGGCCCGGGTCGCCTTCGCCCATCACCGGTTCCAGGAACATGGCCTCGAAGTACCAGCCGTTGGCCTCGGCGTCGGCGAAGGCCTGCTTCAGGCCCTCGATGGAATACGGTTCGATGGTGACCAGCTGCTCGGAGTGGTGCCTGTAGCTGGCCAGGTGCTGCTGGTAGGCCTTGCGCGACGAGTCGGAGTACAGCGCCGGCAGCTCGGTGCGGCCGTGGAAGGCGCCCTTCACCGCGATGCGCTTGACGCGCTTGCCGGCGTGGCGGCCACCCGCGTCGGTATGCAGCTTGGTGTTGACGTCGGCGATGCGGCCGGCCAGCGACACCGACTCCGAGCCCGAGTTCAGGCACAGGAAGCGCGCGTAGGGGCAGCCGCCGATGCTGTGGCCGATCTCGTTGCGCAGCGCACGCACCGCGCGCAGCTGCGACAGCGACGGGGTCATGACGTTGGCCATCACCTGCGGCCTGGCCATGGCGTCGAGCACGGCCTGGGGCGTGTGGCCGAAGCCGAGCATGCCGTAGCCGCCGGAGTCGTGGACCACCGCGCCCTTGAGCGTCACCACCCACGGGCCGCGCGCGGCGAGGGCGACGTAGGGGTTCACGGCGTCTTCGGAATAGAAGTTGACGAAGCCGGCCTGCACCGCTTCGATCTGCGCCTGTTCGTCCAGGTCGAGCAGTTCGGCGAACTCGCCGCGGATGGCGGCGTACTGTTCGGCGGCCGCGTGCACGGCGGCGACCAGCTCCGGGAAGCGCCCGGCCAGGCTCAGCACCGTGGCGTCGTCGAGGCCGGCGGTGCGGACCTGACCGGCGTGGCTGCGCAGGGGCTTGAGGATGTCGATCAGGTTCATGGCGCTCTCCGGACCCATGGCAAAACGCGAGGAAGGTCTTCGCGCGCTCGGGTCTTGCGTTGAAAATCAAATACTTGCCGCGATTTTACCACCCGCCTTGGGGTCGCGTAACCCCCACGCGTTTGAATTGCGGCCCGGATTTGGCGCCGCGGCGCCCGGGACCGGATAATGCGCGCCCCGCGCCGCGGCTGTCCGTTGGAAAAGGTTCGTTTGAAAAAGTCCGACTTCCACTACGAACTGCCGCCCGAGCTGATCGCGCAGGCGCCGCTGGCCGAGCGCTCGTCCAGCCGCCTGCTGGTGGTGCCCGCGCAGGCCCCGCCGTACCAGGACCGTATCGTGCGGGACCTGCCCGCCTACCTGCGGGAAGGCGACCTGCTGGTGTTCAACGACACGCGCGTGATCCCGGCACGCCTGCACGGCGCCAAGGACACCGGCGGCCGGGTCGAGATCCTGCTCGAGCGCATCCTGGGGGCGCACGAGGTGCTGGCCCAGGTCGGCGCCAGCAAGACGCCCAAGGCCGGCGGCCGCATCACCCTGGACGAAGGCACGATGCTGACGGTGCTGGGCCGCGAGGGTGAGTTCCACCGCCTGCGCTTCGACACCGACGAGCCGCTGGAGAAACTGCTGCTGCGGGCCGGCCGCATGCCGCTGCCTCCCTACATCCAGCGCGAGGCCGCGCACGACGACCTGCACCGCTACCAGACCGTGTTCGCGCGCCACACCGGCGCCGTGGCCGCGCCCACCGCCGGCCTGCACTTCGACGAGCCGCTGCTGGCGGCGCTGCAGGCCAAGGGCGTGGCGTTCGGGCACGTCACGCTGCACGTGGGCGCGGGCACGTTCCAGAACATGCGCGCCGAGTCGGTGCACGACCACCAGATGCACAGCGAGTGGCTGAACGTGGGCGCCGAGCTGTGCCAGCAGATCGCGCGCACGCGTGCCGCGGGTGGCCGCGTGGTGGCCGTGGGCACCACGGTGGTGCGCGCGCTGGAATCGGCCGCGCGCGACGGCGTGGTGCAGCCCTTCGCCGGCGACACCCGCATCTTCATTTTCCCCGGCTACCGCATCCGCACCGTGGACGCGCTGGTCACCAACTTCCACCTTCCCGAAAGCACGCTGATGATGCTGGTGTCGGCCTTCGCCGGCCGCGAGCGCATCCTGGCCGCCTACGAGCACGCGGTGCGCGAGCGCTACCGCTTCTTCTCCTACGGCGACGCGATGCTGCTGTATCCCGAGGATCCCGCATGAGCCGCATGAGTTTCGAGAAACTGGGCCAGGACGGCCAGGCCCGCCGCGGCCGCCTCACGTTCCCGCGCGGCACGGTGGAAACGCCGGCCTTCATGCCCGTGGGCACCTACGGCACGGTGAAGGCGATGCTGCCCGAATCGCTGCGCGAAACCGGCGCCGAGATCATCCTGGGCAACACCTTCCATCTCTACTTGCGCCCCGGCCTGGAGGTGATCGAAGCGCACCACGGCCTGCACCGTTTCTGCGGCTGGAACGGGCCCATCCTCACCGACTCGGGCGGCTTCCAGGTGTGGTCGCTGGCCAAGCGCCGCAAGATCACCGAAGAGGGCGTCACCTTCGCCTCGCCCACCGATGGGGCCAAGGTGTTCCTGTCGCCGGAAGTCAGCATGCAGGTCCAGCGCGTGCTCGACTCGGACATCGTGATGATCTTCGATGAGTGCACGCCGTACCCGGCCACCGAGCCGGTGGCGCGCACGTCCATGGAGCTGAGCCTGCGCTGGGCCGAGCGCAGCAAGCGCGCGCACGAAGGCAACGACGCGGCGCTGTTCGGCATCGTGCAGGGTGGCACCTGGACCGAGCTGCGGGCGCGTTCGGCCGAGGGCCTCAAGGCCATCGGCTTCGACGGTTATGCGGTGGGCGGCCTGGCGGTGGGCGAACCGGCCGAGGAGCGCGACGCCACGCTGGCGGCGCTGTGCCCGCTGTTGCCCGAGGACAAGCCGCGCTACCTGATGGGCGTGGGCAAGCCCGAGGACATCGTGGAGGCGGTGGCGCGCGGGGTGGACATGTTCGACTGCGTGATGCCCACCCGCAACGCCCGCAATGGCCACTACTTCGTGCGCGGCGGGCAGGTGCGCATCCGCAACGCGCAGTACGAGAAGGACCTGCGCCCGATCGAGGAAGGCTGCACCTGCTACACCTGCGCCAGCGGCTACACCCGCAGCTACCTGCGCCACCTCAACCGCTGCAACGAGATCCTGGCCTCGATGCTGGGCACCATCCACAACCTGCACCACTACCAGCAGCTGATGCGCGACATCCGCGCCGCCATCGAGGCTGGCCGTTTCCAGGCCTTCCGCGAGGCCTTCCACGCCGCCCGCCTGGCCTCCCCCGACGCTTGACCGCCCGGCTTGTGTGGGAGGGCCTTCAGGCCCGACGGCCGTGGGCCGGAAACATCGGGCCTGAAGGCCCTGCCGCAGGGGGCGCCGGCCCGGGTGGGGCGGGCTGTGGCATACTTCGGGGCTTGATTCCCTGTTGAGACGGTAAAGCCATGTCCCTGCTCGATATTCTGGTTTCCCCCGCGGCCGCCCAGGCCGCCGGCGCCGCCCAGCCCAACCCGCTGATGAGCCTGCTGCCGCTCATCATCCTGTTCGTGGTGTTCTGGTTCCTGCTGCTGCGCCCGCAGATGAAGCGCGCCAAGGAACACCGCGAGCTGCTGTCGAAGCTTCAGAAGGGCGACGAAGTCGTCACCAGCGGCGGCATGGCCGGCCGCATCGAAGACCTCAGCGAAAGCTTCGTCACGGTCGAGATCGCCGACAAGGTCAGCGTCAAGGTCCAGCGTGGCGCCATCACCGCGGTGCTGCCCAAGGGCACGTTGAAGTCCGCCTGAGCCGTCCCCATCCGAATCACACACGGCCCTGACGGGGTCGCAAACGGTTGTCGCCCATGCTTCAGTACTCCAGTTGGAAATACGTCGTCGCCGCGCTGATCATCGCGCTGTCCGCCTTCTACTCGCTGCCCAACCTCTACCCCAAGGACCCGGCGGTGCAGATCGCCGCCAACCGCGGCGGCGTGGTCGACGATGCCCTGGTGCTGCGGGTGCGCGGCCTGCTCGACAAGGGCGGGGTAGAGGCCAAGGCCGTGGCGATCGAGGGCGACAGCCTGATCGTCCGCCTGCCCAACGCCGACCAGCAGACCAAGGCCACCGACGCCATCCGCGCCGACCTGGGCGACGACTACACCGTCGCGCTCAACCTCGCGTCCACCGTGCCCGCCTGGCTGGAAGCGGCCGGCGCCCGGCAGATGTCGCTGGGCCTGGACCTGCAGGGCGGCGTGCACTTCCTGCTGGAAGTGGACCAGAAGGCCGCCATCGAGAAGCGCACCAATGGCTTCGCCGACGAGATCGCCACGGTGCTTCGCGACGGCAAGTTCGCCTACACCAGCGTTTCGCGCACCCCGGCCGGAATCCTGGTGGAGCTTCGCGACGCCGGTGACATGGCCAAGGTGCGCACCGCGATCACCCGCGACGCGCCCGAACTGGAGCTGGTGGAGGTGCCGGGCGCGCCCAACCGCCTGCTGGCGCGCATGACCCCCACCCTGATCAAGACGATCATGGACGGCGCCATCGAGCAGAACCGCAACACGCTCGACAACCGCATCAACAGCCTGGGCGTGGGCGAACAGGTGATCCAGCGCCAGGGCGACAGCCGCATCGTGGTGCAGTTGCCCGGCGTGCAGGACACGGCCGAGGCCCGCAACCTGATCGGCGCCACCGCCACCCTGGAATACCGCCACGTGGTGGACTACGGCTCGCAGGCGGCGCAGGCCGCCGCCACCGGCGTGGTGCCGCCGAACGCGCGCCTGTACTACTCGCGCGACCTGGGCGCCGACGGCAAGCCGCGGCCCATCCTGCTGTCGCGCCGCCTGATCGTTTCCGGCGACCAGCTGGTCAACGCCACCTCCAACCCCGACCCGCAGGGGGGCGGCCCGGCGGTGCAGATCGAGCTCAACAACGCCGGCGGCAACCGCATGCTGGCGCACACGCGCCAGAACGTGGGCCAGCTGATGGCTGCGGTGTACATCGAGTCCATCCCGGAAGTGAAGAAGGTGGACGGCAAGGACGTGCTGAGCTTCCGCGTCACCGAGGAAGTGATCAACGCCGCCACCCTGCAGGGCGTGTTCGGCCGCAACTTCCAGACCACCGGCCTGGACAGCCAGGAAGAGGCCACCAACCTGGCCCGCCTGCTGCGCGCCGGTTCGCTGGCCGCGCCCATGGTGATCATCGAAGAGCGCATCATCGGCCCCAGCCTGGGCGCCGAGAACGTGCAGCGCGGCCTTCAGGCCGTGTTCTGGTCCTTCATGTTCGTGCTGGCTTTCTTCCTGGTCTATTACAAGACCTTCGGCATGGTCACCAACCTGGCCCTGCTGCTGAACCTGCTGATGGTGGTGGCCATCATGTCGGTCATCGGCGCCACGCTCACGCTGCCCGGCCTGGCCGGCATCGCGCTGACGGTGGGCCTGTCGGTGGACGCCAACGTGCTCATCAACGAGCGAATCCGCGAAGAGCTGCGCAACGGCAACACGCCGCTGTCGAGCATCGCCAACGGCTACGACAAGGCCTCCGGCACCATCACCGACGCCAACACCACGGCCCTGCTGGCCGGCGTGGCGATGGCGGTGTTTGGTTCGGGCCCCATCCGTGGCTTCGGCATCACGCTCATCATCGGCATCCTGACGTCCATGTACACGGCCGTTTCGGTGTCGCGCGGCATCGCCACCCTGATCTACGGCAAGCGCAAGAAGCTCGCCGCACTTTCGATCTAACCGCAATTCGCAGGAGGCGGCGTGGAACTTTTCCCGTCCAACAGCAATGTCAATTTCATGCGGCTGCGGCACGTCACCCTCGGGTTGACGGCGTTCATCTGCGTGTCGGCCCTGGTGCTCCTGGCGACCAAGGGCTTCAACTTCGCGCTTGATTTCACCGGCGGCACCGCCACCGAGCTCAAGTTCGAGCAGCCCGTGGACGTTGAACAGGTGCGCGAGCGCCTGGAGGCGGCCGGCTTCGAGGGCGCGGTGGTGCAGACCTTCGGCTCGGGCAACGACATCGTCGTTCGCCTGCAGCCCGAGGAAGTGGTCGAGGGCAAGCCGGCGCTGACCGGCGAGCAGGGCGGCGCCGCCATCCTGGCGGCGGCGCAGACGGCCGACAACCCGGGCGTGGTGCTGCGCAGTGACTTCGTGGGCCCGCAGATCGGCAACGAGCTGGCGGTCAACGGCATCTACGCGGCGCTGTTCGTGGCCTTTGGCTTCCTGGCCTACATCTGGGCGCGGTTCGAGCTCAAGTTCGCCATCGCGGCCATCATCACCACGCTCACGGACGTGCTGGTGGTGTGCGGCTGGTTCGCGCTGACGGGCCACGATTTCGACCTGACGGTCCTGGCGGGCATCCTGTCGGTGATGGGTTTCTCGATCAACGACACGATCGTGGTGTTCGACCGAGTGCGCGAGAACTTCCGCACGCTCAACAAGCTCGAGCCGCGCGAGATCCTCAACCGCTCGGTCAACCAGACGCTGTCGCGCACCATCATCACTTCGTTCGTGGCGTTCCTGACGATCCTGGCGCTGTACGTCTACGGCGGCGCTTCGCTGAAGGGCATGGCGGAGGCGCAGCTGATCGGCGTGGTCTTCGGCACGCTGTCCTCGATCTTCGTGGCCTGCCCGCTGCTGCTGGCGATGGGCGTGAACAAGCAGGACCTGATGCCCAAGGCCCGCGACGACATCGAAGCAGAACTCGCCCGCCGTCCCTGACTGCTTGCGGCTTCCGTTCCAAATCAAAAGGCCCGCTTCGGCGGGCCTTTTGCTTGCCTGGGGCGCGTGCGCCTTGCGCACGACATGTCCCGGTACGGCGAGCGCCGCCCCACCCACCGGGCACCCCTGCCCGGCGTCTTGCTAACGCCATCCATGGCAGCAAACGCCGGCCGTTCCGGGCATCCTGCCCTCCACTTCAGGGGTGCCCGGTGGGTGTGACGTCGCCCCGATCGGCGTGGGCACTCCGCAACAAGATCAACAGCGAGCGCATCGCCCCGATGGTGCCCAGCGCATATTCTGCAGCTGACGCGGCATCATTACCGTCAATGACGCGAAGCAGTCATCGGGGCTACGGTTTCCGGTGGGGGGGTAACTACCAATGGCGGCTCGGCCGCCTCGAGGTTCAAATGCACGTAATCGCTGGTGTTGATCTTGCATGGATGGGTTCGCGAAATCCGACCGCCATTGCCACTGGCAGGGTCGAGCATCGAGCGGTGGTAGTTACCTCTGTTGTAGAACGGCTCTACGGAACGCAATCTGTCATTGATGCCTTGGATGACGTAGTTGACCTGCATGGCATCGCAATCGATGGTCCTTTGATCATCAAGAATCAGACCGGCCAAAGAATATGTGAGCGCGAGCTTGGCATGACCTACGGCGGGAGAAAGGCGTCCTGTCACACGTCAAATCTCGATAGATTCCCAGATGCAGCTGGAACGCAGTTGTCATCACATCTGTCTCGTGCCGGATTTCAACACCTCTCATCGCCGGAGGGTAGGTGGCAACTGGAGTGCTACCCGCATCCTGCCCTCATCGAAATATTTGGTTTGCGAGAAAGGTTGGCATACAAGAAGGGAACTGTCCTTCAGAAGCGATCCGGCCAGATTCGGTTGGCCAATCTGATTTGCTCGCTGGGCGAGTCGGAAGTCATGTGCCTTCGCGTTCCTGATTCCTTTCAGTACTTCATGGACGAGCAACGGATCAGCTTACTGCGAGGGGATCAGCTGAAACACAACGAGGATGTCCTCGATGCCATTGTCTGCATGTACATTGGGGCTCTGTACCAGTCAGGCCAGGATCACACAGTCTTTGGCACAACCATGAATGGTTATATCTACGTGCCGACAAAGCAGTGTCTTCCGGAGGCAGGAGGACTGGGTTGACCATCCGTTATTGGCCGAGAGGCGACATTGGCGCGAGGCTGTGCTTTTGATCTTGCTGCGGTGTGCCCATGTCGA
This sequence comes from Arenimonas sp., assembly GCA_035433005.1. GTDB lineage: Bacteria > Pseudomonadota > Gammaproteobacteria > Xanthomonadales > Xanthomonadaceae > Arenimonas. The sequence continues at coordinate 24,553 of DAORUD010000006.1, read as the reverse complement.
TCGGGGCGACGTCACACCCACCGGGTACCCCTGAAGTGGAGGGCAGGAGGCCCGGAACGGCCGGCGTTTGCTGCCATGGATGGCGTTAGCAAGACGCCGGGCAGGGGTGCCCGGTGGGTGGGGCGGCGCTCGCCGCGCGGCCCCATGTCGTGCGCAAGGCGCACGCGCACCCAGCGGGTCAGACCGAGAAGGCGGCCGCGTAGTTGGACGAAACGATGGCCTTTTGCAGCGTGTCGCTGATCTTGAGGTTGCCGGCCACGATCTGGCCCGACATCAACAGGCGGTCGCTGGCGCCGCGGAAATCGCAGACCCGGCCGCCGGCCTCGCGCACCAGCAGCATGCCGGCCGCGATGTCCCAGGGCTTCACGCCAGCCTCGAAGTAAGCATCGGCGCGGCCGCAGGCCACGTAGGCCAGGTCCAGCGCCGCCGAACCCGTGCGGCGGATGTCCTCGGCCTCGCCCAGCACCGAACGCAGCGCATCCAGGTGCGGCGCCAGGCGCGTGCGTTCGCGCGGCGGGAAGCCCGTGATCAGCATGGCGCCTTGCAGGTCCTTGCGCTCGCCGATGCGGATTTTCTTGTCGTTGAGCACCGCGCCGGCGCCGCGCGAAGCGGTGAACAGCTCGTTGCGCAGCGGGTCGAAGATCACGCCGTGCGTCGGTTCGCCGCCCTCGCACAGCGCGATGGACACGCAGAAGTGCGGGAACCCGCGCAGGAAGTTCGAAGTACCGTCCAGCGGATCAATGACGAAGGTGTAGCGCCCCGAGCCCATCGCCCCCGACTCCTCGCCAAGGATGGCGTAGTCCGGGAAGGCGCGGCGAAGCTCGCGTATGATTTCAGCTTCGGCCTGGGAATCGACCTCGCTCGCGTAGTCCTGCTTCGATTTCTCGAAGACGCTCAGGCTGTCGAGCTTGCTCATGTGGCGCAGGATCAGGTTGCCGGCCGAACGGGCCGCCTTGACCATGACGTTGACGACAGGTTTCTGCATATGCCCGTCCAAAGACCGCTGGATTGTGAGAAGAACCGGGTGCCGGTCGAGCCGGCGCGGCGCAAAGGATAACAGGTTGGCCTGATTCAGGCCTCTAGAAGCTGATGACTACCCCCATAGACAACCTCCGCATCGTCCTGGTCGGCACCCAGCACCCGGGCAACATCGGCTCCGCCGCCCGGGCCATGAAGACCATGGGCCTGTCCGCCCTGCACCTGGTGGCGCCCGAGCGCTTCCCCGACCCCGAGGCCAACACCCTGGCCGCCGGGGCCGACGACGTGCTGGCCGCCGCCCCCGTGCACGCCGACCTGGACGCGGCCCTGGCCGGCTGCCACTTCGTGCTGGGCACCAGCGCCCGCCGCCGCCACGTGCCCCTGCCCGAGATGAGCCCGCGGGAAGCCGCCCGGGCCCTGTTCGAGGCGGCCGGCCGCGGCCCGGTGGCCCTGCTGTTCGGCCGGGAGCGCACCGGCCTGGAAAACGAGGAGCTGCAGCGCTGCCACGCCTCGGTGGGTATTCCCACCGACCCGGGCTTCAGCTCCCTCAACCTGGCCGCGGCGGTGCAGGTGCTGGCCTACGAGCTGCGGCTGGCGGCCCTGGACGCGGCGGCCGGTGGCCTGGCCTCGGGCCGGCCCATGCCGCCGGTGGAGGCCGAGCCGCCCGCCACGGCGGACGAGCTCGAGCGCTATTTCACCCACCTGGACCAGGCCCTGCACGAGATCGACTTCCACAAGGGCAAGCCGCCCGAGATGGTGATGCAGCGCCTGCGCCGGCTGTACCTGCGGGCCGGGCTGGACGCCCGCGAGGTCAAGATCCTGCGCGGCATCCTGGCCGAGGCCCAGCGCATGGCGCGGATTGCACGCGGTGGCCGAGCCTAGCGCCGCCACGGCCGGACGCATACAGTAGGGCAGCCCCGCCGATGAGTCCCCCCGTGACGCCAACCAACAAACGTGCCGTCCCTGGTGGTGTCCGGTACCTGCTGCTCCTGCTGCTGCTGATGGCCGGCGCCGCGAATTCCGCCGACGGCGTGCTGGTGCTGGGCCGCATCAGCGACGACCCGCGCCGCCACTACGAACAGCTGCAGCCGCTGCTCGATTACGTGGTGCCGCGCATGCGCACCGTCGGCATCCGCGAAGGTCGCGTGCTGATGGCACGCGACACGCAGCAGATGATGAGCTACCTGCGCCGCGGCAAGGTCGACTGGGTGACCGAGACGCCCGGCACGGGCCTGCTGCTGGCCGACCGCGCCGGGGCACGGCCCCTGCTGCTGACCGAACGCGCCGGTGCCCGCGAATACCGCTCGGTCATCTTCGTGCGCCGGGACAGCGGCATCACCGAACTCTCGCAGCTGCTGGGCCGCACCATCGCCTTCCAGTCCCCTTCGTCCACCAGCGCCTACCTGGTGCCGGCGCTGACGCTGCGCCAGCAGGGCCTGCCGCTGTCGCTGATGGTTTCGCCGCTGGAAGGGCGCGACGCCAGCAGCGTGGGCTACGTGTTCGCCAACACCGACGCCAACCTCGCCGCCTGGGTGCACAAGCGCCTGGTGGACGCGGGTGGCTTCAGCGACCAGGACTGGGAGTCGCTGCAGCGGGTGTCGGAAGTGTTCCGCCGCGACTTGGTCGTCATCCACACCACCGAACCGGTGCCGCGCGCGATGGAGCTGGTGAGCGCCGGCCTGGAGCCCGCCGTCGCCGACCGCCTCAAGCAGGTGCTGCTGGGCGCCAGCACCGACCCGCAGGCGCGCGACGCGCTGCGCCAGTTCTTCCGCACCACCGGTTTCTACGAGGCCGACGCCAACACCCGCGCCCAGCTCGAAGACCTGCGCCGCGGCGCGCGTGAAATCCGCGAGGCGCTCGAGTGAGGCTGCCCGTCCGGCTGGGCCTGCGCGGCGAACTGCTGCTGATGCTGGTGGCCACGATGCTGGTCGTGGTGGTGCTGTTCGCCGCGCTGTGGCTGCACGAGAAGCGCAGCAACCACGATGCCCGCGAACTCAGCGCCACCGCGCTGCGGGAAATGTCCCGCGAAGGCCTGCTGGTGCGCGGCCAGACCCTGTCGAGCCAGCTCGCCGAGGCCGCCACCAACCCGCTGTACTACCTGGACCTGGCCAAGCTGGGCGAACTCGCGCGCGCGGCGCTGCGCCAGCCCGACGTGGTGTACGTGGTGATCCACGACGCCGACGGCCAGGTGGTGCACGACGGCTCGGGCGACATCCCGGCCTTCGGCCAGCCCATGTCCGACACCATGGCCTTCGATGCGCTGGCCGCCAACGGCGTGCACGCCCAGTGGAGCGACAAGCTGCTGGACGTGGCCAGCCCCATCCGCATCGGCGACCAGCGCATCGGCGGCGTGCGCGTGGGCCTGTCGCGCGACGGCGCCACCCGCCGCGAGAGCGAGATGCTGGTGCCCCTGGGCGAGCGCCTGCAGGCGGCCAGCAACGAGCACCTGGCCTGGATCGTGGCCCTGCTGGTGGCGCTGGCGGTGATCGCGCTGGGCGCGATGTGGCTGCTGCAGCGCCGCGTGGTGCAGCCCATCCAGGGCCTGGTCGAAGCCGCGTCGCGCATCGAGCAGGGCCGCTACGCCGACGTGCGCGTGCACTCCGACCGCCAGGACGAGATCGGCGAACTGGTGCGCACCTTCTCGCGCATGAGCGAAAGCGTCGCCCGCCACGACCGCGACATCCGCCGCATGGCCTACACCGACTCGCTCACCGGCCTGTCCAACCGGCTGGCCTTCCGCGAGGCGCTGGATGACCGCCTGCTGACGCTGCAGGCGTCCAGCGGCGAGCTGGCGCTGCTGTTCGTGGACCTGGACGACTTCAAGCGCGTCAACGACACCCTGGGCCACGAGGCTGGCGACGAAGTGCTGGGCCAGCTTTCGATGCGCATCCGCCTGGCGGTGGAGCGCCTGGGTGGCGCCGGCGCCGAGATCGCCCGCTTTGGCGGCGACGAGTTCATCGTGCTGTTCATGGCCGAGGACATCCGGTCCAGTTCAGGCCACCTGGCCGAGTCGATCATCGAGGAAGTGCAGCGGCCGCTGGTGCTGCGCGGCCGGCAGGTGTTCCTGGGCGCCTCGGTGGGCATCACGCTGTTCCCGTTCGACGCCGCCAGCGCCGGCCAGCTGCTCAAGAACGCCGACATCGCCATGTACCAGGCCAAGGTCGCCGGCAAGGGCTGCTACCGCTTCTACAGCAAGGCCATGGACCAGGCGGTGGAGCGCCGCGTGCAGCTGGAGGAAGAGCTGCGCGGCGCCTGGGACCGCGGCGAACTCAGCGTGCACTACCAGCCCATCTACCGCCTGGCCGACCGCCGCCTGATGGGCGCCGAGGCGCTGTGCCGCTGGCAGCATCCGCAGCTGGGCATCGTGCCGCCGTCGGTGTTCATCGAAGTGGCCGAACAGAGCGGCCTGATCGAGGCCCTGGGCCGCAACGTGCTGGTGCAGGCCTGCCGCGATGCGGCGCAGTGGTCGCAGCCGGGCCAGGAGCCGCCGTTCGTGTCCGTGAACATTTCGCCGCGCCAGCTGCGCACCGGCGACCTGCCCGACGTGGTGGCCAGCGCGCTGGCCGCCACCGGCGTGCTGCCGCGCCAGCTGCACGTGGAGCTGACCGAAACCGCCGTGCTGGGCGACGAGGTGCAGGCCAGTGCGCTGCTGTCGCGGCTGCGCGCCACCGGCGTCAAGGTCTGGCTGGACGATTTCGGCACCGGCTTCTCGGGCCTCAGCCACCTGCGCCGCGTGCCGGTGGACGGCGTGAAGATTGACCGCAGCTTCGTCGCCGACGTGCTTCGCGATCCGGACGACCTGGCGCTGACGTCGGCCATCATCGCCATGGCGCATTCGCTGGGCATCACCGTGGTGGCCGAAGGCATCGAGGCCGAGGGGCAGTACGAAGTGCTGCGCGAACGCGGCTGCGACCAGGGCCAGGGCTTCTGGCTGGGCCGGCCGGTGTCGGCGGCGGACATCCTGCGCAGCTTCCACGAATAGCCGGCGCCGCGCTCAGGCCACGAGCTTGCCGATCCAGACGGCAATCTGCCCCGAGAACACGCCCACCACCGCCAGCTGCACCAGCCCCGCCGCCCAGGCGATCAGCATCAGCCGGCCGTCGCGCTCGATCAGCGCGATGGCATAGGCCAGCAGCACCAGGCCGAACGGGTAGTTGGTGGCCGGCAGCGGCAGCGCCAGCAGGAAGCCCAGCAGCACCAGCATCAGGCCGGTGAACGTGCGCGCGGCGGGGTGGTCGATCGCGGCTTCCATGCGCGGGCGGCTGACCTTCTCCAGCCAGCCCAGCAGGCGCGCGGTGCGGTCGCGGAACTTCACCATGCCCGGCCGGGACAGCGGCCTGCGGGACAGGAAGCCCGGCACCCAGGGGTGTTCCATCTGCGCCAGCAGCTGCAGTCCGATCAGGCTCACCAGCGGCCCGCTGACGGCGCCGGCGCCCAGGGGCAGGGGCACGAAGGCCGGCAGCACGCTCATCAGCAGGAAGACGCCGTAGGCGCGGGCCTGGAACCGGTCCAGCAGGCCGCCCAGGGTCAGCACCTGCGCCGGGTCGCCGTCGGCCAGGGCGTGCAGCAGGGCGCGGGTGCTGATGTCTGGGCTCATGCGTCGGCAGTCTGGCGGGGCCCTGCTTTATCCGGCCTAAACCCCTTCGGGGTCGGCCGATTCGGGCAGCCGGCCGATCAGCAGCTTGTCGATGCGGGCGCCGTCCAGGTCCACCACCTCGAAGCGCCAGCCGCGCCATTCGAACAGCTCGCCGGCGTGCGGGATGCGGCCGAAGCGCGCGACCACCATGCCGGCGACCGTGTGGTACTCGTGGTCGTCCTCGCCGGGCAGGGTGTTGAGTTCGAGCAGTTCGCGCAGGTCTTCGGTGGACAGGCGGCCGTCCACCAGCATGGACCCGTCGGCGCGGGTGACCACCATTTCCTCGTCGGCGCCGTCCTCGCTGGCCTGGGCGCGGCCGAGCACGGCGCCCAGCAGGTCGTTCACCGACACCATGCCTTCGATCTCGCCGTATTCGTCCACCACCATGGCGATGGACTGCTGTTCCTCGCGGAATATCTCCATCAGCTTGAGCGCATGGGTGGACTCGGACACGAACAGCGCCGGGCGCAGGTCGGCGAACAGGTCGGCGACGCCGTCGGTGCCGGTGCCGATCAGGCCGGCCAGCGCCTTCACTTCCAGCACGCCCAGCACGTCGCTGTCGTCGTTGCGGTACACCGGGTAGCGCGCGTGCCGGGTCTCCCGGATGGTGGCCAGGTTTTCCTCGACGCTGGCCGCCGCGTCCAGCCACACGATGCGCGTGCGCGGCGTCATCAGGCCGGCGCTGCTGCGGTCGCCCAGGCGCAGCACGCGGTTGATCATGTTGCGTTCGTCGGCGTCAATCACGCCCTGTTCGTGGCCCTCGGCCACCAGCATGCGGATTTCCTCTTCCGACACCTGGTTGTCGCTGCCGCGGTTGAGGCCCAGCAGGCGCAGCAGGCTGCGCGTGCTCAGCGACAGCAGGTAGACGAAGGGCGTGGCGACCAGCGAGATGATGTTCATCGGCAGCGCCACCGCGCTGGCGATGCGCTCGGGCGCCAGCAGCGCGATGCGCTTGGGCACCAGTTCGCCGATGATGATGCTGAAGTAGGTGATCAGCGTGACCGCCACGCCGGTGCCGATGCCCTGGGCGAGCTTCGCGTCCAGGCCCAGCGGGCCCAGCGCCTCGGCCACGCGGTTGCCGATGCTTTCGCCGCCGTACAGGCCGGTCAGGATGCCGATCGAGGTGATGCCTACCTGCACCGTGCTCAGGAAGCGCTCGGGGTGTTCGGCCAGCTCCAGGGCGGTGCGGGCGCGGCGGCTTTCCTGGGCCATCTGGCGCAGCCGGGCCTTGCGGCTGGTGACGACCGACATCTCGGAGATGGCGAAGAAGCCGTTGCACAGGATGAGCAGCAGGACCAGGGCGATTTCGAGGGTCATGGGCCGCCGGGCAGGGCCGGCACGAGCTTCCGTTCAGGGGGTGGAGGAAGCCAGCACTATGCCACACCACCCCCGGGACCCCTCCCGGAGCGGGACGGACCGCGTCGCGGCGCGGTAATATTGCCGTCACATTTCCCCCGGCCGGGCCCCCGGCCACCCCGGAGTTCCGCATGTTTTCCCTCCAGACCATCTTCGGCAAAGGCGACAAGTTCTACGGCCTGCTCGAGTCCAGCGCCGCCGCCGCCCGCGAAAGCGCCCGCGCCCTGGGCGAGCTGCTGGCCACGCCGCCGGCCCAGCGGTCCCTGGAAAAGTTCAAGCTGGCCCGCCAGCGCGAGAAGGGCCTGGCGGCCGAGATCAGCCAGGAGCTGGTGAACACCTTCGTCACCGCCCTCGAGCGCGAGGACATCGAGGCGCTGTCCAGCGCCCTGTACAAGATCCCCAAGGTGGTGGAGAAGTTCGCCGAGCGCTACACCCTGGCCCACGAGCGGGTGGGCGACGTGGACTTCATTTCGCGCGCCGCCATGCTCGAGCGCGCCTGCGTGGTGCTGGAGGAAATGGTGGGCCTGCTGCGCAAGGGCATGGCCCTGGAAACCACCAAGGGCCTGAACGACAAGCTGCAGGCCATCGAGGCCGAGGCCGACCGCCTGATCCTGGAGCTGTACCGCGACACCTACGCCCACGAAACCGACCCGATGCGCTACCTGATCCTCAAGGACCTGTTCGAGATCCTGGAAAAGGCCATCGACCGCTGCCGCGACGCCGGCAACGTGATCTACCACGTCGTGCTCAAGAACGCCTGAAGCCATGACCACCGCCCTGGCCCTGGTCCTGGTCGTCATCCTGACGGCCCTGGTGTTCGAGTACATCAACGGTTTCCACGACACCGCCAACTCCATCGCCACCGTGGTGGCGACCAAGGTGCTCAATCCCACCCAGGCCGTGGCCCTGGCCGCCGGCATGAACCTGATCGGCGCGCTGGCCGGCACGGCCGTGGCCAAGACCATCTCGTCGGGGCTCATTGACGCCGAAGTGGTGGAGGTCACGTCCCAGCTGATCATCTGCGCGCTGTCGGGCGGCATCATCTGGAACCTGATCACGTGGTGGTTCGGCCTGCCTTCCTCGTCCAGCCATGCACTGATCGGCGGCCTGTGCGGCGCGGCGCTGGCGGCGGCGGACAACAGCTTCGACGCGCTCATCTGGTCGCGCGCGGCCGAGGACTGGACCAAGAGCCAGGGCATCTTCTGGAAAGTGGTGGTGCCCATGATCAGCTCGCCGGTGGCGGGCTTCACCCTGGGCCTGCTGATGATGGGCGCGCTGATGGCCATCATCAGCGCCATGAACGGCGCCGGCGGCTGGATCGCCCGCATCTCGCGGCCGCGCTGGGTGAACGCGCTGTTCGGCAAGGCGCAGATCGTCAGCGCCGCCTACATGGGCTTCGCCCACGGCACCAACGACGCGCAGAAGACCATGGGCATCATCGCCCTGGCCCTGATCGGCGCCGAGGCCTCGGGCACGCTGGACAACCTGCCGGGCTGGCTGGCCTTCATGCACCCGGGCGACAGCGAAGGCATCGAGACCTGGATCGTGGTCACCTGCGCGGTGGTGATGGCGGCGGGCACCGCCGCGGGCGGCTGGCGCATCATCAAGACCCTGGGCCACAAGATGGTGAAGCTGCACCCCATCCACGGCTTCGCGGCGGAAACCAGTTCGGCCACCATCCTCACCCTGGCCGCGCATTTCGGCATGCCGGTGTCCACCACCCACAGCATCTCCACCGCCATCATGGGCGTGGGCGTGGCCAAGAACCCGCGCGCGCTGCAGTGGACCGTGATCCAGAAGATCGTCTGGGCCTGGGTGCTCACCATCCCGGCCGCGGGCCTGATGGCCTACCTGCTGCTCAAGGGCGTGATGGCGCTCGGTTGGGGCTGACGCTCGCTTTCCGTGGGAGGGCCTTCAGGCCCGACTCTGTTCGGGAACAGCGTCGGGCCTGAAGGCCCTCCCACATAGCCCCGGTCAGAGCAGGTCGCCGCCGGCCGAGAGCATGCGCTCCATCTGGTCGCCCAGGCCGCCGATTTCCAGCACCAGGCGGTCCACTTCGGCGGCGTTGAGGGTGTCGTAGGGGCGGTTCTCGCACAGCTGCAGGTAGGGCACCGAATCGAGTTCGCCCAGGGCCAGGTAGCCCACGCGGCTTTCCCAGTTGAAGGCCAGCATGCGGCGGGCGTCTATGCCGGTCATCGGCGCGATGACCGTGCTCACGCGCAGGTAGGGGCGGCTGTCCTCGCCGACCATTTCCGACAGGAAGATGCTCTGGTGCCGGCGGCCCTGGGACAGGGACAGCTGCACGCAGGCCAGGTAGGGCTCGCTGGCCGTGAGCTTGTACTTGCCCTGGAGGTGGGCGCGGATCTGTTCGAAATTCTGCATGGCGAAGGCAAAAACCGGAGGGAGGGTTATCCTAAACCCGCATGCCCGGAAAGCCTAACGCCACGACGCCCGCCGAACGCCGACGCCTGATCCTGGGCGCGGTGCGGGCGCTGGCGTCCGGCGAAGTGGCCGGCTACGGCGAAGTGGCGCGCCGCGCGGGGCTGCCGGGCTGCGCGCGGCTGGTGGCCAAGGTGCTGTCCGCCGGCGACGAGCCCGGGCTGCCCTGGCACCGCGTGCTGCGCTCGGACGGGCGCGTGGCGTTTCCCGCCGGGTCGGAAGCGTTCGACGAACAGGTGCAGCGCCTGCGCGCCGAGGGCGTGCGGGTGGAGGCCGGGCGCGTGCGCGGCCAGCGCGCGGCGCCTACCCTGGATGAAATGCTGTGGGCGCCGCCCGAAGGGCCGCGGCCGCCAACATCGCCCGGCCCCCGTCTTGGCGCGAAGCGCCCCGCGCGGCCGGGCCGGCCACCCGGTCAGTAGTCCCGTCGCAGCTGGACCTGCTCCATTTCCTTGCGCAGCGCCCGGTGGAACCACTCCGGTGCAATCCAGGTGTAAGCCGCGAACGCCAGCCAGACGACCCGCAGCACGTCGGCGACATCGTCGCGGCCCATGTCCACCGCCAGGATCACCGTGACGCGGTAGACCATGAACATGCCCAACAGCAGCAGGATGGTGCGCGTGCCGCTGCCCGAGCTGACGAACGACTGGAACCGCCACCACAGCCCGGTCCAGAAGCTCTCGCGCGCCTTGATCGCGCACAGCAGGGCCAGCGCGCCCGCGTCCATGGGGTCGAGCTGCAGCGCCCAGAAGGCGTGCTCGCGCGCCTGCCGGGTCTGGCCGCGCGTGAGGTCGCAATGGCCCAGCAGCACCAGGCTGGCCACGTGTTCGGGGTCCAGCGCCAGGCCTTCGGCCGCCCGCGTGGCGGCGGTGTCCACGTCGCCGCCGGCAAACGCGATCTCGCCCGACAGTGCCAGCGCGTCCGGTTCATCGGGTGCCAGCGTCATCGCGTGGGCAGCGTGTTCGGCGGCCTGGGTGGACTTGCCCCAGAAGTGGTAGAGCCGCGCCAGCTGGATCTCCACGTCCACCGAACCGGGGTCGAGCGCGCGCGCCGTGAGCAGGTGGCCTTCGGCTACGGGGAATCGGCGGTCGGCGCCGGCCACGGCCGCGGCGGCCAGGTGTGGGAACACGCCCTCGGGGTCGAGCTCGAGGCTGCGCTCAGCCTCCAGCCGCGCCGCGTGCAGGCGCTTGCGCCGCACCAGGCAGATGGCCAGCAGGGCGTGCGCCGGGGCATGCTCGGGATCGGAGCCCAGCAGGTTGGCCAGCGTGTCGATGGCGTCTTGCACCTGGCCGCGGGCCAGCTGGTCGTGCGCATGGTTGAAAAGGCGGAGGCTTTCCATGTGCGGGCTCAGTCCAGGACCAGAATGAGCCAGCCGCTGTCCAGCAGGCCGAACAGCCAGGGTTCGATGAAGATGCCGGCCACCGCAAGCAGGATGCCGTTGCGCGGTACGCCGCCGAAGTGGGTCCACAGCTGGAAGCTGCGCGACTGCAGGTGGTAAACCGCAAAGCCCATGCCCAACTTGAGCAGGGTCACCGACAGCACGGCCAGCTTCACCTGCACGCCAGCGATCCAGCCGGCCTCGCGCGCCTGCACAATCAGCACCAGCAGCAGCAGCGACCCGAGCGCCGCGGTCGCCAGCGCCAGCCATTCCCGGCGTCGGGTGGGGCTGCCCAGCGCGATGCCGTTGAGCACGTACCAAGGCAGGGCCAGCCACAGCCCGCCGAGCATCAGCCCGAAGAAGGGCCACATCGGGTCCACCACCAGGTGTTCGAGCTTCGACGGCGAAGGTTCGTCGGGAATGACGTAGCGCGCGCCGCTCATGCGCGCTCGCCGTTGTTTTTCAGGAACTCGAGCACTTCGTCGTATTGGCCACCCTGGTTGGCATAGCGCGCGTGGTTGCGCGCGCTGGTGAGCCACTCCAGCGTGGTGGCTCGCGTTTGCGCCAGGGCGCTGCGCAGATGCGCCTGGGTGAGCGGCTGTTCGCGGCCTTCGGCCATGGATGCCTCGATGGCTTCGTCCACCGCGGTTTCCACCAGGTTGCGCAGGTCGGCGCCGGAGTAGCCGGGCGTGCGGCGCGCGATGTCGTCCAGGTCGAGTTGGCCTTCGATGGGGCGATCCTGCAGTTCGCCGGCCAGGATGTCGCGCCGCGCGGCCTGGTCCGGAGGCGGCACGAACAGCACGCGGTCGAAGCGGCCCGGGCGCCGGAACGCGGGGTCCACCGACCACGGCACGTTGGTGGCGCCCAGGATCAGCACGCCGCTGTTGGCCTGCGCGAAGCCGTCCAGTTCGGTCAGGAACTGGCTGACCAGCTTGGCCGAGGACGCTTCGCGCGAATGCTGGCGCTTGCCGCCCAGGGCTTCGATCTCGTCGAAGAACAGCACGGCCGGCGTCGAGCGCCGCGCGAGTTCGAACAGCTCGTGAAGCTTGCGCTCGGATTCGCCGATGTACATGTCCAGCACGTCGGTGATGGCGACGTTGATGAAGCGCGCGCCGCATTCGCCGGCGGTGGCGCGCGCCAGAAGCGTCTTGCCGCAGCCCGGCGGGCCATACATCAGGATGCCGCCGCCGGCGCGGCGCTTGAACCGGTCGAACAGCGACGGCTTGAGGAAGGGCGTGATGATGCGGCGGCGGATCTGCTGCTTCACCGCATCCAGGCCGCCGACGTCGGCGAATACCACGCGCGCGGCCGGTGGCTGCAGCAGGTGCACGGCGTCGTCGGCGCCGGTGTCGTCGTTGGCCAGGCTGGGCACGGCGCGGCGCGCGGCGCCGATGGCCACGACCTTGCCGGTGAGTTCGGCCGCCAGGGCAGGATCGTCCAGCGTGGGGTTGAGCGCCAGCGCCTCGCGGTAGTGCTGCTGCGCGGTCGCGCGATCTCCCAGCGCGAGCTGCTGGTGCGCCCGCACCAGGCGCGCGGTGGCCGAGCCTTCGGGCGCAAGGGCGGCCGCCGCGTCGGGCTGGCCGGACTGCAGCAGCAGAAGCGCCGCCGATTCACGATCCGATGAGGGCAGCGCATCCGACAGTCCCGGCAGGTCCAGCGCCTGCGCCAGGGTGTCGGCGTCGCGGTTGGCCACGCAGGCGCGGACCAGCATTCCCAGCAGTGCGCCGTTGCCTGGCGTTTCGCGCAGGGCCTCCAGCAGCGTGGCGGTGTCGGCGTTGGCCATGGGTTCATGCGGTCCGGGCGGCGATGCGTGCAGAATATCCGAAAGCCCGGCCGCAACGTGCCGCAGACGGAGTGTGTTGCCCATGTATCTGCCACCCCTCACCAAGAAGCTGCTATGGGTCGCGGCGGCAATGCTGCTGCTGCCGCTGGTCCTGCCCCAGTGGCTCCAGGCCCACCTGGTGATGTGGCCCTTGGGCGAAATGCAGTACGGCACCGATGAGTTCGGGCAGCCCGCCACGATAGGCTTCATGCCCTGGCAGTTGCTCACGCACGTGTTCATCCTCAAGGGCGCCGGCGGCATCATCTTCGTGGCGCTGACGCTGCTGTTCTTCGGCGCGTCGCTGGAAGCCACCTGGGGCGAGCGGCGTTACGGCCTGTTCCTGCTCACGGTCACATTGGCCGGCGGCCTGATCGAGCTGCTGGCGCTGAGCCTGGGCCAGCGCATGGGCTGGGTGCCGTTCATGCCGGTTTCCGGCGCCAGCGCGGTGATGTACGGCATCCTGTTCGCGGTGGCTTACCTCAACCCGCGCCAGCGCGTGATGCTGCTCATCCCGCCCATTCCGATGCAGATGCAGGTGCTGGTGGCTGTGCTGGTGGCGCTGGAGCTGGTGTTCGGCGTATTTGGTTCGCCCAATGGTTTTGCCCACCTGGGCTTCCTGGGCGGCATCCTGGCCGCGTGGCTTCACATCCGCTACTGGCGCGGCCAGCCGCCGTTCAAGCCGCGCCGCCCGCCCGGCCCGCGCCTGGTTCGCTAGGAGAGTGGCCATGCGATCAATCCTTGGCTTCGCGCTGTGCCTCGCCCTGGCTGCCGGTGCGGCGCGGGCGGAATCGTCGGCCGATACGCGGCCGGCTTGCCCCGGCTATTCCTCCGCGTCGGATCCGTTCGATCCGTCGGGCGACCTGGCCCTGCGCCGGGCGGCCCTGGCGAAAATGGAGAGCGACGCCGCCTCGCTCAACGCCTTCCAGCTCTACGGGCTGGGTGCGCTGTACCGCCTCGGGCGCGAGCACCCGGCCGCGCTGGTGGACCAGGACCTGGCCAAGGCGCGCCGTTACTACGTGGAGGCTTCGCTGGGCGGGGAGGTGGATGCCTACGCGAGCATGGCCGAACTGGAGCTCGCGGCCGGCGCGCCGATGGAGGCCATGACCTGGGCGCAGGTCTACACCAACGCCGAGCGAGTGCGGGGCCGTGGCAAGGGCCTGGGTTATCCGGCGAGCCTGATCAAGCGGGTGGCGGCCGCGGTGCGGCCGGGTACGCGCGACGAGCAGAAGCGTCGGCTCGACGAGTTCATGCTGTCCCACGGTGAAAAGTTCCGGGCGCGCCTTGCGCAAACCCAGGCGGCCGACGCCAGCCCGACCTGCCGCTCGATCGAAGAGGACTGGCCGATCCGGCTGGCCACGGAGCGCGAGAAGCTGGCCATGCCGCGTGGAAAGGCGACGCTCACGCTCGCCGGCGCCAACAGCGGCAAGGCCCTGTACCACCTGATGGTGGCGCCCGACGGCAGCATCGCCAGCGTGCGGGTGATCGAGTCCCTGCCCACGGCCGCCTCGGCGCGGGCCCTGGACGGCGTGCTGCGCCAGATGAGCTTCAACGCCGTGGAACCGTCAGCGCCCCTGCGCGGGGTCGTGGTGCCGCTTTCGCTCGACTCCGGCGAAGCCCGCCTGCGCGACTAGCGCCGCAGCTGCAGGAAGTCGGTGCTCGCCACCAGGCGCAGGCTGTCCAGGCGCGGGCGTGCGGTGGGCAGGATGGCCAGCAGTTCGTCGCGCTCTTTTTCCAGCGCGGCGATTTCCGACGGGCGCACCGAGGGGTTCACCCGGGCCAGCGCGGTGAGGCGGTCGATTTCATTCGACAGCAGCATGTCGGCCTTCGCCACCGCGGCGTCTATGCGCGCCTGCGCCTGCTCGACCGTGGCGGCACGGATGCGCTCGAGCATGGGCGGCACCAGCGCGGCCAGCACTTTGCGCTGCGGCGAGAGGTCGAACACGCGGTCGCCGGCGCGCAGGCGCGAACGCTCGCCCGGCGAAAACTCGGGCCGCACCTGCAGGCGCGTGTCCACCGCCACGCTCAGCGGCGCCGGCGGCAGGTAGCGTTCGACGTCCAGCGACGCGGGCGCCACGCACTCCATCACGTTGAGCGCTTCGAGCACCACGGTGCGCGGCGGCAGGCTGTCGTCCACCAGGAAGGCGGCGTTGCCGTACTCGCCCGACACCAGCAGTTCGCCCGCCGACAGCAGCAGCGGATGGTCGGCGCGCAGGTACAGCAGGTCGTCGCGGCCCAGCGCGGTGTTGCGGTCGAAGGTGGCCATGCGCGGGCCGTGCTTGAGCTCTTCGAAACCGTCCACGGTGACGTGCTCGGGGTCGAGCAGCCAGATGCCGGGGGCCAGGGCTTCGTTGTGCACGCCGAAGGCTTCCATCAGGCGCAGCGCGTGGTCGTCCATGGCGGCGTGCTGGTCGTCGTCGCGCAGGGCGGCGAGCAGGGCGCCTTCATGGGCGCCGCGGCGGCTGCCCAGTTCGAGCAGGCGGTCGCGGCCCTGGGCGATCACCAGGGCGAGTTCGGCGTGCTTGTCGCGGCTGCGGACGATGAGTTCGGTGAGGGCGGGTTCGCGTGCGTCGCTGTCCTGTTCGGCCAGCTGCAGCAGCTCGGCGCCGAAGCTGCGCAGCAGCTCGCGGCCGTCGGCCAGCACGCCGCGGAACGCGTCCAAGCCTTCGTGCACCCATCGCAGCAGCACTTCCTGCGCACTGCCGGCCACGGCGGCGGCGTGGATGTTGACGTCGCCGCGCTGGCCGATGCGGTCCAGGCGGCCGATGCGCTGTTCCAGCATGTCCGGGTGCAGCGGCAGGTCCCACATCACCAGGTGCTGGGCGAACTGGAAGTTGCGGCCTTCGGCGCCGATCTCGCTGGCAATGAGCAGGCGCGCGCCGTCGGCGTCGGCGAAGTAGGCCGCGTTGCGGTCGCGCTGCAGCAGGTTCATGTCTTCGTGGAAGCGCGCCACCTTCAGGCCGCTGCGCAGGCGCAGGGCTTCTTCCAGCGCCTGCACCTTGGCGCGCGAGCGGCACAGCAGCAGCACCTTGGCCGGCGCCACGGCGTCCAGGATGCCCAGCAGCCAGTCGGTGCGCGGGTCGCGTGCGTAGTCGTGGGCGGGCTCGTCGTCGGTGTCGCCGACGTCATGCGCGAACTCGGCGCGCAGGCGGCCGAGCACGGTGGGGTCTTCCGGCACCGCCAGCGCGGAAACATGCGGCAGGCGCGTGGGGAAGCCACCGACGGCGGCGCGGCGGTTGCGCACCATCACGCGGCCGGTGCCGTGGCGGTCCACCAGGTCGGCCAGCAGGGAATCGCGCTCGTAGTCGTCGCCGGCGGCGATGCGGCCCAGCCGCGCGACCAGCGCCTCTTCTTCGCCAGGGAACAGGCCGGCGAGCGTGGCCATGTCGTCGGTGGTGAGCGACTGGCCTTCGAGCAGGCGTTCGGCCAGCGCCGACAGCGCCTGGTAGCCGCGCGACTCGCTGCGGTAGGCGTCCAGGTCGGTGTAGCGCGCCGGGTCGAGCAGGCGCAGGCGGGCGAAGTGGCCGCCCAGGCCCAGCTGTTCCGGCGTGGCCGTGAGCAGCAGCAGTCCGGGCGTGCGCGCAGCCAGCGATTCCACCAGCGCGTAGCCGGGGCTGGCGAATTCGGGCGTCCACACCAGGTGGTGCGCTTCGTCCACAAGCAGCAGGTCCCAGCCGGCGGCGATGGCCTGGCGGGCGCGCTTGTCATGGCTGGCCAGCCAGTCCACCGAGGCGATGACGCACTGTTCGTCCTCGAACGGATTGGCCTGGGGCTCGGTCATCTCGAGCGATTCGCAGCGCTCTTCGTCGTAGATGGCGAAGGCGAGGTTGAAGCGGCGCAGCAGCTCGACGAACCACTGGTTCACCAGGCTTTCAGGCAGCAGCACCAGCACGCGCTTGGCGCGGCCGCTGGCCAGCTGCTGGGCCACGATCAGGCAGGCTTCGATGGTCTTGCCCAGGCCCACTTCGTCGGCCAGCAGCAGGCGCGGCGGGCGCCGCTGCGCCGCCGTCTCGGCCACGCGCAGCTGGTGCGGCACCAGGTCAATGCGCGCGCCGAGGATGCCCCATCCCGCATGGGACCGCGCGTCGGCGCGGCGCTGCAGGCATTCGCGCCGGAACTCGAACTGGTCGTTGCGGTCCACGCGGCCCGACAGCAGGCGCGAATCGGCCTGCGACACCGGCTGCTCGGCGTCCAGTTCGCCCTCGGCGTGCACGCAGCCGCCGCTGGTGTAGTGGATCAGGTCGCCGCGCAGTTCGGCGTTTTCGACGGTCTTGTCCTGGCCGCCCACGCGGATGCGCTCGCCCGGCCGGAACACGGCGCGCAGCAGCGGCGCCGAGCCCAGCGCGTACATGCGCACCACGCCGGTGCCGGTGAACACGATCTGCACCTGCCGGCCGGCGAGCCGGAGCACGGTGCCCAGGCCCAGTTCGGGTTCGGCGCTTGAGAACCAGCGTTGGCCGGGTGCGAAGGTATTCATCAGCGCCAAAGGGTGACCTGGTCCTTGGCCGGACGCTGCATGGCGACCTTGCCCTTGCAGGCGAAGGCCTGGCCGAAGGCCGGCAGGTTCGACAGCGGGCCGTTGACGCGCCACTTGCCGGGCGCGTGGTTGGCCGTGGCCTGCGCGGCGGCGAGCGCGGTGTCCTTGTCCTGGCGGGCCCAGAGGCCGGCCCAGCCGGTGAAGAAGGCCTTGGACGCGGCAACGTCGGGCGCGCCCTGGGCGTTGAGCGCGGCCCAGGCCAGCTCGAGGCCGGCCAGGTCGGCCTGGTTCTGCGCGAAGCTGCGGGTGCCGTTGACGCGGGTGGCGCCGCCGGTGGCCGAGTAGGCGTTGTACTGCGCGATCAGCGGCGTGGCGCGCTGGCTCCACGCCGTGGCGTCGGCGCCGTCCCAGGTCTGGATGGCCAGGCTAAGCTGCTGGGCCACCAGGGCGCCGAAGCCGCCGAAGTCGGCCGCGCTGCCGGCGTCGTCCAGCAGCGGCGGCTGCAGCGTGGCGGCGGTCACCAGCAGGCGGTTTTCCTGCGGCAGGTAGGCCACCAGGGGCTGCCACTGTTCGGCCGGCCAGGCCATCTCGGCCCGCACCAGCGCGTACTTCATCAGCCAGCGGCGCAGGGCCAGCACGTTGCCGGCCAGGTCGGTGCGGGTGAACTTGAGTTCGTCGAACACGTTGTCGGGCACGCTGCGGCCGACCTGCACCGTCATGGCCTGCAGCCGCTGCAGCGCCGCGGCCTTGCCGGCGGGGCTGAGCCAGCTGGCGCGCTCGACGGCAGCGATGGCGCTGGCCTTCACCGAGCCGGCGATGGCGCGGGCCCGCTCCTGGCGCGGCACCGGCAGGAAGCGCTGGGTGTAGGCCGCGTCCAGGAACTCCGGCACCCGGGCTTCGAGCGCCCAGCGCGCGCGCACGGCGCGCGGGGTCGGTGCGGCCTGGCCGCCCAGGGTCACTTCATACAGCTGGGCCCACGGATCGTGGTAGGCCTTGCCCAGCGTGGGCGCCATGTCGCGCAGCACCTGCGCCCGCAGGTAGACCTTCCACTGGTCGGGCTTGGTCTTGGCGATCAGCGTGTCCAGGGCGCGGAAAAAGCCCGGGGCCGACACGGCCACCTGGCTGGCCTTGAGGCCGTGCGCCTTGAGGATGCCTTCAAGGTTGATGCTGCCGCCGACCTTCTGCGCGTCCTTGATGGCCATCACCTGGAAGGGCGTGCCGGCCAGCGTGGCCTGGGCGAGTTCGCGCTCCATGCGGCCGACCCAGCCCGCCTGTTCCACCATCTTCGCGTCGGGGGTGCCGGCCAGCTTCAGCCACTGGGCGACGGCGGCCAGATAGCGCGCCTCCACCGGCTGCACCAGCGGATCGGCGCTGGCGTAGAAGCCCGGGTCCGACAGGCCCAGGCCCGCCGGGCCGACCTGCGCGTAAGGGTTGCCCTGGTTGTCGCGCAGCACCTGCAGGTCCACCAGCACGGGCATGCCGGCGGCATGCAGGGCGGCCACCGCGGACGCGATGTCCTTGGGGCGCTTGATCTTGTCGATGATGGCCAGCAGCGGCTGCACCGGCTTGAGGCCGGCGGCTTCGATGGCGGCCTCGTCCTGGGCGCTGGCGAACAGGTCGGCCAGGCGGATCGAGACGGTGGCGCCGGCCGGGGCGGTGGTGGCGGCCAGCACCTGGTCGCGCTGGGACAGGCCCAGGGCGTTGAGCTGGTCCCAGCGGCTGAGGGAAGTCTTGCCGGCCGGGAGCGGGTTCTGGCGCAGCCAGGCGGCGTTGGCGTGGCCGTAGAAGTCGGCGCAGGCGGCCGGCGTGGCCGGGGCGCGCTGGGCGGCGGCGGGGCCGGCGGCGAGGGTGACCAGCAGGCCGGCGAGCAGGGGCGAGAACAGCTTTCGCATGCGGGTAGGCATCGCGGACTCCGGGGTAGGGGACGGCGATTCTACCGCCGCGCCGCGCCCCGGCCCACACAAAACCGCCAAAAAAGAAAACGGCCCGGGCAAGGCCGGGCCGTTTTCCTGGCTGAACCACGCCGTTGGACGATTACCAGATGGCGATCTGCGCGTCGCCCGAACGGACCATCTTGTCGCCTTCCTTGCAGCCGAAGGCCTGGGCGAAGGCCGGCAGGTTCGACGGCGCGCCGATGGCGCGGAAGTTCGCCGGGGCGTGCGAATCGGTCTGCAGGCGCACCTTGAGCGCTTCGGGCTTGAAGTTCACGCGCCACACCGTGGCCCAGTTCATGAAGAAGCGCTGGTCGGGCGTGTAGCCGTCGATCTCGCCCACGCGCTTGTTCGCCAGCTCGCGCTGCAGGGCGTCGTGCGCCACCGCCAGGCCGCCCAGGTCGGCGATGTTCTCGCCCAGGGTCAGCTTGCCGTTCACCATGATGCCTTCGATGGACTCGTAGCCGTTGAACTGGTCCACCAGCTTGGACGTGAGCGCTTCGAAGCCGGTCTTGTCCTTGTCGCTCCACCAGTTCTGGAAGTTGCCCTTGGCGTCGAAGCGGCTGCCCTGGTCGTCGTAGCCGTGGATCATCTCGTGGCCGATCACCGCGCCGATGCCGCCGTAGTTCACCGCGTCGTCGGCATTGGGGTCGAAGAACGGCGGCTGCAGGATGGCGGCCGGGAACACGATCTCGTTGGCCAGCGGGTTGTAGTAGGCGTTCACGGTCTGCGGGCTCATGCCCCACTCGGTCTTGTCCACCGGCTGGCCGATCTTGGCCAGGTTGAACCGGTGGTTGAACTCGGCGGCGGCCATCAGGTTGCCCACGTAGGTGTCGCGGCTGGTCTGCAGGCCGCTCCAGTCGCGCCACTTGTCCGGGTAGCCGATCTTGGGCGTGAACGCGGCCCACTTCTCGAGCGCCTTGGCCTTGGTTTCGTCGCCCATCCAGGCCAGGTTCTCGATGCGGGTCTTGAGCGCGGCGCTGAGGTTGGCCACCAGGGTCTGCATGCGCTCCTTGGCTTCGGGCGAGAACGCCACTTCCACGTATTCCTTGCCCAGCGCTTCGCCCATCTGGCCGTTGATGGTGTTGAGCACGCGCTTCCAGCGCGGCTGCATCTCGGCCTGGCCGTTGAGGGTCTTGCCGTAGAAGTTGAAGTTTTCTTCGGCGAATGCCTGCGAGAGGAACGGCGAGAGGTTGTCCACCGTCTGGTAGCGCAGGTAGGCCTGCCAGGTGGCGGCCGGCACGTCGGCCAGCATGGTGCTGACTTCCTTGTGGAAGTCGGGCTGGGCCAGGGAGAACATGGCCGGGGCGTCCAGGCCCTGGGCGGCGAAGAAGGCCGACCACTTGAAGTTGGGGGTGAGCGCGTCGGCGTCGGCCACGCTGACCGGGTTGTAGTACAGCGACACGTCGCGCGAGAGCTGTTCGCTGGACGCGGACACCTTGGCCAGGCGGGTTTCAAACGCCATCACGTCCTTGGCCTGGGCCGCGGCGGTGGCTTCGTCGGCGCCGGCCAGCTTGAGCACGTTGGTGATGTGGGCCAGGTAGGCCTCGCGCACGCCGGCGTGCTTTTCGTCGAAGTAGTAGTCGCGGTCGGGCAGGCCCAGGCCGGCCTGGCTGGCGTAGGCGATGTTGACGCTGGAGTCCTTGAAGTCGGCGCTCGGGCCGAAGCCGAACACGTAGCCCTGGCCCTTGGCGTAGCTGGCGGCCAGGAAGGTGGCGATGGCTTCGGGGGTCTGCAGCGCGCCGATCTGGTCGAGGATGGGCTGGATGGGGGTGATGCCGGCGGCGTTCACCGCGGCTTCGTCCATGCCGGTGGCCCAGACGTCGCCGATGAGCTTGGCGGTGCCGGTGGCGTTGGCCTGGGCGGCGAGGTTCTCAACCAGCTTCTGCTGGATTTCCAGCGAGCGCTCGGACAGCACCACGAACGGACCCCAGGTGCTGCGGTCGGCCGGCACGGGGTTGGCGTTGAGCCACTTGGAGTTCACGAAGCCGTTGAAGTCCTGGCAGGCGGCGATGCTGGTGTCCAGGTCGCTGGCCTGCATGGAAATGGTGGCGGTCTTGAGGGTGGCCAGGTCCACCAGCGGCTTGGGGGCTTCGGGGGCGGCGGCGGTGTCCACCGGCGCTTCGGTCTTCTGGCAGGCGGCCAGGGCCACCGTGACCGCGAGGGCCAGGGCGAGGGGTTTCAGGGAACGAAGGGTCACGTACGGCTCCAGGCCCCGGGGGGGCTTGATGAAAGAGAAGGGAGTGCCGTCGCCATCGCGGCGGACGCGCGATTCTGGACCTTCCCCCGCCCGCCGGCATAGGTCGAAGGTCACGCCCCCACGGAAAGCCCACAAAAAGGGGTCAGAGAACATATGCGTTTCAAACGCATATGTTCTCTGACCCCTTTTTGTGCTGCGGGCGGGTTACCAGATGACGACGCGGTCGTCGCCGGAGCGGACCATCTTGTCGTCGGGCTTGCAGCTGAAGGCCTCGGCGAAGGCAGGCAGGTTCGACGGCGCGCCGATGGCGCGGAACATGCCCGGCGAATGCGGGCCGACCGTGATCTGCTGCTTGAGCTGGGCCTCGGTGAAGGCAATGCGCCACACCGTGGCCCAGTTCATGAAGAAGCGCTGCTGCTGGCTGTAGCCGTCCACCATCGGGTCGGTGAAGCCTTCGCCCTGCGCCGCCTTCAGCGCATCCAGGGCCACCGTGACGCCGCCCAGGTCGGCGATGTTCTCGCCCAGGCCCAGCTGGCCGTTGACGAACAGGCCCGGCAGCGCCTCGTAGGCGCTGTACTGCGCCGCCAGCTTGCCGGTGCGGGCGTTGAAGGCCTCGCGGTCGGCGTCGGTCCACCAGTTGGCCATGTTGCCCTGGGCGTCGAACTTGCTGCCCTGGTCGTCGAAGCCGTGCAGCATTTCGTGGCCGATCACCGCGCCGATGCCGCCGTAGTTCAGGGCGTCATCGGCATTGGCGTCGAAGAACGGCGGCTGCAGGATGGCCGCCGGGAAGACGATTTCGTTGGCGGTGGACCGGTAGTAGGCATTCACCGTCTGCGGGCTCATGCCCCACTCGGTGCGGTCCACGGGCTGGCCGATCTTGTCGAGGTTGAAGCGGGTGTTGAACTGGGCCGCCGCCATCATGTTGGCGGCGTAACCGTCCCGGGACACGTCCAGGCCGCTCCAGTCGCGCCATTTTTCCGGGTAGCCGATCTTGGGCGTGAAGCTGGACCACTTCTCGAGCGCCCGGGCCTTGGTCTGTTCGCTCATCCACTCCAGGTTTTCCAGCCGGCCCTTGAGCGCCAGCATCAGGTTGCTGACCAGCGCCTCCATCTTGGCCTTGGACTCGGGCGGGAAGGCCTGCGCCACGTACAGCTGGCCGAAGCCTTCACCCATGCTGCCGTTGAGCGCGCCCAGCACGCGCTTCCAGCGCGGCGGCATTTCCTTCTGGCCGGCCAGGGTCTGGCGGTAGAACTCGAAGTTGGCGGTCTCGAACGCGCCCGCCAGGTAGGGCGAGGCGCTGTCGATCGTGCGGAAACGCAGCCAGGTCTGCCACTGCGCCAGCGGCACGTCGGCCAGCATGGCGTCGAACTCCTTGAAGAAGCCCGGCTGCGCCAGCGAGAAGGTGGCCGGCGCCGGCACGTCCAGCGCGGTGAAGAAAGCGGTCCAGCTGAAGTTGGGCGTGCTGGCGTCAGCGGCCTCCAGCGCCACCGGGTTGTAGCGCGCGGCCGGGTCGCGCAGCTCGACGCGGCCCAGCGAGGCCTTGGCCAGGCGCGTTTCGAAGTCGAGCACCTGCTGCGCCTGCGCCTTGGCGGACGCGGCGTCGGCGCCGGCCAGGGTGAGCAGCTTCTCGACGTGCACCAGGAACGCGGCGCGCGCGGCCAGGTAGTCCTCGCGGTCTTCCAGGTAGTAGGCGCGCTCGGGCAGCGACAGCCCGCCCTGGCTGGCGTAGGCGATGTTCATGGTCGAGTCGCTGTAGTCGGCGCCGGCGCCGAAGTTGAACGCCATGCCCCAGCCGTTGGCGTAGGCCTCGCCCAGCAGGGCCGGCAGGTCGGCGTTGCTGGCGAGCGCGGCGATGCGGTCGAGCCGCGGCTGGACAGGCGCGATGCCCGCGGCCTCGATGGCCGCTTCGTCCATGCCGGCAGTGAAGAAGTCGCCGACCTTGCGCTCCATCGTGCCCGCCGGGTGGGCGGACGCCGCGGCGGCCTTGGCGATTTCGTGCTGCACGTGCAGGGAGCGTTCGCCCAGCGCCGGGAAGGCGCCCCAGGTGGTGCGGTCGGCCGGCACGGGATTGGCGGCGAGCCACCTGGCGTTCACGAAGCCGTTGAAGTCCTGGCAGGCGGCGATGGTCGTGTCGATGTCCGCGGCCTGCAGCGAAATGGCCGGGGCCTGCACCTTCGACAGGTCCACCTTCAGCGGCCCGGTCTCGACGGCGGCGGCAGGCGCCTCGGCCGGGGCTTCGGTCTTCTGGCAAGCGGCGAGGGCGACGGTGATCGCGAAGGCGAGGGCGAGCGGCTTGATCGGGCGCAGGGTCATGGCGGTCCAGGAGTGGGGCATGGGAACCGGAAGCCTAGGCCATCGGGTGTGCACGCCGTGTAGGCCATTGGTCACGGCCGGCGGCTTTGCCGCGGCGGGGGCGGGCGTTAACATCACGGCCTTCCCTGGAGTGAACTGAATGAAAGTGCTGCTGGCGCGACACGGAGAAACGCCCTGGAACGCCGAGGGCCGCTACCAGGGCCAGCGCGACATCGCACTGTCGGACAACGGCGAGCGCCAGGCGCGCCTGCTGGGCGGACGGCTGGCGGACGTGGCGATCACCCGCGCCGTGGCCTCGCCGCTGGGCCGCGCCCGCCGCACCGCCGAACTGGCGCTGGGCGAGGGCCGGGCGCCGCAGCTGCAGCTGGACGAGGGCCTGATGGAAATCGGCCACGGCGACTGGGAAGGGCTGCTGGCTTCGGAAATCCGCGAGCGCGACCCGGTGCGCCTTCAGGCCTGGCGCGATGCGCCCGAAACGGTGCAGATGCCGGGCGAGGGCGGGGAGTCCATCGTCGGGGTGCTCGAGCGCAGCTGGCCGGCCTTCGAGCGCGCCTGCGCCGGCCTCGGGGCCGACGACACGCTGCTGGTGGTGGCGCATGACGCGGTGAACCGCGTGATCCTGTGCCGGATCCTGGGCTTGCCTCTGGCGCGCATGTGGAGCTTCCGCCAGGCCCCGACCACGCTGAACCTGCTGGAGGGCCCCGATGCGGGCTCGCTGGACGTGGTGCGCCTGAATGATTGCCACCACCACACCGCACTGTTCGGTGAAGCGGTGCATCGCGCGCTCTAGCGCTTCGGCCCCGGCGCGCGGGGCCGGCGTTCCTCACTCGGCGGCGGTTTCGCCCGGCGCAGTGGCTTCTTCATCGGCGTGGCCGGCGTCGGTCCCGGCTTCGGCCGATCCGCCGGCGCGCTTGCGGGCGGCCTTCTCGGCGTCCTTCTCGGCTTTTTTCTTCTGCTTGGCGAGCTCTCGCTGGCGCTTCTCGAACGAATAGTTGGGCTTGGCCATGGACGGGCTAGGGCTCGTGAGGG
>DAORUD010000005.1:40909-45257 GCA_035433005.1 Arenimonas sp. | reverse complement strand
CCTTCACCCTCGCCGACGGCAGCCTGACCGGCCCGGAGCTGGTGGTGGACGACGGCGGCGACGTCACCCTGCTGATCCACAAGGGCTACGAGCTCGAGAAGGGCAGCGACTGGGTCAACACCCCGTCGGGCTCGCATGAGGAGCAGGTGATCAAGAACCTGCTCAAGCGCGTCGCGCGCGAGCGCCCGGGCTTCTGGACCAACGTGGTGAAGGACTGGAAGGGCGTCTCGGAAGAGACCACCACCGGCGTGCACCGCCTCTACCAGATGCTGGAACAGGGCAAGCTGCTGGTGCCGGCCATCAACGTGAATGACTCGGTCACCAAATCGAAGTTCGACAACCTGTACGGCTGCCGCGAGTCGCTGGCCGACGGCCTCAAGCGCGCCATGGACGTGATGCTGGCCGGCAAGGTGGCCGTGGTGTGCGGCTACGGCGACGTGGGCAAGGGCTCGGCCCATTCGCTGCGAGCCTATGGCGCCCGCGTGGTGGTCACCGAAATTGACCCGATCAACGCCCTGCAGGCGTCCATGGAAGGCTTCGAGGTGAACACCGTCGAATCCACCCTGGGCCGTGGCGACATCTACGTCACCACCACCGGCAACAAGGACGTGCTGACGCTTGAGCACATGTCGCAGATGAAAGACCAGGCCATCGTCTGCAACATCGGCCACTTCGACAACGAAATCCAGGTGGACAAGCTCAACGCCTCCGACGCCGTGCGCCTGAACATCAAGCCGCAGGTGGACAAGTACACCTTCGCCAACGGCAACTGCATCTACCTGCTGGCCGAAGGCCGCCTGGTGAACCTGGGCTGCGCCACGGGCCACCCGTCGTTTGTCATGTCCAACTCGTTCGCCAACCAGACCCTGGCCCAGATCGAGCTGTGGACCAACAAGGACAGCTACGAGGCCAAGGTCTACATCCTGCCCAAGAAGCTGGACGAGGAAGTGGCCCGCCTGCACCTGGAAAAGATCGGCGTGGTGCTGACCGAGCTGACCACCGAACAGGCCGAGTACCTGGGCGTGTCCAAGGAAGGCCCGTACAAGCCGGACCATTACCGCTACTGAGCCATCGCCTCTACGGGATGCAAAAAGGGCGCCTTCGGGCGCCCTTTTTTTGAAGCGGGGTCAGGTTCACTTCTTTTCACTAACCATTGGTTAGTGAAAAGAAGTGAACCTGACCCCGTTATCGCCAGTTGGCGTGGGTGGACCAGAAGGCCACGCTGCGGCGGTAGGCCTCGCGGTCCAGTGGCACCCCGCTGCCGCCCTCGTCCACGCCCAGGGCGTTGCGCATCATGGTGATGGGCACCATGGGGATTTCCTCGGGCGCCATCGTGTACAGGCAGCCGACGATGCCCCAGTCGGCCTCGATGGGCGTGCCCTCCTTGGCCAACTGGTCGCGGCTGTAGAGGATGGGCACCAGGAAGTCCGCGACCGGCGGCTCCAGGCCTTCGAACCAGCGGACCAGCACGGGCAGCTCCCCGCGGGTGCGGGCCTCGTAGGCTGAACTCAGCGCCGACCGGTTGGCATCGGTGATCGGGATCACCGAGCACTTGGTAGACGTCCAGTTGCGATGCGCGTGCAGCACGCAGAACGGCGCATAGCCGGGGATCACCCGCACGGGCGCCTCGGCATTGATCCGGGCCGTGAAGGCCTCGGCGGTGGTGTCCTGGATGGCGGTGCGGCGCCCGTCGGCCGGGAACAGCCGCACGCGGGCAAAGTCGGTCATGGCGATGCTCATCCGGCGATTGTGCAGAAAATCCGCCCGCCCTGTCCCCGACGCGGAAAATTGCGCATTCTCCGGGAGAATCAGCGCTACGCCCGCGGACACCGTGGCATGATCGGGGCGGGACGCCGTCTTGGGGGAGACTCGCTTTTGCAGCTGCTGGCCAAATCCAGGCGTCGCAACATGATCCGCAGGACAGGCCTTTCACCGGCCGGGCCCTGGCTGACGGCGCCGGTCCGCGCCGCGCAGCGCCCCGTCGTCGAGCCGCGGGCCGGGTGGAACGACTGACCCATGCGCTATCGCCGCTTGCTCGACCAGTTGCGCCAACAGAATTGGATGGCCATCGCCATCGACCTGGTCATCGTGGTGGTCGGCGTCTTCATCGGCATCCAGGTTGCCAACTGGAACGAAGACCGGTTGACCGCAAAGCGGGGCGAGGAGTTCACCGAACGCCTGACGGCCGACCTGCGCATCGAAGCCTGGAACCACGCCAACATGACCGGCTACCACCGCCAGGTGCAGGCCAACGCGCTGCGTGCCGCCGATGCCCTGTCGGGCAGCAGGCAGTTGTCGGACGAAGCGCTGCTGGTAGCCGCCTATCGCGCCACCCAATACAGCGACAACACCCGCCAGCGCTCCACGTACGACGAACTGACTTCGACCGGTGATCTGACCCTCATCGCCGACCCGGACCTGCGCGAACTTTCGATGTGGCTGTACACGACGCCGGTATTCGACTGGTTCACCGACGAGGGCCGCGGCTCCGAGTACCGTCGATGGTTCCGCATGCAGATCCCGCACCACGTGCAGGCTCAGGTCGCGGCCGACTGCGGCGACCGCGTGGTGATCACCGGCAACTACGCCGGCATCCCGACGGTGCTCGATTACCCCTGCGAGGTCGACCTGCCGGCCGCCGACATCGCCGCCGCGGCGACAATCCTGCGCACCGATCCGGAGGCTTTGCCGGCACTGCGGCTGCGCATCGGCGATGTCGGCACCAGTCTCGCGAACCTGGACACCTTCTACCCGGAAATGTGGGAGCGGTTGCGGAAGTTCGAAGGCGACGCGCCGTGATCGAGAAGTTCGGCAGCGTGATGCGCTAGTGCGCCAGGCTGGCACGGAGCTGTTCGGCCCACTGCGCGATGCCCGCGACCTCGTCGCCCGCCACCAGCACGCCGAACTCCTCGCCGCCGAGCCGAGCCACCAGCGCATCGCTGCCGGCGAAGAACTGCCACAGCCTCGCCGCCACCTCGCGCAGGCAGCGACCGCCCGCCGCGTGCCCGTAGCCATTGGGATCACCGAGCGGCGGCTGTCGGCCGGGAACAGGCGTTGCCGGGCGGAAGTTGATCTGACCCCGTTCTTCTGGTTCCTTTCATCCGGATGAAGCGATATAGTTCTGGTGGACGCGAGAGAGACGGCATGCCCAAGTACAGCTTCGAGTTCTACCCGCCCAAGACCGACGAACAGCGCACCCAGCTCGACCGCACCGTGCGCAAGCTCAAGGCCCACCGGCCCGGGTTCGTGTCGGTGACCTTCGGCGCCGGTGGCTCCACGCTTTCCTACACCGCGGAAACGGTGCGCGGCCTGCGCGACACCCATGGCCTCGACGGCGTGCCGCACCTGAGCTGCGTCGGCGGCACGCGCGAGGAAATCCGCCAGCTGCTGGCCGACTACCGCGCCCAGGGCTGCAGCCGCATCGTGGCCCTGCGCGGCGACCTGCCCTCGGGCATGGCCCGCGCCGGCGACCTGCACTACGCCTCCGACCTGGTGCGCTTCATCCGCGACGAACACGGCGACCATTTCCACATCGAAGTGGGCTGCTACCCCGAAACCCACCCGCAGGCCGACGACGCCCTGGCCGACATCCGCCACTTCAAGACCAAGGTGGACGCCGGCGCCAACAGCGCCATCACCCAGTACTTCTTCAACGCCGACGCTTATTTCCGCTTCGTGGACGACGTGCGCAAGGCGGGCATCACCATTCCGGTCATCCCCGGCATCATGCCCATCTCCAACTTCAGCCAGCTGCGGCGCTTTTCCGAAGCCTGCGGCGCCGAGATCCCGCGCTGGATCGGCAAGCGCATGCAGGCCTACGGCGACGACGCCGACAGCGTGCGCGAGTTCGCCGCCGACGTGGTCGGCGCCATGTGCCGCCGCCTGCTGGACGCGGGCGTGCCCGAGCTGCACTTCTACACGCTGAACCTGGCCAGGCCGACCGAAGCGGTCATCACCCGCCTGGGCTGAGCTTCGCGCTAGGCTGGGGCCATGTCGCGCATCCGCCTTCTTGCCCTGGCCTGTGTGCTGGCCTGGCTGGCCCTGCCCACGCCGGCCACCGCGCAGGTGCGCCGCTGCGTGGACGCGCAGGGCAACAGCGTCTTCACCGACCGGCCCTGCGCGTCCCTGGGCGTCGCCCCACGCGAAGCGCCGGCACCCGCCCAGGGCGCCTACGCCAGCGGCTTCGCCCGCCGCGGCTGCGCGCGCAGCCCCGGCCAGCTGCTGGACGGCGTGCGCGGCGCCCTGGAAGCCCACGACGTGAACCGCCTGGCCAACTTCTACCACTGGCCCGGCACCGGCAGCGGCGCGGCCAAATCGCTGATGGATGCCCTGGAAGCGGTGGCGGCCC
>DAORUD010000005.1:0-40809 GCA_035433005.1 Arenimonas sp. | reverse complement strand
TCATCTGACCCCGTTACCGACGGGTTTGCGGGTGGAGCAGATGGCGGGGCCGGGGGATGTTTCGAGCCGGAGCACGGATTTCAGCCTGCGCCAGCACGCGGGCTGCTGGTGGATCGAACTCTGACGCCAGGGCCGGGCCCGGCGGGATAAACTGCGCGTCTGTCCGCAGGAGCTCCCCATGTCGCAGAAGTACCCCGAAAACATCTGGCACAACGGCGTCATCAAGCCGTGGGCCGACGCCACCGTGCACGTGATGGCGCATGGCCTGCACTACGGCTCGTCGGTGTTCGAGGGCATCCGCAGCTATGCCACGCCGGACGGCCAGGCCATCTTCCGCCTCACCGACCACCTCAAGCGCCTGTACGCGTCGGCCAAGATCTACGACATGGCCATGCCCTACGACGTGCCCACGCTGGCGCAGGCCTGCCGCGACGTCATCACCGCCAACGGCCTGGAAAAGGCCTACCTGCGGCCGATCGCCTACCGCGGCCTGGGCGGCTTCGGCCTGTCGGCCGACACGCCCACCGACCTGGCCATCGCCGCCTGGCACATGGGCCCCTACCTGGGCCCCGACGTGCTGGAAGCCGGCATTGATGCCTGCGTGTCCAGCTGGCAGCGCTTCGCGCCCAACACCATCCCGGCGGGCGCCAAGGCCGGCGGCAACTACCTTTCCGGCCAGCTGGTGGCGCGCGAGGCGCGCCGCCTGGGCTTCGGCGAAGGCATCGCGCTGGCGTCCACCGGCCTGCTGAGCGAAGGCGCGGGCGAAAACCTGTTCCTGGTCATCGATGGCGCGCTGCACACCACGCCCATCAGCGCGGCGCTGCTCAACGGCATCACCCGCAACTCCATCATCACCCTGGCCAAGGCCAACGGCATCGAGTGCGTGGAGCGCGACATCCCGCGCGAATACCTCTACCTGTGCGACGAGCTGTTCATGTGCGGCACCGCCGCCGAGATCACGCCCATCCGCTCGGTGGACGGCCGCCAGGTCGGCGCCGGCAAGCCCGGCCCGGTGACGCGGCGCGTGCAGGATCTCTTCTTCGGCCTC
Organism: Arenimonas sp.; assembly: GCA_035433005.1. Lineage (GTDB taxonomy): Bacteria > Pseudomonadota > Gammaproteobacteria > Xanthomonadales > Xanthomonadaceae > Arenimonas. The sequence continues at coordinate 39,761 of DAORUD010000005.1, read as the reverse complement.
TTCGACGGCCGCACCCCCGACACGCACGGCTGGCTGGAGAAGGTCTGAGCGGTTTTATTGGCCGCGGATTACGCGGATGAACGCGGATAAAAGCCGATGAAGCGGGAGTGGTTTACGCCGGACTGACTGGGCTGGCGAAAAGCCAATTTCGATTGCTCTATCGGCTCTTATCCGCGCCCATCCGCGTAATCCGCGGCAAAAAAACCGCTACACCACCGCCGTAAACCGCAGGATGGCCACGGCGCCCTGCTCCGGCCGCGGCGCAATGGACACGTGCCAGGCGTACAGCTCGCACAGCCGCCGCACGATGGACAGGCCGATGCCGCCGCCCACCGTGCCGCCGGCGCCCGAGCCGCGGTAGCCGCGCTCGAACAGGCGCGCGGCGTCTTCTTCGCTCAGGCCCGGGCCGGTGTCTTCGATGCGCACCTGGTGCGCCTCCACCACGATGCGCACCTCGCCTTCGTTGGTGTACTTGCAGGCGTTGCCGATCAGGTTGCCCAGGGCCACGGCCAGCACCGCTTCGGGCGCTTCGGCGATGGCGTCGGGGTCGCCCTGCACGATCACTTCGATGGGCTTGCCGCCCAGCTGGGTGCGCGCGGCGTCGGCCAGCTGGTGGCACAGGCGCAGCAGCGGCGTGTGGCCGGTGCCGCGCTCGTTGCGCGACAGCAGCAGCAGGGCGGTGGTGAGGTCGGTGCTTTGCACCGCCGCGCGCTCGATGCGCAGCAGGCGCTGGCGGGTTTTCTCGGGCAGGTCGGGATTGGCCAGCAGCAGCTCGGTGGCGCCGCGGATCACGGCCAGCGGCGTGCGCAGTTCATGGCTGACGTCGGAATTGAACTCGCGGTCGCGCTTCACCAGCGCGGTCATCTGTTCGGCGTAGTCGTCCAGCACCGCGGCCAGCTGGCCCACTTCGTCGTTGGCGAAATGCGGCGCCAGCTTGGCCGGCTTGTCGCTGCCGGCCATGCCCTTCATGCGGTGCGCCAGCTCGGTCAGCGGGCTGATGACGCGCTTGGACGACCAGAAGCCGATCACCAGCGACATCACCGAAAACAGCAGCACCACGCCAATCAGCGCGTACATCAGCTGCTGCTGGCTGGCCCGTTCCTGGGTGATGTCGTAGCGCAGGAAGAACCAGTGGCCGTCGTCCTTCTTCACCGCCAGCTTGTAGGTGCGCTGGCGGCCCTTCTCGTCCACTTCGGTCACTTCGTGCACGCCGTCGGCCAGGTCGCGCCACTGGAAGGGCACGTTGCCGAAGCGGCGCTCGCTGTAGACGATGCCGGTGATCTTCTGGAACGGCAGGCCGCCCGAGCCCTCCGGGTCGCGGTAGAACTGCCCGGCGAAATCCTCGACGTTCTCGAACAGCGCCTCGCCGATCAGCTGGTCCTCCAGCCGCTCGCGCAGCAGCACCGTGGCCGTGGCGAACAGCGCCGTCAGCCCGAAGCCGAGCAGGAAGAACGAAAGGATGATCCGGCTGCGAAGCCTACGCCGGTAGCGCATGCGGCTCAGCCCGCTTCGGGATCGGCGATCCGGTAGCCGATGCCGTGCCGGGTCTGGATGAGCGCCTTGTCGAAGGGCTTGTCCACCGCGGCGCGCAGGCCGTGGATGTGCACGCGCAGCGAATCGCTGTCGGGCAACTCTTCGCCCCAGACGCGGGTTTCAAGCTCCTGGCGCGTCACCACCGACGGCGATGCCTCCATCAGCGACTGCAGGATCTTCAGCGCCGTGGGGTTGAGCTGCAGCAGCTTGCCGCCGCGGCGCACTTCCAGCGTGTCCAGGTTGTATTCAAGGTCCGCCACGCCCAGCACGCGCGGCTGGGCGGCCTTGCCGCGCCGGGCCAGCACGGCCAGGCGGGCTTCCACTTCCTGCAGCGCGAAGGGCTTGACCAGGTAGTCGTCGGCGCCGGACTCGAAGCCTTCCAGCTTGTTGTCCAGCGAATCGCGCGCCGTGAGCATCAGCACCGGGGTCTGCTTGCGGCCTTCCTGGCGCAGCTTGCGGCAGACCTCCAACCCGTCCATGCCGGGCAGGTTGAGGTCGAGCACGATGGCGTCGAAGTCGTTGACCACGGCCAGGTGCAGGCCGGTCACGCCGTCTGCCGCGTAGTCCACCGTGTGGCCGCGGTCCTCGAGGTAATCCCCGAGGTTGGCGGCGATGTCACGGTTGTCTTCGACTACCAGGATGCGCATCGGTTACTGCTTCAGCGGCTGCGGCGAGCGCTGTTCCTTGCGCAGGGCGTCCTGGTCCTGCTGGCGGCGACGGGCGCGCTCGGCCACGGTGGCGCAGACAGTGGCCTTGCGGTGGCTGCCGGTGACGACTTCGCGGGTGCAGATCACGCGGCTGTCTTCCGCGGCCTGGGTCAGGATGGTGTTGACGGCTTCCTGGTCGTTGTACAGCGCAACCTTGCGGTCGGCCGGCAGGGATTCGGGCGTCTTGCCGTCCCCGAGCGTTGCCGCCATGCGGTCCAGCGACTCGCGCACCTTGTTGCGGTCGGCGGACGAGATCTCGGCGTAGGTCTTGCCGTCGGCCAGGCCCTTTTCGACGGCGGCGCGCTGCGCGGCGAAATCGCCGGCGTCCACGGCCACGGGATTGTTGGCCAGCGCCAGCGGCGCGGCGGCGAGGGTGAGTGCGAACACCAGTGACTTGATCAAGGCGTGATCCTCTGGGGGTGGGACGTTGGAGAATACCGACAGAGCCGCGCTGTTTGCACCTGCCAAAAGAAAGGCCCGGGGACGCTGCTTGAGCGCCGGCCCGGGCCGAAAGGTTGCTACTGCCCCGATTGCCGTAATCCGCGGGATGCCGCTCTGACGAGGAGGACCTTGCAAGGATGTCCGGCTCGGCAAGCCTAGGCCCGGGCGTATTAAGACCCCGTTAAATCAGGCTCAGGCTTTGGTTAAACCGGGCTTGCGGCGGACCGCGGCCCTGGCCGGCCGGGCCTTGGGCCGGACGCTGGCGGCCAGGAAATCGATGATGGCGCCGGCCACGTCCACGCCCGTGGCGCCCTCGATGCCCTCCAGACCCGGGCTTGAGTTCACTTCAAGCACCAATGGGCCTCGATTCGACCTCAGAAGGTCCACGCCTGCAACACCCAGCCCCATCACGCGGGCGGCGCGCAGGGCGGTGTCCACTTCGGCCGGCGTGAGCTTGATCTTGCTGGCCTTGCCGCCCCGGTGCAGGTTGGATCGGAACTCGCCTTCGCTGGCCTGGCGCCGCATGGCCGCCACCACCTTGTCGCCCACCACGAAGCAGCGCAGGTCCGCGCCCTTGGCTTCGGCGATGAACTCCTGCACCAGGAAATTGGCGTACAGGCCGCGGAAGGCTTCGATGACGCTGCGCGACGCACCGGCGTTCTCGGCCAGGATGACGCCGGTGCCCTGGGTGCCTTCGTTGAGCTTGATGACGTGCGGCGGGTTGCCCAGCATTCCCAGCAGGTCGCCGGTGTCGTCGGGGTTGTCGCCGAACACGGTGACCGGCAGGCCCAGGCCTTCGCCGGCCAGCATCTGGTGGCAGCGCAGCTTGTCGCGCGCGCGCAGCACGGCGTCCGAGCCGTTGGGAGTGAAGGCGCCCATCATTTCGAACTGGCGCAGCACGGCGGTGCCGTAGAAAGTGACCGAGGCGCCGATGCGCGGGATCACCGCGTCCATGCCCACCAGCGGCTTGCCCTTGTAGCGCAGCATGAACTGGCCCGGCGCGATCTGCATGTAGCAGCGCAGCGGGTCGAGCACGCGCACGACGTGGCCGCGCTGGCGGCCGGCTTCGACCAGTCGCTGGGTCGAATAGAGTTTGGCGTTGCGGGAAAGGATGGCGAGTTTCACGGGGGCAACAGGCCTTCGGGCGGATCGCCCTGCAGGAAGGAACTGGCCGGGTCGACCAGGAAACGCCCGGCCAGCGCAGTGCGGCCAAGCAGCATGGGGAAGAGCATGTTCCTGCGATGTGTCAGGTTCACTTCGGCGTCCCACTCCTGGCCGGCCAGGCGCAGCCGGGTCTGGATGAAGACGCGCTGGGTGGTGTGGCCGCCCGAGTCGGTCACCGGGCGGCGGTCAATCACGGCGGCTTCGGCCGGCTGCGGCGCCTGGCCGCTGACGCCGGTGTCGAGCAGGAAGCGCACGAACTCGCGGCCTTCGCGCACGAACACTTCCTGGTCCAGCACGTGCAGGGCCGACGAGCGCGCGCCGGTGTCCACCTTGGCCCGCACCGCCACGATGCCCAGCACGGGCAGGGACAGCCATTCACGCCAGCCCAGGAGGACGGGGTGCGGCATGGCTTCCTCCAGGGGCGGCGCGTCGAAGGACGGCCAGCGGTGCGGTGCGTGGAGCGGGTGAAGGGAATCGAACCCTCGTCAGTTGCTTGGGAAGCAACAGCTCTGCCATTGAGCTACACCCGCGAACGGGAGGGATTATGCGGGGCGCCACGAACGGCCGCAACGCGATAAAATCCGCGCCATGCACATCACGCTCAACGGCGAGAGCCGTCCGCTGGAACCCGGCACAACCCTCGAAGCCCTGCTCGCCCTGGCCGGCCATGCCGGCCGCAAGGTGGCCGTCGAGGTCAACCTGGCCGTGGTGCCGCGCAGCCAGCACGCCAGCCACGTGCTGGCCGACGGCGACCGGGTGGAAATCATCCAGGCCATCGGCGGCGGCTGAGCCCGCTGCCCCGCGGCTGAATCCCTTCTTAAGAAAGGGTTAACTCGCACGGTCAATCGGGCCATAATCCGGGCATGAATCGCACGCCCGACGCCCCGCACGCCGATCCGCTCGTGATCGCCGGCCAGACCTACCGTTCCCGCCTGCTGACCGGCACGGGCAAGTTCACCGACATGGAACAGACCCGCCTGGCCACCGAGGCCGCGGGCGCGCAGATCGTCACCGTCGCCATCCGCCGCAGCAACATCGGCCAGAACCCCGGCGAACCCAACCTGCTGGACGTGCTGCCGCCCGACCGCTACACCCTGCTGCCCAACACCGCCGGCTGCTACACCGCCGACGACGCGGTGCGCACCTGCCGCCTGGCGCGCGAACTGCTGGACGGCCACAAGCTGGTGAAGCTCGAGGTGCTGGGCGATGCGCGCACCCTGTACCCCGACGTGGTGCAGACGATCAAGGCCGCCGAGATCCTGGTGGCCGATGGCTTCGACGTGATGGTGTACACCTCCGACGACCCCATCATTGCCAAGCGCCTGGAGGAAATCGGCTGCGTGGCGGTGATGCCGCTGGCCGCGCCCATCGGCTCGGGCCTGGGCGTGCAGAACCGCTGGTCCATCCTGGAAATCGTCGAGAACGCCAAGGTGCCCGTGCTGGTGGACGCCGGCGTGGGCACCGCGTCCGACGCCGCCATCGCGATGGAACTGGGCTGCGACGGCGTGCTGATGAACACCGCCATCGCCGGCGCCCGCGATCCGGTGCTGATGGCCAGCGCGATGCGCAAGGCGGTGGAGGCCGGCCGCGAAGCCTTCCTGGCCGGGCGCATCCCGAAGAAGCGCCACGCCAGCGCGTCGTCGCCGATCGACGGCCACTTCCTCTGAGCACGGCCACGGGCATGTCCGACACCCACGACGACAGCGCCCCGGCGCCCGGCCCGCGCAACCGCCCCATCCGCAGCTTCGTGCTGCGCCAGGGTCGCCAGACCGACGCGCAGAAGCGCGCCTTCGACCTGCACTGGCCGCACCTGGGCCTGGACTACACCGGCGCGCCGCGCGACTTCGACGCCGCCTTCGGCCGCCAGGCGCCGCGCGTGCTGGAGATTGGCTTCGGCAACGGCGAGCAGCTGCTGTACGCCGCGCAGAACGAACCCCAGCGCGATTTCATCGGCGTGGAAGTGCACGGCCCCGGCGTCGGCCGCCTGCTCAACGCCGCCGCCGAAGCGAACCTGCGCAACCTGCGCGTCTACCAGCACGACGCGGTGGAAGTGCTGCAGCATGAAGTGGCCCCGGCGTCGCTGGACGAAGTGCGCATCTACTTCCCCGACCCCTGGCACAAGAAGCGCCACAACAAGCGCCGCCTGGTGCAGCCGGGCTTCGTGGGCCTGCTGTGCGATCGCCTGCGCCCCGGCGGCCTGCTGCACCTGGCCACCGACTGGGAAAACTACGCCGAACACATGTGGGACGTGCTGGACGCCGAGCCGCGCCTGCGCAGCCGCGCCGGTGCGCGCGGGTTCGTGCCGCGGCCGCAATGGCGCCGGCAAACCCACTTCGAGACCCGCGGCCTGAAGCTGGGCCACGGCGTCTGGGACCTGCTGTACGACCGGACCTGAGGGCACGACGCACGCATGGAAACCGGCCTGGTCCTCACTCGCGACATGATGCTCGTGCTGGGCCTGGTGGGCTTCACCATCGCGATGTTCATGTTCGAGCGCATCCGCGCCGACACCACCGCGCTGGTGGTGCTGGTGGTGCTGGGCCTGACCGGGCTGGTGCCGGCCAACCAGCTGTTCGACGGCTTCTCGGGCAACGCCGTCATCGCCGTGATCGCCACGATGATCCTGGGCGCGGGCCTGGACCGCACCGGCGCGCTCAACCGCGTGGCGGTGTGGCTGCTGCGCGTGTCCAAGGGCATGGAGGAGCGCCTGATCCTGCTCACCTCGGCCCTGGCCGGCGTGATGTCGGGCTTCATGCAGAACCCGTCGGTGATGGCGCTGTTCCTGCCGGTGGCCTCGCGCGTGTCCAGCCGCTCGGGCATCGGCCTGTCGCGGCTGCTGATGCCGGTGGCGGCGGCCATCGTGATGGGTGGCGGCCTGACCATGATCGGCAATTCGCCGCTGATGCTGCTCAACGACCTGCTGGTGGCGGCCAACCGCAACCTGCCCTCGGGCGTGGCCACGCTGCAGCCGCTGCCGATGTTCGCACCGCTGCCGGTGGGCCTGGTGCTGCTGCTGGCCGGCCTGGCGTACTTCCGCTGGCGCGGCCCGAAACTGCTGGGCAAGGGCGAGGAAAAGGGCGTGGCGCCCAGCCGCACGCAAAGTTACTTCGCCCGCGCCTACGGCATTGACGGCGACGTGTACGAACTCAGCGTCACCGCCGAAAGCCCGCTGGTGGGCATGGCCGTGGGCGAAGCCGAGGCCCAGCGCGACGCGCCGCTGCTGCTGGCCCTGCTCAGCGGCAACGAAGCGCGCCTGGCGCCACCGGCCGACCAGATGATCTGGGTGGGCAGCGTGCTGGGCGTGATGGGCCCGCGCGAAGCCATCCAGGACTACGCGCAGAAGAACCTGCTGAAGATGTCGGGCCGGCTGCGCCACTTCGCCGACCTGTTCAACCCCAGCCGCTCGGGCATTTCCGAAGCGGTCATCCCGCCCACGTCGGCCTTCATCGGCAAGGCCCAGGCGCAGCTGCAGCTGCGCAAGCGCTTCGGCATCAGCCTGCTGGCGATCAACCGCGACAACCAGGTGTGGCGCGAGGACATCCGCCGCATGCCGCTCAAGGCCGGCGACATGCTGGTCTTCCACAGCATCTGGACCGACCTGGCGCAGGCCAGTGAAAGCCGCGACTTCGTGGTGGTCACCGACTACCCCAAGGGCGCGCACCGGCCGCAGAAGCTGTGGTGGGCGCTGGCGGTGTTCACCGCGGCGATGGCGCTGGCGCTGACCACACTGGTGCCGGTGCCGATCGCGCTGATGGCCGGCGCGGCGGCGATGATGGTCACCGGCGTCCTGAACATGGACGAGGCCTACGCCGCGGTCAGCTGGAAAACCGTGTTCCTGATGGCCTGCCTGATTCCGCTGGGCTGGGCGATGGATTCCACCGGCGCCGCGGGCTGGCTGGCCCAGCACATCCTCGAGCGCATCGGGCCCGACGTGCCCATCTGGGTGATGGAGGCCGCCATCGGCCTGCTGGCCACCGCCTTCGCGCTGGTGATCGGCAACGTGGGCGCCACGGTGGTGATGGTGCCGATGGCGATCAACGTGGCCCTGGCCGCGGGCGGCAGCCCGACGGCGTTCGCGCTGGTGGTGGCGCTGTCGGCGTCGAACAATTTCCTGAGCTCCTCCAACCCGGTGCTGGCGATGGTGAGCGGCCCGGCCGGCTACCGCCCGCGCGACCTGTGGCGCAGCGGCGGCCCGCTGACCCTGGTGTACCTGGCCATCGTGCTGGTGATGGTGAACCTGATGTTCTAGCCGATGGCCACGGCCAGCGGCACCAGCGACGCGCCGCGGCAGGGCCCGGCCACGCACACGCCCTTCTCGAGTTCGAAGCTGGCGCCGTGCGCGGCGCACACCAGGCGGCCCTGGTCGAGCAGGAATTGACCCGGCGCATAGTCCAGCCGCCGCCCGGCATGCGGGCAGATGTTCAGCCACGCCTGCACGCGATCGCCGCTGCGGCGCAGGACGATGGACTGCCGCTCGCCCTCCACGTCCAGCTCGATCTCGGACAAACCTTCGGGCGGCAGCTCGGCCAGCCGGATTAACGAACCACTTACACTTTCCACGACCGGCCTCGCCATACTGCGGTCCCCGCATTCTGCCACGCCCACGATGACCTTCCTCTTCCAGCGCTTCTTCAGCTACTGCCCCAGCAAGCCGCGCAGCCCGCTGCTGCGGGTGCTGGTGGGACTGCTTGGCCTGGCGCTGCTGGTGCTGCTGGTGGCGTTTGGACTGGTGATCGGCCTGGGCATGCTGCTGTTCGCCGCCGTGCGCCGCCTGCTGCGTCCGGCCGCCGCCCCGTCGCGCACCAGCGAAGGCGTGATCGAAGGCGAGTTCGTGCACGTGCAGAAGTCGCCGGGCCGCCTCGGCCTGCGCTGAGACCGCTTTCCCGGACTCACCACGCCGTCAGCGGCTAGACTTGGGGCTTCGCCCCGGAGCCGCGCCATGACCGCCACCGTGATTCCCGTTCCCGCCCCCACCTGCCTGCCCGTACGCGGCACCGGCGCGCTGTTCCCCGTGCGCCGCATCTACTGCGTGGGCCGCAACTTCGCCGAGCACGCCAGGGAAATGGGCGCCGCGGTGGATCGCGGCAACCCCGTGTTCTTCATGAAGCCCGCCGACGCCATCGTGGCCGGCGGCGGCCGCGTGCCCTACCCGTCCGGCACCCGCGACCTGCACCACGAAGTGGAGCTGGTGGTGGCCCTGGGCCGCGACGCCGACGGCGAAGTGGCCACGGCCGATGCGATGGCGCTGGTGTTCGGCTACGGCGTGGGCCTGGACCTTACGCGCCGCGACCTGCAGGCCGCGGCCAAGGCCAAGGGCCTGCCCTGGGACACGGCCAAGGGCTTCGACCACTCCGCGCCGGCCAGCGAACTGGTGCCGGCGGCCGCGGCCGGCGACGTGTTCACGCGGCGCCTGTGGCTCGAGGTGAACGGCGCGATCCGCCAGCAGTCGGGGCTGGACGACATGGTGTTCAGCGTGGCCGACGTCATCCACGAACTCTCGAAGCTGTATGCGCTCAAGGCCGGCGACCTGGTGTTCATGGGCACGCCGGCGGGCGTGGCGGCGCTGCAGCCGGGCGACCGCTTCCGCGCCGGGGTGGACGGGCTGGTGGAGTTCGCCGGGCATATCGCCTGAGCGCGGCGGCGGTGTAAATTCAGGCACACCAATCACCGACGGGGAGTAGCGGCATGGGCATGGTCACCGAGTTCAAGGAATTCGCAATGCGCGGCAACGTGGTCGACCTCGCCGTGGGCGTGGTGATCGGCGCCGCGTTCGGCAAGATCGTCGCCTCGCTGGTGAACGACATCATCATGCCGATGGTGGGCTACCTGGTGGGCGGCGTGAACTTCAACGAACTGGCCCTCGAGCTCAAGCCCGCCACGGTGGACGCCGCCGGCGCCGAAGTGGCGGCGGTGCTGGTGAAGTACGGCGCGTTCATCCAGACCATCGTGGATTTCCTGATCATCGCCTTCGCCATCTTCGTGGCGGTGAAGGTCATCAACACCCTCAAGCGAAAGCAGGAAGCGGCGCCCGCCGCGCCGGCCGAGCCCAGCGACGAAGTGAAGCTGCTCACCGAGATCCGCGACGCGCTCAAGCGCTGAGCGCACGCCCACCCCACCCCGCGCCGGCCACTTTGGCCGGCGCCTTTTTTCCGGAGCCACCGATGCCCCTCGCCAAGTCCCTGCTCGCCCTTTCGCTGTCGCTGGCGCTCGCGCCCCTCGCCGCGGCCGACAACGGCCTGGACGCCGGCGACATCGCCGCGGCGCAGGGCCTGCGCGAACGCGCGCTGGCCGGCAGCCAGGCCTGGTCGGTGGTGGAGTCGCTGACCACCGAAGTGGGTCCGCGCATGGCCGGCACCCCGGCCGACGCACGCGCGGTGGCCTGGGCGAAGGCGAAGTTCACGGCGATGGGCTTTGACAAGGTTTACCTGGAGCCGGTGACCTTCCCCGTGTGGCTGCGCCACCATGAAAAGGCCGAAGTGCTGGCGCCCTTCCCGCAGCCGCTGGTGATCACCGCGCTGGGCGGCAGCGTGGGCACCGGCGGCAAGCCGCTGGAGGCGGACGTGGTGGAGTTCAGCGACCTGGCCGCGCTGATGGCCGCGCCCGAGGGCAGCCTGGCCGGGAAGATCGCCTACGTGTCCAACCGCATGGTCCGCTTCAAGGACGGCCGCGGCTACGGCCCGGCGGTGGGCGCGCGCAGCAACGGCGCGGTGGAAGCGGCGAAGAAGGGCGCGGTGGCCGTGGTCATCCGCTCCATCGGCACCAGCAGCGACCGCTTCGCCCACACCGGCACCATGCGCTACCTGCCGGACGTGCCGCGCATCCCCGCCGCCGCGCTGTCCAACCCCGACGCCGACCTGGTCAGCCACATGCTGGCGCGCGGCAAGCCGGTGCGCCTGCGCCTGGACATCGCGGCCGAGACGGTGGGCGAATACACCTCGCACAACGTCATCGCCGAGATCACCGGCCGTGAGCTGCCCGACGAGGTGGTGACGATGGGCGGGCACCTGGATTCGTGGGACCTGGGCACCGGCGCGATTGACGACGGCGCCGGCATCGGCATCACGGCCGCGGCCGGGGCGCTGATCGGCGACCTGGACCGCGCGCCGCGCCGCACGGTGCGCGTGATCGCCTACGCCAACGAGGAACAGGGCCTGTACGGCGGCAAGGCCTACGCCGAGGCGCGCGCCGCGGCGGGCCAGGTGCCGGCGCACCAGCTGGGTGCGGAGAGTGATTTCGGTGCGGGCCGGGTGTATGCGCTGCGCGCCGGCGTGGACGCGGCCGCGTGGCCGGTGGTCGAAGCCATCGGTGAGGTGCTGGCGCCGTTGGGCATCGTGACCGAGCGCGAGGGCGGCGGTCCGGGCCCGGACGTGGGCCCGATCGTGGCCAAGGGCGCGCCCTGGGCGCAGCTGGCGCAGGACGGCACCGACTACTTCGACTACCACCACACGGCCAACGACACGCTGGACAAGATCGACCCCAAGGCGCTGGACCAGCAGGTGGCCGCCTACGCGGTGCTGATGTACCTGGCCGCGGAAACCGACGTGGACTTCGGCAGCGCACCGCCGCCCGCGCCGCCTGCGCCGGCTGTCACCAGATAATCGGGGCTCGTGCCGGGGTACAGCCCTCGCTCCTGGCGGCTGCGGCGCCGAATTCGCGGCGCCACGGACTCCCGCCTGGAGAAGTTCAGTCCAGCAGCGGCGTCGCCAGCACCTTGGACGGCGTGCCGGTGAGCTTTTCCACCTGCTCGCGCAGGTCCTCGCGCGACACCTCGCGCAGCGGGATCAGCGCGCGCACCACGTCGTCGAGATTGCGCTTGCCCTTCGTGCGCTGCCGGATCTCCGCGTCCAGCTCCGCCAGCAGCTGCACCGCGCGCGCCGTGCGCGGGCCGGCGGAGCGATTGCGCGTGAGCGTCTTCACCCGCTTGCCGTGGTTGGCCATCCACGCCTGGGCCTTGTCGGCGCGCGCGTCGCTGAGCAGGTCGGCGCGGCGCAGCAGTTCAATGGAGTAGTACTCGGCCAGCCCCTCGGCAATCCAGTCGTCGCCGTCGGCGCCGCGGATGCGCGTGATCACGTGCGTCAGCTCGTGGGTGAGCGTACTGGTGCCGTTCTCGCTGATCAGCGGGCGGTCCGCGTGCAGGAACAGCGAACGCGGCCCCGACAGGCCGCCGCGCCACATCGGGTCGCCGGCGCTGACGATCAGCAGCTTGCCGGGCAATTCCCCGAACGCGCGCCGGAACTCCGGCGCCAGGCCATTGAAGAAGGCCAGCATGTCGTTGCGGCGGATCACGTCGCCCTTCGGGCCGGCCACGCTGATTTCCATGCCGGCCAGCACTTCGCGCCGCGTGCCCACCGCGCCGGCGATCACCCAGCCAATGGGCCGGTCGAAGTTGCGCTCGGGGTTGGTGACCACGAAGGACTTGCCGTCGCGGCTGCGCAGGAACGGCGTGTCCACGTTGGTCCAGCCCTTGGGCATGACGAAGCGCAGCCGCACGCGCGAGTCCGAACCCTTGGTGGCGCGCACGCGCGCGCTGGGCACCAGGTCGTCGCCGCGCACGATCACCCAGTCGGGGGTGATGCGGGCGTCGTAGCCGCCACCCGTGCGCTGGTGGTCGATGCGGTAGCGGTAGCGCAGCTTCGAGGGCTTGCCGGCCAGCGGCACCCAGGTGACGGTGCTGCCCTTGCGCTGGATGGTGCCGTCGCCGGTGACCTGGGTGTAGCGGTCCTCGGGCATGGCCAGGCGCAGCTGGCTGACGTGGCCGGTGTCGGGCCGCAGTGCGATGGTCACCTGGGCCTGGCCCGAGGCCGGCAGGAACTGCACGGTGTAGGTGACGTCATACTCGGGCCGCGTGGCGGCCGGCACGGCCGCCGCCAGGGCGAAGAAGAGCAGGCAGGCGCCGAGGGCGCGCTTGAGCAGTCGAATGTCCATGGGCCGATTATGCCCATGGCGCGCTGAATATCGGCTTCAGGCCCGGCGCTGCCGCCACCATTCGCCCAGGAACACCGCGGTGGCCGCGGCCACGTTGAGGCTTTCCACCGCGCCGGTGCCGGGGATGGCCACGCGCAGCGCCGCGGCCTGGGCCAGGGCCGGGTCAATGCCGGTCTGTTCGGCGCCCATCACCAGCAGAGTGCGTTCGGGCAGCGCGGTGCCGTACAGCGGCTTGCCGCCGCGCACCACGGTGGCCACGGCGCCAAAGCCGGCCGAGCGCAGCTGGTCCAGGCTGTTGTCGGCGCGGCCCATGCGCACCAGCGGCACCTGTTCGGCGCCGCCCTCGGCCACGCGGGCCGCGGCGCCGGACAGGGCCAGCGGCGAGTCCTTGGGCAGCAGCAGCCCGGCCGCGCCGAAGTGGGCGGCCGAACGCAGGATCGCGCCGAGGTTGTGCGGGTTGCCGACGCCGTCCAGCCAGACGGCCAGCTGCGGCCCGGGCTTGAGGTCGCGCAGCCAGTCCGACAGGTTGGCCTCGGCGGCCGGCAGCGTGCCGAACACCACGCCTTCGTGGTGGGCGCTGGCGGACAGCTTCTGCAGGTCTTCGTCGCCCACCACGGTGTAGCCCAGGCGGTGCTGCACGCAGTGGGCCAGCACGGCCTTGAGCTGCGGGATGCGCGACTCGAGCAGCCACACCTTGCGCAGGTCCTGCGGGCGCCGGGCGAACATGGCCAGGCAGGCGTTGAGGCCGTGCAGGCGCTGTTCGCGCGGGGCCTTGGGCGTATCGGACCAGGCGCGCAGCAGGTCGGCGTCGGCCTCGTCGCGCGCGTGGTCGCGGTGCCGCTCGGGCTGGCGTTCGCGCGGCGGGCCGCGGCGCTCGGCCGGCGGCGGCGCCGGGCGTGCCTGGCGGTCGCGCTCGCGTTCGCGCTTGTCGCGCGGCTTGCCCGAGGGCGGGCCGCGGTAGGGGGAATCGCCCGAAGGCGGCTTGCGGTCGTTCATGGCGTGGGTCCGCCGCCCTCAGCGGCGGCCAGGGCGCCAGTCTAACGGACGGCCCGGGCCGCGGGCCGTCCGCCCTGCCTCAGGCGTGGCCGCCGACGGCCGGTGTCTCGCGTTCAAGCTGCTCGAGCTTCTGCGCCACCGCGTCGGGCGATCGCGTGAACGGCGCCAGCAGCGTGTAGAACGCCGGCACCACGAACAGCGACAGCACGGTGGAGAAAGCCACGCCCGAGATGATCACGATGCCGATGGTGGCGCGGCTGGCCGAACCCGGCCCGCCCGCCACCACCAGCGGCACGGCGCCGACGATGGTGGCGATGGACGTCATCAGGATCGGGCGCATGCGCACCGCCGCCGATTCAACGATGGCGTCGCGGATGGCCATGCCCTCGTCGCGCAGCTGGTTGGCGAACTCCACGATCAGGATGCCGTTCTTGGCCGCCAGGCCCACCAGCATGACGATGCCGATCTGGCTGAACAGGTTGAGCGAGCTGCCGAAGGCCCACAGGCCGATCAGCGCGCCCAGCACCGCCAGCGGCACCGTCAGCATGATCACCAGCGGGTGCAGGAAGCTTTCGAACTGCGCCGCCAGCACCAGGTACACGATCAGCAGCGCCATGGCGAAGGTGAACAGCACGGCGCCGCCGGCGCTCTGGTATTCGCGCGATTCGCCCTTGTAGTCGATCTGCGCGCGCTCGGGCAGCTCTTCGTCGGCCACCTGGCGAACCCAGGCCAGCGCCTCGCCCAGCGTGTAGCCCGGGGCCAGGCCGGCCGTGATCGTGATGGCGCGCAGGCGGTTGAAGCGGTTGTACTGGCCCGGCTCGGCCAGCTCGGTCAGCGTCACCAGGTTCGACAGCGGTATCAGCGTGCCGGTGGTGGTGGAGCGCACGTACAGGTTGTTGAGGTCCGAGGGCGAGCCGCGGTTCTCCTGCTGGGCCTGCAGGATGACGTCGTACTCCTCGCCGTCTTCCACGTACGTGGTGACGCGGCGCGAACCCATCATCGATTCCAGCGTGCGGCCCACTTCCTGCACCGACACGCCCAGGTCCGCGGCGCGTTCGCGGTTGATCTCCACGCGCAGCTGCGGGCGGGTTTCCTTGTAGTCCGAATCGGCCGAGAACAGTTTGGGATTGGCCTCCATGCGCGCCAGCATGCGGTCGCGCCACTGCGCCAGTTCGGCGTAGTCCGGGCCGCCCAGCACCACCTGCAGCGGCTGGCCGCCGCTGCGCACCAGGCCGCTGCGCACCTGCGGCCGGGCCACCACGCCGGGCAGGCTGGCCAGGTCGCCGCGGATCTTTTCCACCAGGTCGGCGGTGCTGATGTCGCGCTCGTTCCAGGGCTTGAGCAGCACGATGGCCTGGCCAGTGTGCATTTCGCCGCCGGCGCCGAAGCCACCGGGCACGCGCGTGTTGGCGCGATCAATGGCCTGGCCTTCGCCGATGTACTTGAACAGGCGCTGCTCGACTTCATGCATCTGGGTGACGGTGTAGTCGTAGCCGGCGCCCTCGGGGCCGGCGACCGAGACGAAGAAGCTGCCGCGGTCTTCCGGCGGCGCCAGTTCGGCCGGTATCTGCTGGGCGAAGAACCACGACAGGCCCAGGCTGCCCAGCAGCACGACGCCAAACAGCAGCGGCTTGCCGATGGTGCGCTGGACCGCGCGGCGGTAGGCCTTGCCCAGCGAATCCAGGTGGCCCTGCACCCACTTGTTCACGCCCTTGGGCTGCTGGTGCGGGCGGATCATCAGCGAACACATCATGGGCGTAAGCGTCAGCGCCACGAAGGCCGAGATGATGACGGCCGCGGCCAGGGCCACGGAGAGCTCGCGGAACAGCCGGCCCGTGTTGCCTTCCATGAAGCCCACCGGCAGGAACACCGCCGCCAGCACCGCCGTGGTGGCGACCACCGCGAACGCCACCTGCTGCGTGCCGCGGCGCGCGGCCACCAGCGGCGGCTCGCCCAGGTCGGCGCGGCGCTGCACGTTTTCCAGCACCACGATGGCGTCGTCCACCACCAGGCCGATGCACAGCACCAGCGCCAGCAGCGTGAGCAGGTTGATGGTGAACCCGAACGCCCACAGCGCGATGAACGCCGCCACCAGGCACACCGGCACCGTCACCGCCGGGATGAGCGCGGCGCGGAAGCTGCCCAGGAACAGGTAGATGACCACCAGCACCAGCAGCACCGCTTCGATCAGCGTCATGTAGACGCGGTCCACCGCGGCGTCAATGAACGTGGTGCTGTCGAACGCGACGAAGATGCGCGTGGACGCCGGCAGCGTGGCCTGCAGGTTGGGCAGCGCGGCCTTGACGTCGCGCGCCACGTCCAGGCTGTTGGCCGTGGAGGTCTTGATGATGCCCAGGCCCACGTTGGGCTGGCCGTTGCCGCGGAAGTAGGCGCGGCGCTCGGCCGAGGCGCGTTCGACCTTGGCCACGTCGCCCAGCCGCACCAGGTAGCCGTCCTCGCCCTTGGCCAGGGTGAGCTGGGCGAAGTCGGCCGCTTCCTGGTAGCCGCGCATCACGCGCAGGGTGAAGTCGCGGTCCTGCGATTCGATGCTGCCGGCGGGCAGTTCGACGTTCTCGCGGCGCAGGGCGTTCTCGACGTCGTTCACCGTCAGGCCGCGCGCGGCCAGGGCCTCGCGGTCCAGCCACACGCGCATGGAGTAGCGCTGCTGGCCGCCCACCCGCACCTGGGCCACGCCGTCGATGCTCGACAGGCGGTCCACCACGTAGCGCTCGGCGTAGTCGCTCAGGGCCAGGCTGTCGAGCTCGTCCGAGCTCATGTTCAGCCAGAGGATGACCTCGGCGTCGCTTTCCACCTTTTCGATTTCCGGCGGGTCGGCCTCTTCCGGCATGCGGTCCATGACGCGGCTGATGGCGTCGCGCACGTCGTTGGCCGCGGCCTCGATGTCGCGGCTGAGCGAGAACTCGATGGTGACGCTGGCCTCGCCGTTGCGGCTGCGCGACTCCACCGTTTCGATGCCCTCGATGCCGCTGACGGCGTCTTCGAGGATTTGCGTGATGCGCGTTTCCACCACCGCCGCCGACGCGCCCGGGTAGGCCACGCCCACCGACACGATGGGCGGGTCGATGTTGGGCAGTTCGCGCAGGGTCAGGCGGGTGAAGGCGATGACGCCCAGCACCACCAGCAGCAGGCTCATCACCGTCGCGAAGACGGGGCGCTTGATCGAGAGGTCGGACAGGACCATGGGCTTCTCCGCGGGGCGCCGGTCAGGCGGCCTTGGCCGGGGCGGCGGGGGCCTGTGCGTCCGCGGGCGCGGCGGGCTCCGCCGGCGTCGCGGGCTTGGCCGGCGCTTCCACCACGCTCGATCCCTGGCGCAGCTTGACGATGCCGTCCACCACGATGCGGTCGCCGGCGGCCAGGCCGTCCAACACTTCCACTTCGCCGCGGCGGCGCTGGCCCAGCGTCACTTCCACCTGTTCCACCGTGTCGTCGGGCAGCACGCGGAACACGTGCGCGGTCTGCGCCACCTGGATGACCGAGATCTCGGGCACCACCAGCGCCTGGCGCTCGGGCTGGTACACCCGCAGCGACAGCAGCATGCCCGGGCGCAGCAGCCGCTCGGGGTTGGGGATTTCGGCGCGCACGGTGACCGCGCGCGTGGCCGGGTCAATGCGCGAATCCACCGTGGTGACGCGGCCGGTGAACTCGCGGCCCGGGTAGGCCCGGCTGGTGGCGGAAATGGACTGGCCGGCGGAAAGCGCGGCCAGGTAGGCCTCGGGCACGGCGAAGTCGAGCTTGATCACGGACACGTCGTCGAGGCTGGCGATGGTGGTGCCGGGCGTGACCAGGGTGCCGGGGCTGACCTGGCGGAAGCCCAGCACGCCGGCGAAGGGCGCGGTGATGACGCGGTCGGACAGGCGGGCGCGGGTGGCGTCCAGGCGGGCGCGGGCGGAATCCATGGCGGCGCGCTGGGTGTCGAGCTGGCTGGTGGGGATGAGCTTCTGCGCGGTGAGCTGCTGCAGGCGCTGGAACTGCTGCTGCGATTCGCGGTAGGCCGCGGCGGCTTCGGCCAGGCCCGCCACTTCGGCGCGGCCCGACAGGTCCACCAGCACGTCGCCGGCCTCCACCAGGTCGCCGTCTTCGAAGTTCACCCGCACCACGGTTTCGGTCACCTTGGCGGTGACCAGCACCGACTCGTTGGCGCGGGCGGTGCCCAGGGCTTCGATGGCGTCGCTCCAGGGCTTGCTGGCCACGGCGGTGGTGGTGACCGTGGCGGGCGGCGCGCGGTTGCCGGCCGGCGGCTCGGCGCTGCAGCCGGCCAGCGCCAGGAAAACGGCCAGGGCGGGCAGGAGTTGGCGCAGGTTCGGGCTCATCGTGCGGGTCTTCCTTGAACGGTTTGGCGGCGATGCCGCCGGAGCGGACCGGGGCGCCGCGAGGGAGTCGTGCCGCAATCGGGCGCAACGGCGCAGGCGAGGCATGGGACTGACGCGCCGGCCACTAGTTCCATGATTGTACGGCCGCGGCGTCACGCCCATGTGCACACCCGGTCGCGTTGCGTTGCAGCAGGGCCATAAATGCAAACGCCGGCACGAGGCCGGCGTTGACATGGTCGCTTGGGACTCGGGCCCGGCGATCAGGCGCCCTTGGTCCACTTGCCCAGCGCGGCCAGGCCGTTGGCCTTGGCACGGGCGTAGACGGTCTGCTGCGCGGCGGCGATGTTGCCGGTCAGGTCCTTGGCCCAGATCTTGAGCGCGGCCGACTGCATGGCGCGGCCGTAGCTGAAGCTCAGCGGCCACGGCTTGGCGCCCATGCGGTTCATGGCGTCCAGGTGCGCGGTGGCGTCGTCGTCGCTCTGGCCGCCCGACAGGAACACGATGCCCGGCAGGCTGGCCGGCACGGCCGACTTCAGGCAGCGCAGGGTCATTTCGGCCACTTCCTCGATGCCGGCCTGTTCGGGGCAGTCCTTGCCCGACACCACCATGCTGGCCTTGAGGATGGTGCCTTCGAGCATGACGTTGTGCTCGTACAGCGCGCCGAACAGCGAGCGCAGCGTGACTTCGGTGATTTCGAAGCAGGTGTCGATGTCGTGCTCGCCGTCCATCAGCACTTCGGGCTCGACCATGGGCACGATGCCGGCTTCCTGGCACAGGGCGGCGTAGCGGGCCAGGGCGTGGCAGTTGGAGTCGATGCAGGTGCCCGACGGGGCGTCTTCGCCGATGGTGATGACGGCGCGCCACTTGGCGAACTTGGCGCCCAGCTTGGCGTATTCCTTCAGGCGCTCGCGCAGGCCGTCCAGGCCTTCGGTGACCAGTTCACCCGGGAAACCGGCCAGGGGCTTGGCGCCCAGGTCCACCTTGATGCCCGGCAGGATGCCGTTGTCCATCATCAGCTTGGTGAACGGCACGCCGGCCTTGGTGCTCTGGCGCAGGGTCTCGTCGTACAGGATGGCGCCGGAGATGTAGTCGCCCAGCTTGGGCGTGCCCAGCAGCATTTCGCGGTAGGCGCGGCGGTTTTCCTCGGTGCACTCGATGCCGACGCCGTCGAAGCGCTTCTTGATGGTGGCGGTGGACTCATCAATGGCGATGATGCCCTTGCCCGGGGCCACCATGGCCTGGGCGATGTCGGCGAGTTGGTCGATGCTCATGGGGTTTCCCGGGGTTGCGGTTGGATGACCCCGGATTATAGCCCAACCCGCCGAACGGCCGAAAACGGGGAAAATGTACCAGGTACATTTTCACGCAGATTCCAGTCTCCGCACGGGGCTCCCAAGAAAATGTACCTGGTACATTTTCCCCGTTTTCAGAGCTCGCCGAGGCCTTCGGCCTTGCCGCCGGGGCCGACCTTGAGCAGGCGCAGGGTGTTGGTGGCGCCGTGCAGCTCCATATGGTCGCCGCTGGTGATGATGACGCTGTCGTCTTCGGCCAGCGCGCCCAGCCTGAACAGGTGCGCGATGGCGCCGCGGGCGGCTTCGCGCGTGGCCTGGCCCTGGCTGTCGTAGTTCACCGGGAACACGTCCCGGATCATCGCCATCCGGCGGCGCGCGCCCTCGTGGCGCGACAGGCCATAGATCGGCACCGCCGAACGGAAGCGCGACAGGTAGCGCGCCGTGCCGCCCGATTCGGTGAGCGCAATGATCGCGCGCACCCTGATGTGCTCGGCCAGGAACATGCTGGCCATCGCGATGGCCTGGTCGGCGGCCTGCAGGTTGCGCGGCGCCTTTTCGAAATCGGTGTCGTGGTCGAACTGGCGCTCGGCGCCCAGGCAGATGCGCACCATCGCCTCCACCGCCTTCACCGGGTAGTTGCCCGAGGCGGTTTCGGCCGACAGCATCACCGCGTCGGTGCCGTCGATGACCGAGTTGGCCACGTCCAGCACTTCGGCGCGCGTGGGGATGGGGTTGTCCACCATGGACTGCAGCATCTGCGTGGCGGTGATCACCACGCGGTTGTGTTCCAGCGCGGTGCGGATGATCTTCTTCTGCAGGCCGGGCAGTTCGGCGTCGCCGATTTCCACGCCCAGGTCGCCGCGCGCCACCATCACCACGTCCGAGGCGATGGTGATTTCCACCAGGTTCTCGATGGCCTCGGCGCGCTCGATCTTCGCCACCAGGAAGGCGTCGCTGCCGGCGGCGCGGGCCAGCGCGCGCGCCTCGTCCATGTCGGCGGCCGAGCGGCAGAACGACACCGCGATGAAGTCCACGCCCAGCCCGGCGGCGATGGTGATGTGCTGCTTGTCCTGGTCGGTGAGCGCGCCCAGCGACAGCCCGCCGCCCAGGCGGTTGAGGCCCTTGCGGTTGGACAGCGCGCCGTCGGTGAGCACGCGCGTGCGGATGCGCTCGCCCTCCACCGCCAGCACGTGCACCGCCATCAGGCCGTCGTCGAGCAGCAGCGTGTCGCCGGCGTGCACGTCGTTCACCAGGCCCAGGTAGCTCACGCCCACCTGGGTGTGGTCGCCCGGCGGCGCGTCGGCGCGGCAGACCAGGGTGAACTCCTGGCCGGTGCGCAGGATGACCTTGTCCTCTTCGAACTTCTCGATGCGGATCTTCGGGCCCTGCAGGTCGGCCAGGATGCCCACCTCGCGGCCCTGGCGCGCCGCGGCTTCGCGGACGGCCGCCACGCGCGCGGCGTGGTGTTCGGGCGTGCCGTGGGAGAAGTTCAGCCGCACTACGTTGACGCCGGCGCGCACCAGTTCGTCGAGCACGCCAGGGGCGTCGGTGGCGGGGCCGAGGGTGGCGAGGATCTTGGTGCGGCGCAGGGCGTTCGTCATGACTTCCGGGGGCAGTGGGTGCAAGACCACAACGCTAGCACAGGCCTGCGACGGGACCGCGCGCGGGGCGGCGGATCAGGCGCCGAACAGGGCCGGCAGTTCGGACGGCGTGGCGGCCAGGCGCGTGGCGCCTGCCCCGCGCAGCTCCGCTTCGCCGCCGAAGCCCCACAGCACGCCGATCGAACCCATGCCGTGGTGGCGCGCGCCGTGGATGTCCATGTGCCGGTCGCCGATCATCCACGCGCCTTCGGGCGCGAGCTGCAGCCGCTGCAGCGCCTCGGCAATCAGCTCGGGCTTGTGGCTCAGCCGGCCGCAGGCCGTGGCGCCGATGATGTCCTCGAAGCGCCCGCCGAACGGCAGGTGGGCGACGATCTTGCGCGCGTGCGGTTCGTTCTTGGCGGTCACCACGGCCAGCCGGTGCCCCGCTTCGGACAGGGCCACCACGGCGTCGCCGATGCCCGCGTAGACCTCGTGTTCGGCCCAGCCGTGGGTCTCGAAGCGCTCGCGGTAGTGCTCGACGGCCTGTTCGGTGCGGTGGGCGTCACCCAGCAGCGGGCCGAAGCTGTCGCGCAGCGGCGGACCGATCCAGCGCCGCAGCTCGGCCTGCGGCGGCACCGGCTCGCCCAACTGCTCCAGGGCGTGCGCCACGCAGCGGGTGATGCCTACCGCCGAATCAATCAGCGTGCCGTCCAGGTCAAAGAAGATCGTCGCCATCAGCCCGCGCGGGCCTTGAGCGCCGTGACGGCCGGCAGTTCCTTGCCCTCGCAGAATTCGAGGAACGCGCCGCCGCCGGTGGAGATGTAGCTGATGCCGGACTCGACGCCGTACTTGTCCACGGCGGCCAGGGTGTCGCCGCCGCCGGCGATCGAGAACGCCGCGGAATCGGCGATGGCGCGCGCCAGCGTCTGCGTGCCCTTGCCGAAGGCGTCGAATTCGAACACGCCCACCGGGCCGTTCCAGATGACGGTGCCGGCGCGCGCGATCATGCCGGCGTAGCGCGCGGCGGTGTCGGGGCCGATGTCCAGGATCATGTCGTCCGGGCCGACGTCGGCCACCTGCTTCACCGTGGCCGGCGCGTCGGCGGCGAAGGCCGGGGCCACCACCACGTCGGTGGGGATGGGGATGTCGGCGCCGCGCGCCCTGGCGTCGGCGATGATCTGGCGCGCGGTGTCGAGCAGGTCGGCTTCGCACAGCGACTTGCCGACCGGATGGCCCACGGCCGCGATGAAGGTGTTGGCGATGCCGCCGCCCACGATCAGCTGGTCCACCTTCGACACCAGGGCCGACAGCAGCTCGAGCTTGGTGCTGACCTTCGAGCCGGCGACGATGGCGATCAGCGGATGCGCCGGCGCCAGCAGCGCCTTGGCCAGCGCGTCCAGTTCGGCCATCAGCAGCGGGCCGCCGCAGGCCACTTTGGCGAAACGGATGACGCCGTGGGTGGAGGCCTGCGCGCGGTGCGCGGTGCCGAAGGCGTCCATGACGAAGACGTCGCACAGCGCGGCGTACTTCTTGGCCAGCGCCTCGTCGTCGGCCTTCTCACCGACGTTCATGCGGCAGTTCTCCAGCAGCACCAGCTGGCCGGGCTGCACCTGCACGCCGTCGGTCCAGTCCTTGAGCAGGGGCACGTCGCGGCCCAGCAGTTCGCCCAGGCGCGCGGCCACCGGCGCCAGCGAATCCTCCTGCGTCCACACGCCCTCCTTCGGGCGGCCCAGGTGCGAGGTGACCATCACCGCCGCGCCCTTTTCCAGCGCCAGGCGGATCGTCGGCAGCGCGGCGGTGATGCGCTGTTCGGACGTGATGTGGCCGTCCTTCACCGGCACGTTGAGGTCTTCGCGGATCAGCACGCGCTTGCCGGCCAGGTCGAGGTCGGCCATTCGCAGGAGGGTCATGCAGGTGCTCCGGAGTCGGGAAAGCGGCATTTTCCCCCGCGCGGTGGCCCGGCGGCAAACCCGGCGGGGCCGTGTGAGAATGGGGCATGGCCGAAATCCCGCAATCCCTGCCCGTGCTCGAAAGCGAACGCATCCGCCTGCGCCCCCTGCGGATGGACGACGCGGCCGAGGTGTTCACCATGTTCAGCGACGCCCGGGTGACGCGCTACTGGAGCTTTCAGGCCTGGACCGAGCCGGCGCAGGCCGAAGCCTGGCTGGCCGAGCGCATCGGCTGGGGCCCGCCTTCGGTGTACGGCTGGGCCATGGCCGACCGGGCCAGCGACGCCTTCATCGGCACCACCGCGCTGTTTTCGCTCAGCGGCCCGCTGCACCGGGCGGAGCTGGGCTACTCGCTGATGCCAGCGCGCCAGGGCGAAGGCCTGGCCACTGAAGCCGTGCGCCGCGCGCTGGATTTCGGCTTCGACGTGCTGGGCCTGGAGCGCATCGAGGCCGACGTGGACCCGCGCAACGAGGCCTCGTGCCGGCTGGCCGAACGCCTGGGCTTCCAGCGTGAAGGCCTACTGCGCAACCGCTGGCGCGTGGGCGGCGAGTTCGCCGACTCCATCCTCTATGGCCTGCTGCGCGGCGAGTACCGGAGGGCGCCGTGACCGACCCGATGGGCCTGGCGCTGGCGGCCCTGCGCCGCGGCGACGTCATCGGCCTGCCCACTGAAACGGTGTACGGGCTGGCGGCGGATGCCGCGCGCCCCGAGGCCGTGCGCCGCATCTTCGAACTCAAGGGCCGCCCCGCCGACCACCCGCTGATCGTGCACGTGGCCGACGCGAAGCAGCTCGACCGCTGGGCCCGCGACGTTCCCGACGCGGCGCGCGCGCTGGCCGCCGCGTTCTGGCCCGGCCCGCTCACCCTGATCCTGCGCAAGCAGCCCGGCGTGCCCGACGAGGTCACCGGCGGCCAGCCCACGGTGGGCCTGCGCTGCCCCGCGCACCCGATGGCGCTGGCGCTGCTGCACGAGTTCGACGGCGGTCTGGCCGCGCCCTCGGCCAACCGCTTCGGCCACGTCAGCCCCACGTCGGCCGCGCACGTGCGCGACGAGTTCGGCAATGCGGTGCCGGTGGTGCTGGACGGCGGCGAGTGCGAAGTGGGCATCGAAAGCACCATCCTGGATTTGTCCGGCGACACGCCGCGCATCCTTCGCCCGGGCCGCATCACGCGTGCGCAGATCGAGGCCCGGGTCGGCCCCGTGGCCGAAGGCGGTGCCGCCGACAGCCCGCGCGCCTCCGGCACGCTGGAGGCGCACTACGCGCCGCGCACCGCGCTGCTGCTGCTGCCGCGGGCGGCGCTGGTGGACGAGGCGCGCCAGCAGCAGGCCCTGGGCAAGCGCGTGGCGGTGCTGGCGCTGGGAGCCCTGCCCGACGGGCTGAGCGGCGTCGCCCTTCCCGACCAGGCCGATGCGTTCGCGCACGGGCTGTACGCCGCGCTGCGCGCACTCGATGCGCAGGGCGCCAACCTGCTGCTGGCGGAACGGCCGCCGTCGTCGCTGGAGTGGCTGGCGGTGAACGACCGTCTGCGCCGTTCCGCCGCCGGTGCCGGGCTGGGCAACGACAGCCCGTGAGCGCGCACCGCGCCAGCGCCTGGGCGGCGCTGCCCGACGGCATCACGGCCGCGGGTTTCGCCCTGGTGTGGCTGTTCCCGTTCGCGCTGGACGAGCTGTCGGTGAAGACGGCGCTGCTGGTGATGGTGCTGGAGTTCTTCCTGATCCACGCCATCGGTTTCTTCACCGCCATCGGCGGTTCGCCGAAGATCCGGCGGGTCTGGCGGATGCTGGCCATGGCGGGGCTGACGCTGTTCTACCTGGCGATGGTGGGCGCGTTCGCCTGGAGCTTTGGCGAGACGTGGCCGGTGCTGGCCTTCCTCTGGCTGGCGGTCGGCAAGGCGGCCTGGGCCTGGGGCACGCGACCGGGCGCTGGCGCTGGCGGCGACGACGCCATGGCGATGCCGATGGTGGCCTGGGCCGGCTCGGTGGTGGCCTACCTGTTCGGCGCGTTCGCGACGCTGCTCCTGCCCTTGCCGCGACTGGGCATGACCCAGGAAGTGCAGCCGCGCTTCGGGCTGGACGGCGGCGGCGTGTGGATCGATGAGCCGCACCGCGTGGTCGCCTTCGGGCTGGTCTACTTCAGCCTGCTGTGCGCGGCCAAGCTGCTGATGGCGCGCCAGCCCAAGGCCTGAAACGAAAAACCCCGGCCAGGGCCGGGGTTTTCGTCGCCGCGGGGATGCCGGGCTTACTTCGCCGCCATCAGCGCCAGCGTGGTGTCGAGCATGCGGTTGGAGAAGCCCCACTCGTTGTCGTACCACGAGCACACCTTCACCAGCGTGCCGCCCATCACCTGGGTGAGCGTGCTGTCGTAGATCGAGCTGTGCGGGTCGTGGTTGAAGTCAATGGACACCAGCGGCTTCTTGTTGAAGCCCAGGATGCCCTTGAGCTCGCCTTCGGAAGCGGCCTTCACCACGGCATCAATCTCGTCCTTGGTGGTTTCGCGCGAGGCGACGAACGACAGGTCCACCACCGAGACGTTGATGGTGGGCACGCGCATGGAGAAGCCGGTGAGCTTGCCGTTGAGTTCGGGCAGCACCAGGCCGACCGCGGCGGCGGCGCCGGTCTTGGTCGGGATCTGCGACATCGTGGCCGAACGGGCCCGGCGCAGGTCGCTGTGGTAGACGTCGGTGAGCACCTGGTCGTTGGTGTAGGCGTGGATGGTGGTCATCAGGCCGTGCACGATGCCGATCTTCTCGTGCAGCACCTTGGCCAGCGGCGCCAGGCAGTTGGTGGTGCACGAGGCGTTCGAGATGACCTGGTGCGAGGCCTTCAGGATGCCTTCGTTCACGCCCATCACCACCGTGGCGTCCACGTCGGCGCCGCCCGGGGCCGAGATGATGACCTTCTTCGCGCCGGCCGACAGGTGGGCCGACGCCTTGGCCTTGCTGGTGAACAGGCCGGTGCACTCCAGCACCACGTCCACGCCCAGCGCGGCCCAGGGCAGCTTGGACGGATCGCGCTCGGCGCAGACCTTGATGCGGTCGCCGTTGACGATCAGGTCGCCGCCGTCCACTTCCACCGTGCCCGGGAACTTGCCGTGGGCGGTGTCGTACTGGGTGAGGTGCGCGTTGGTCTCGGCGTCGCCCAGGTCGTTGATGGCCACGATGGTGATCTCGTGGTTGCGCTTGGCTTCGTACAGCGCACGCAGGATGTTGCGACCGATGCGGCCGTAGCCGTTGATGGCGACCTTGATGGACATGGAGGCTCCTGGAACCGGCCACGGGCCGGCGGGGTGGGTGGAAGACCCGGGATTTTAGCAACCCCGGGGCCCCAGTCCCAGCGGCAGGCCATTTGACCTGCCTCAAGTGGCCCCGGGCGCGCGGGGCGGACACTGGCGCCAGTTCCCCAACGGAGACCCGCCATGCGGACCCTCAAACTGCTTTGCCCCCTGGCCGCTGCGGCCGCCCTCTTCACCGCCACCCCGGCCCTGGCCCAACAGGCCGGCGACTGGACCTTCGGCCTCGGTGCCCACGTGGTGTCGCCCAAGTCCGACAACGGCAGCCTGGCCGGCGGCGCGTTCGACGCCGACGTGGGCAACAACTGGCGCCCCACCTTCACCGGTGAATACTTCTTCCGCGACAACTGGGGCATCGAAGTCCTGGCCTCGCTGCCGTTCCAGCACGACATCGAGCTCAACGGCGTCAAGGCCGGCTCCACCAAGCACCTGCCGCCCACGGTCAGCCTGCAGTACCACTTCACCGGCAGCGAGAAGGTCAAGCCCTTCATCGGCGCCGGCGTGAACTACACGCTGTTCTTCAGCCAGGACACCACCGGCCCGCTGGCCGGCGCCGACCTGGACCTGGAAAACTCCTTCGGCCTGGCCCTGCACGGCGGCCTGGACTTCGCGGTGGGCACCGACAAGTTCCTGCGCCTGGACGCGCGCTGGATCGACATTGACACCGACGTGAAGGTGAACGGCGGCGACGTCGGCACCGTGAACATCGACCCGATGGTCTACGGCGCGGCCTTCGTCTGGAAGTTCTGATCCCCTGATGCTGGCAAGGTTCATGGCCGCTGGCGTAGAGTCGGCGGCCATGAATCGACTCCTTCCCGCGTTGATCCTGCTGGCCGTCGCGGCGCCGGCGTTTGGCTGGAGCAAGCAGGGCCACCAGCTGGTCGGCGAACTGGCCGAACGCGACCTCACTCCCGCCGCCCGCGCCGAGGTCCAGCGCCTGCTGGCCGGCGAACCCAACCCCACCCTGGCCGGCGTTTCGACGTGGGCCGACGAGATCCGCGCCCAGAGCCGGACCACCGGCAACCCGCTGGGCGAGCTCAGCAGCCGCTGGCACTACATCAACTTCGAACGCGCCGGCTGCGACTACGTACCCGCGCGCGAGTGCCCGGACGGCAACTGCGTGATCGGCGCCATCAACGCCCAGCGCGCCATCCTGGCCGACGCCAGCCAGCCGCTGCAGGCGCGCCGCGAGGCGCTGAAGTTCGTGGTGCATTTCGTCGGCGACGCGCACCAGCCCATGCACGCCGGCTTCCGCCACGACCGCGGCGGCAACAACTTCCAGCTCAACTACAAGGGCAAGGGCTCGCCGCAGGGCGAAGGCACCAACCTGCACGGCGTGTGGGACTACTGGCTGCTGCAGAGCGCGAACCTCGACAATGCCGGCTACACGGCCCGCTTGCTGCAGAGCCCGGTGCCGGTTGACCCCGCGCGCGGCGCCGACAACCGCGCGGCGGCGTGGACGATCGAATCGTGCCGCCTGATCGACAGCGAGTCGGTCTATCCGGCCAGGCGCCGCATCACCGACACCTACCTCGACCGGCACCGCCCCACGGCGGAAACCCGCGTGCGCCAGGCCGGTGCGCGCCTTGCCGCGCTGATCAACGACGCGCTCGACCCCGCGCACTGAGATGCCCGCGATGGGCGAGGTGGAGTGGATCCTCGCCGGCCTGTTCCTGCTGGTGGCGGTGCTGTATTCGTCGGTCGGGCACGCCGGCGCCAGCGGCTACCTGGCGGCGATGGCGCTGCTGGGCTTCGCGCCCGAACAGATGCGGCCCACGGCGCTGGCGCTGAACCTGCTGGTGGGCGGCATCGGCCTGTTCCGGTTCTGGCGCGCGGGCCTGGTGGATCCGCGCAAGGTGCTGCCCTTCGTGGTGGCGTCGGCGCCGGCGGCTTATTTCGCGGCGCAGTACCCGATCCCGAAGGAAAGCTATGCGCTGCTGCTGGGCGGCCTGCTGCTGGTGTCGGCGGTGGCCGTGTTCCGCAGCGCCGCCACCGTGCAGGCCAACGACGAGGCGCTGCCGCTGCGGCCGCTGCGCTGGGCACCGGCGCTGTTGGCCGGCGGCGCCATCGGTGCGCTGTCGGGACTCACGGGCACCGGCGGCGCCATCTTCCTAACGCCGCTGCTGCTGCTGATGCACTGGACCCATTCGCGCGAGGCCAGCGGCGTGTCGGTGGCCTTCGTGTGGATCAACTCCGCGCTGGGCCTGGCGGGCCTGTGGAAGGCCACCGGCACCCTGCCCGCGGCCCTGCCGTGGTGGCTGGTGGCGGTGGGCGTGGGCGCCCTGCTGGGCACGCAGCTGGGCATCCACCGGCTGCCGCTGAAGGCGCTGCGCTACGCCCTGGCCGCCGTGCTGCTGATTGCCGCCGGCAAACTGCTGCTGGGCTGAGCCTCACGCCTCCGGCGGCGCCGCCTTCGGCGGATCGAAGCGCACCGGCACCAGCACCCAGCCGGACACGGCCTTGCCATCCTTCGTGGGCGGATCGAGCTTCCACTTCGCCGCCGCTTCCATGGTCGAGCGCACCAGGGCGGAGTCTTCCGGCAGCGTGCTGCTTTCGGCGACGTACTGCATGTCCTGCACGCTGCCGTCGGCGCCCACCAGCAGTTTGAGCATCACCATGCCGCCTTCGCCGGCGTCGGACGACGCTGCGGGATAGTCCGGCACCTCGCCCTGGATGCCGACGGCCGCCATGCCCGGCGCCGGCGGGCCCAGGCTCAGCGTGAGCTCGGCCTCGATGCCCGTGAAGCCGCCGTCGGCCTTCTGGTCGCCCACGCCGATGGCGGCGGAGTCGCGCGCGATCATGCGCGGCTCGGCCACCACTT
Source organism: Arenimonas sp. (assembly GCA_035433005.1). Taxonomy (GTDB): domain Bacteria; phylum Pseudomonadota; class Gammaproteobacteria; order Xanthomonadales; family Xanthomonadaceae; genus Arenimonas. Next base: position 10,732 of record DAORUD010000005.1, on the reverse strand, counting down.
CACCGTCGCGGACGAGCCTGGTCGCGATGTCGAACGTGCCGTCGGCCAGCGGCGTCACCGCCCAGCGCGTCTGCCACTGCTGGCCGGCATGTTGGAAGTCCTCGTCGTGCGGCACGCCGGGCGACAGAACCCGGCGCACCGTCCTGGCCTCGGCGCCGTCCACCTTCAAGGCCAGTTCGAGCAGCACTTTGCCGGCGGGGATGTCGGCAGGCTGGCCGGGCTGCGTGGCCCAGGCCAGGGCAGTGGTCGCCAGCCCCAGCAGGGCCACCAGGAACAGGCCGCCGGCGCGACGCCGGACGGACAGCGTGGGACGGGTCAGCATGGCAAGTCGCTCCTTCAGCGGGTGGGCTCCGAACCAGTGGCAGCCCAGCGGCAGCGGGTGGTCGGCGAGTTGGGTCTTGAGCATCGCGTCGCCGTAGTGGCGACGGCGGTCGGGGAAGCGGCGCAGCACGCTGGCGTCGCAGGCCAGCTCCTGGTCGTGGCGGAACCGGCCGGCCGCCGCGTGCACCAGCGGGTTGAACCAGAACAGCGCGCGCATCACCACGGCCAGCGCGCAGGCGGGCAGGTCGCCGCGGCGCAGGTGTTCGATTTCATGCGCCAGCACCAGCTCGCGCTCGACCGGGCTGTAGCGCTGCTCGAAATCTCCCGGCAGTACGATGCGCGGCCGCAGGCCCAGCACCGCCGGCAGGCCGCGCGTGGCCAGGCTCTGGAAGTGGCCGTCGGGGCGCTGCCGCAGCGGGCCGAGCCCGGCCACGTAGCGGCGCTGTCGCCATGCAAGCAACGACACCGTAGCCAGTGCGCCCAGGCTCCAGACCCAGGGCAGCCAGGCCAGCGCGGCGGCGCCCGACGTGCCGGCCTGCAGCACTGGCGCCGCCATCGCCATCACCGGCGCGGCCAGCACCCGCGCCGGCGCCACCGGTTCCATCGCCGCCGGCACCAGCACGGCCACCAGCACCGCCGGCACCAGGGCCCACAGGGCATAGGCGGCGCCGGCACCGAAGGCGCGCCGCACCGGATGGCGCAGCAGCAGCACCATCAGCATCGCGGCGCTGGAGGCCAGCGTGGTTTCCACCAGCAGCGCGTAGCCGTCACTTGCGGTCATCGAGGGTCTCCAGCAGTTTGCGCAGTTCGGCCAGGTCCTTCTTCGACAGCCGGCCGCGTTCGGTGAAGTGCGCCACCATCGGCGCCACGCGGCCGCCGAACAGGCGGTCGAGCAGGCCTTCGCTTTCCTGGCCCAGCCACGCGTCGCGGGTGAGCACGGGGGCGTAGAGGTAGCGCCGGCCGTCGCGCTCGGCGCTGATCGCGCCCTTGGTCAGCAGGCGGTTGAGCAGGGTCTTGACCGTGGGCTCTTGCCAGCCCTGCCCGGCGGCCACGGCGGCGAAGACCTCTTCGGCCGACAGCGGGCTTTGCCGCCACAGCGCCTGCATGACCACGGATTCGGCGTCGCTGACCTGCATTTCGATTACATCCGTAAACTTTTGTCCAGATTACACCCGTAATCATTCCTGTCAAGCCGCCTCCGCCGGGATGCGATACTGCGGCCATGACCGACTCCCCGACCGCTCCCGCCAACGCCGCCGCGCAAGCGCTGGAGCGTGCCGTCGACCAGCTGTTCGCCCACGCCGGCGCGCGCCTGGTGCTGGCCGCACCGCTCGGCCTGGGCAAGCCCCATCGCCTGCTCAACGCGATCACGCGCCGCGTCGCGGCCGACCCGGCGCTGTCGCTGGAGCTGCTGACCGCGCTGTCGCTCACACCCCCGGCCGCGGGCTCGGGCCTGCAGAAGCGATTCCTGGGGCCGTTCCTGCAGCGGCAGTTCGGCGACGACTTCCCTTCGCTCGACTACGCGCTGGCCATGCGCCGCGACGCGCTGCCGGCCAACATCAAGGTCGAGGAGTTCTACATGCAGTCGGGCGCGCTGCTGGGCTCCACCCAGGCGCAGCGCAATTACGTCAGCCTCAACTACACGCACGTGGCCCGCGCCGTGGCCGAGCGCGGCGTGAACGCGCTGGTGCAGAAAGTGGCGCGCGAGCCCGGCGGCACGCGGCTGAGCCTGAGCTGCAACCCCGACCTCACCTTCGACCTGGTGGACGAGAACGCGCGCCTGGGCCGGCCGCGCCCCTTCTTCATCGCCGAAGTGGACCCGCACCTGCCCTGGCTGGACGGTCCGTGCGCGGTGGATGCCGATTTCTTCGACGTGGTGCTGGACCTGCCCGGCCCCGCGCCTGAACTGTTCGCGCTGGTGCGCGAGCCGGTGAGCGACGCCGACTACGCCATCGGCCTGTACGCCAGCACCCTGGTGCGCGACGGCGGCACGCTGCAGATCGGCATCGGTTCGCTGGCCGACGCGCTGTGCCATGCGCTGGTGCTGCGCCATACCCGCAACGACGTCTACCGTGCGCTGCTGGAGGCGCTTTCGCCGGGGTTGGCGGAATCGGCGCTGGTGCGTTCGACGGGCGGCGTGGCGCCCTTCCGCCAGGGAATCTACGGCGCCAGCGAAATGGTGAACGACGGCTTCCGAAGCCTGGCACAGGCCGGCATCCTGTCGCGCCGCGTGATCGACGACGCCGAGGCGATGGCGCGCCTGAACCGCGACGCCGGCACGCCGGAAGACAAGACGCGGCTGGCCTCCGAGGGACGCTACCTCGACGGCGCTTTCTACCTGGGCTCGAAGGACCTGTACGCCTGGCTGCGCGGGCTGGACCCGGAGCAGGCGCGCGGCATCGGCATGACGCGGGTTTCGCACATCAACGAACTGTACGGCAACAGCGAAGCGCTGGAGCGCGAACAGCGCCGCGACGCGCGCCTGTTCAACACCTGCATGATGATGACGGCGCTGGGCGCCGCGGTGTCGGACGGGCTGGAGGACGGCCGCGTGGTGTCGGGCGTGGGCGGCCAGTACAACTTCGTGGCGATGGCGCACGCGCTGCACGATGCGCGTTCGGTGCTGATGCTGCGCGCGGTGCGCGGCAGCGGCGCCGCAGCGGCGTCGAACGTGCTGTGGAGCTACGGCCACGCCACCATCCCGCGCCACCTGCGCGACGTGGCCATCACCGAGTACGGCATCGCCGACCTGCGCGGCCGCAGCGACGAAGACTGCACGCTGGCCATGCTGCGGCTGACCGACGCACGCTTCCAGCGCGCCCTGCTCGACCAGGCGCGCGCGGCCGGAAAGGTGGCCCGCGACGCCGCGGCGCCCGAGGCGCTGGCCTGCAACCTGCCGGGCACGCTTGCGGCCCGGCTGGCGCCGTTCCGTCGCGACGGCGCGCTGCCCGATTTCCCGATGGGCAGCGACTTCACGCCGGTGGAGCAGCGCCTGGTGCGCGCGCTGGCCTGGCTCAAGCCGCGGGCCTCGGGCACCGCGGGCAAGGCACGGCTGGCACGGCTGGCGCTGCAGGCCCTGGCGGCCTCGCTGCCGGCCGACGCCGAGGCGATGCAGCGCATGGGCCTTTCCGCGCCGCGAGGCCTGGGGGAAAGGCTCGAGGCGCGGCTGCTGGCCCTGGCGCTGGTGCGGACGGCGGCGCGCACCGGCTGATGGCTGGCGTCGCACAGGCTTAAACTGGGCCAAGACCTTCGCCAGGATCCCCGCCATGTCCGCGCCCGATGTGCTGCCCTTCTTCCACGCCGACAGCAGCACCTGGACCTACCTCGTCAGCGACCCCGCCACGCGCGAAGCCGCCATCATCGACCCGGTGCTGGACTTCGACCCCAAGTCGGGCCGCACCGGCACGGTGTCGGCGCAGGCGCTGCTGGCGGCCGTCGCCGAACTGGGCCTCACGGTGCGATGGATCGTCGAAACCCACGCCCACGCCGACCACTTCAGCGCCGGCCACTGGCTCAAGGCGTCGCTGCCCGAGGCCGTGCTGGCCATCGGCGAAGGCATCCGCCGGGTGCAGAAAACCTTCCGGCCCATCTTCAACCTCGGCGAACACTTCCCGGTGGACGGCTCGCAGTTCGACCACCTGTTCACCGACGGAGAGCGCTTTGCCGTCGGCGTGCTGGAGGGCGAAGTCATCCCCGTGCCCGGCCACACCAGCGACAGCGTGGCCTACCGCGTCGGCGATGCGCTGTTCACCGGCGATTCGCTGTTCATGCCCGACGGCGGCACCGCGCGCTGTGATTTCCCGGGCGGCGACGCGGCCACGCTGTACCGGTCCATCCAGCGCCTGTACCAGCTGCCGCCCGACACCCGCGTGTTCGTCTGCCACGACTATGGCCCCGGCGGCCGCGAGGTGCGCTGCGAAACCACCCTCGCTGAACAGCGGCGCAGCAACATCCACGTGCGCGACGGCGTGGACGAAGCCAGCTTCGTGGCGCTGCGCAATGCCCGCGACGCCACGCTGTCCATGCCGGTGCTGATCCTGCCGGCGGTCCAGGTGAACATCCGCGCCGGCGCCCTGCCCGAGCCCGAGGGCAACGGCGTGCGCTACCTCAAGCTGCCCATCGACGCGCTATAGCGCGCCGCCGCCGGGCGACGGCCGCTTGGCCAGCTTGCGCTGCAGCGTGCGGCGGTGCATGCCCAGGGCGCGTGCGGTGGCGGCGACATTGCCGCCGTGTTCGGCCAGCGCGCGCTGCAGGTGTTCCCACTCCAGCCGGTGCCAGGGCGTCGGCGCGTCGGGCGGTTCCAGCGCTGCCGGCACGTCGTCCGCCAGCCCCAGCGCGCGCAGCACCGCGTCGGCGTCGACCGGCTTGGCCAGGTAGTCGTCGGCGCCCTGCTTGATCGACTCCACCGCCGTGGCAATGCTCGCGTAGCCGGTCAGCAGCAGCACCCGCAGCGTCGGGACCCGCTCGCGCAGCCGCCGCATCAGGCGCAGGCCGTCGTCACCCGCGCCCAGCTTCAGGTCCAGCACGGCGTGCGTGGGTGGTGCGGCATCGCAGGCCGCCACCGCGTCGTCGGCGCTGGTGACCGCACGCGCCGGAAAACCGCGCCGCTGCAGCGAGCGCGACAGCACGCGGCCGAAGTGGGCGTCGTCGTCCACCACCAGGATGTCCACGGGACGCGTCACGCGACTTGTGCCAGCCGCGCTAGCGCCAGGCGTGCCTGCAGTCCGCAAGGCACAGGTTCGAGCACGCCTTCGAACTGTTCGCAGACGCGGGTGGCCAAGGCAAAACCCAGGCCCAATCCGCCGGGCTTGTCCGATTGCAGCGGTGGTGGCGCCGCGGCCAGCCCCGGCCCTTGGTCAAGGAAGGCCAGCCGCAGGAAGGCGGCGTCGCGCGCCACGCGCAGCACCACGCGGTCGCCGCCGGCCGACCGCGAGGCGTCGGCCGCGTTGTCCAGCAGGTTGAGCACCAGGTAGTCGAAGGACCGGTCGGCCGACAGCGCCAGGCCCTCGGCGTCATCGTCGAACTCCAGCCTGGCCTCGAAGCCCGGACGCAGCAGGCGCCAGCGATCCACCGCGGCGCGCAGGCGGTCGTCCAGCCGTCCGGCCGCCAGCGGGCCGGACTCGCTGCGCGCATCGCTCACCAATTGGCCCACCGCCGCGCGGCAGGCCTCCACCTGCGCCGACATCAGGGCCACGTCTTCCTGCAGCGCGGCCGCATCCAAGGCGGCCATGCCGTCGCGCAGGTCGGCCAGCACCACCGACAGCGTCGCCAGCGGCGTGTTGATGGCATGCGCCGCACCCGCGGCCAGCGTGGCGACGGCCAACAGCCCTTCATCCCGCACGCTGCGCTCGCGCTCGGCCGCCAGCGCCGCGCGCTGGCGCGCCAGTTCACTGGCGATACGCGTGCCGAAGAACGCCAGCACCGCCGCGGTCAGCAGGAAGTTCAGCCACATGCCCAGCAGATGCAGGTCGAACTCACCGTGCACGTGCGGCAGCGGCCGATGATCCAGCCACAGCAGGCCGTAGGCCAGCACCGCCATCAGCGCCGTGGCCACCACGGCGCGCGCCGGCAGCAGCGCGGTGGCCAGCGCGATGGGTACGACGAACAGGGAAACGAAGGGATTGGCCGGGCCGCCGCTCCAGTACAGCTGCCACGCCAGCACGGCGATATCCACGCCCAGGTGCAGCAGCACGGCACCACCGCCGCCCCGCGCGGCACACAGGTTGAACGCGAACAGCACGGCCACGCCGCCCGCCATCGGCAGCCAGGGCAAGTGCAGCGTCAGCAGCCCGGGCACCAGCGCGATCGCCAGCGCCTGCCCGGCAATGGACAGCCAGCGCAGCCGCGTCAGCGTTGCCAGCGCACCCGGGTGCGACAACGTGTCGCTCCCGGGCAGGCGTCCCGCGTCACTAGAATTCCGGCCTCGCGCCACGCGTATCCCCTTTTCCAGGCGGCCATTGTGTCGCAGCCGCGCGCGGCCGTCGCCCCATTCCCCACGGAGTTGCCCATGCTGTTGCTCGCCCTTGCCGCTGCCCTCGCTTCCGCCGAGGGTGCGCCCACGTCCCTGCCCCAGGTCGAAGTGATTGGTGAGCGCCGCGCGCTGGCCGGCGAAGAAACGCTGGCCACCGACGACCTGCGCGCACCCGCCGCCGGCGACCTGGCCGAACTGCTGCGCGCCGTGAACGGCGTGTCGGCCGGGCGCATGGGCGGCCACGGGCTGGAGCCGGTGATCCGCGGCCAGTCGCAGGGGCAGCTCAACGTCCGGCTCGACGGTGGCTTGGTGATGGGCGCCTGCCCCAACCGCATGGATCCACCCACGTCGTTCGCCGTGGCCGCCGGCGTGGATCGCGTCACGGTGATCAAGGGCGTGCAGAGCCTGGCCTACGGCACCGGCGGCACCGGCGGCACCGTTCTGATCGAGCGCGAGCTGCCGTGGTCGGCAACGCCCGGCACCTCGTTCCGGGCTGGCGCAGCGGCGGGCGACAACGGCCTGCAGTGGCGGGCCGACTCGCAGCTGCTCTGGCGCGGCGAACGCGCGGCCCTGCGGCTGGATGCCAATACCGCCCGTTTCGACGACTACGCGGACGGCGACGGTGAAACGGTACGCAGCGGTTTCCGGCGCCGATCGCTGCATCTGCTCACCGGGCGCGACTTCGGCGACGCCGGCACCTGGGAGCTGGGCGTGGAGCGTGCCGAGACCCTGGATGCCCGCTTCGCCGGCGCCGGCATGGACGCACCGCTGGACCGCTTGACCGGCGTGCGCGTCGCGCACCGGCGCGAACTGGGAGCGTGGTCGCTGGCGGCGCGCGCGTGGCGCAATGAAGTGGATCATGTGATGGACAACTTCAGCTTGCGGCCACAGCCGGCGATGGCGATGCGCGTGCCGGCCGAGTCCGACACGCAGGGCGCCGACCTTCGGCTGGACACCCAGCGGGGCGACTGGTCGTTGGCGTTGGGCCTGGACCTGGGCAGCAACCGGCGGCAGGCGACGCGCTTCGCGGGCCCCCACCCGGCCTCGCTGGTGACCGTGAATGCCTTCCTGTGGCCCGATGCGCGCATGGACCAGGCCGGCGCCTTCGGCGAAGCCACGCGGACGACCGACGCCGGCAGCGCCACGATCGGCCTGCGCGTCGACCGCTTCCGCGCACAGGCCCGTCGCGCCGACCAGCGCCCGTCTCCGATGGCTGTGCCGCCGTCGGCGCTGTACGCGATGTACTACGGCGCCAGCAACGACCGCTGGGGCGACACCGGTGTTTCCGGACTGCTGCGCTGGGAGCAGCCCCTGGCGAAGGGCGTCACCGTCTTCACCGGACTGAGCCGCACCGTGCGCGCCGCCGACGCCACCGAACGCTACCTCGCCTCGCCCGGGGCGACGCCGCCCGCGCGCTGGATCGGCAACCCAGGCCTGGACCTGGAAACGCACCACCAGCTCGACCTCGGCCTGGCCTGGGAGGGCGACAAGGGCGGCGCCAGCGCCGTGCTGTTCGCCGATCGCGTGCGCGACTACATCCTGCGCGATCGGGCCCGCGGCCAGGACGGCGTGCGTCTGGCCGATGGCGCCAGCATCTACCGCAATGTCGACGCCAGACTGCACGGCGTGGAGGTCGAAGCCCGCTGGCAGTGGACGCCCACCTTGACGATCGAAGCCGAGGCCGCCTGGGTGCGCGGCGAGAACCGCAGCGACGATCGCCCGCTGGCGCAGATACCGCCGCTCAACGGCGCTCTCGCGCTGGCCTGGCAGTCCGCCGCGGGCGAATGGAAGGCGCGCGCGCGCGGCGCCAGCCGCCAGGACCGCGTGGACGACAGCGTGGCCAGCGGCAGCGGCCTGGACGCGGGTCCCACGCCAGGGTTCGGCGTGATCGACCTGGGCTGGAGCCGCCAGTTCGGCAAGCACCGCCTGCGCCTGGACGTGACCAACGTGCTTGACCGCACCTTCGCCGAGCACCTGAACCGCGCCAACCAGGACCCGTTCAACCCTGACCCGGTCCAGGTTAACGAGCCCGGCCGCGGCGTGTCGCTGGCCTGGGAGTGGACGCCCGGCGCCTGAGGAGTGCCGACGGCGGCGCGACCGCGAAGCTTGCAATGGCGCCGTCCGCGCGCAAAGATAGTAAGCACTCACTTTGATGGCCGCCGCCCATGAGTACCGCGAAATACCTGCCCGCCGAGGCCCGCAGGACAGAGATGGTCGAAGCCGTGGTGGCGCTGGCGGCCGAGCGCAATCCCGGCGACATCACCACCGCGGCCATCGCCGGGCGACTGGGGCTCACCCAGGGCGCCCTGTTCCGCCACTTCGTCAACAAGGACGCGATCCTGGACGCGGTGATGTCCTGGGTGACGGACCGGCTGCTGGCGCGGGTCGAGGGCGCGCTGGCGCGGGCGACCACGCCGCTGGCCGGCATGGAGGCCGCGTTCCTGGCGCATGCCGGGTTCGTCGCCGACCATCCCGGCGTGCCGCGGATGCTGTTCGGCGAACTGCAGCGCAGCGAAGACACCGCCGCCAAGCGCCGCGTCCGCGACCTGCTGGGACGCTACGGCCAGCTGCTCGGCGAACAGGTTGAGCGCGGCAAACGCGCCGGCGCCATCGCCGCCGAGGTCGAAACACCGGTGGCGGTATCCGCTTTCATCGGCACGCTGCAGGGCCTGGTCATCCAGTCACTGCTGTCAGGCGAACCCGCGCGTATCCGCGATGGCGCGCCGGCCGCATTTGCACTTTATCGCCGCGGCATCGGGAGCCCGCCATGACACGTCGCCCACTGCCCCGCTCGTGGTTCGTGGCAGCGGCCCTGCTGCCGCTGGTGCTGCTGTTGGCCTACGTGGCGCTGCGGGCCGGCCCGCTGGCGCCGGTGGAGGTTACGGTCGCGCCGGTGCGTTCGTCGGCGCTGGCGCCCGCGCTGTTCGGCATCGGCACCGTGGAGGCGCGGCATCGCCACCGCATCGGCCCCACGCTGGCGGGACGTCTGGCCAGCGTGGAGGTGGACGTGGGTGACGCGGTCGCGCGCGGCCAGGTCGTCGCGCGCCTGGACCCGCTGGACCTGGACGACAGGATCCGCGCCGCCGCCAGCGCCATCGACCGCCTGCGCGCGGAGCGACTGCAGGCGCAGTCCCGCGCACGCACCGCGCGTTCGCAGGCCGACCGCTTCGAAACCCTGCGCCAGCGCCAGCTGGTGGCAGAAGACGCGGCGCAGGCGCGCCGTGAGGACGCCGCCGCCGCCGAGGCTTCGCTGGCGGCGCTGGCGGCGGAGCGGGCACGCCTGCAGGCCGAGCTCGACGCCCTGCGAAGCCAGCGCCAGAACCTCGCGCTGGTGTCGCCCATCGACGGGCTGGTGATCAGTCGCCTGGCGGACGCGGGCACCCCGCTGGTGGCGGGCCAGGCCGCGCTGGACATCATGGCCACCGACGGCGCCTGGGTGCATGCGCGCTTCGACCAGGCCACGGCCATCGGGCTGGCGCGCGGCCTGCCCGCCGAAGTCACGCTGCGCTCGGCGCCGGGCACGGTCCTGCCGGCACGCGTCGCCCGCATCGAGCCCGTCGCCGACGCCGTCACCGAGGAACTGCTGGCCAAGATCGCTTTCGAGCCATCGCTGGCCACGCCGCCGCCGATCGGAGAACTCGCCCAGGTCACCGTCCGCCTCGCCGCGCTGCCCGCCACGCAAGTCATCGACAACGCCAGCATTTTCCACGGCGAGGGCAAGACCGGCGTCTGGCGCATCGTCGACGGCGACCTGGCGTGGACGCCAGTCGAACTGGGCCGGACCGACCTCGATGGCGGAGTGCAGGTGCTCGAAGGGCTGGCCGAAGGCGACAGCGTGGTCCTGCACGCCGCCGGGCCACTGCGGCCGGGCGGAAAAGTGACCGTGGTGGACCACCTCGCGGGCCGCCAGCCGTGATCAGCCTCGCCGGGCGCGACATCCTGCACGCCTGGGGAAAGTTCGTGTTCACCGGCGTCGGCCTGGGGCTGCTGATCGGCGTCACGCTGACCATGGCGGGCGTGTACCGCGGCATGGTGGACGACGCCCGCGTACTGCTCGACAACAGCGGCGCCGACCTGTGGGTGGTGCAGCAGGACACGCTGGGCCCGTATGCCGAACCGTCCAGCATTGCCGACGACGCCTGGCGCAGCGTTCGCCTGCTGCCCGGCGTGGCCGAAGCCGCGAACATCAGCTACCTGACCATGCAGGTGGCGCACGACGGCCGCGACTTCCGCGCCCTGGTCACCGGTATCGCCGACGGCGGCCCGGGTACGCCCGGCTGGCCACTGCGGCTGGTGGCGGGCCGGCACCTCACGCGCGGCCACTACGAAGTGGTGGCCGATGAAGCGTCCGGCCTGTCGCTGGGCGACCGCGTGCGCATCCGCCGCATCGACTACCGCGTGGTGGGACTGACCCGGCGGATGGTGTCGTCGGGCGGCGAC
>DAORUD010000004.1:42939-49693 GCA_035433005.1 Arenimonas sp. | reverse complement strand
GCCAGCACCAGTTCGATGGCGCGGTCGGCCGCGCGGTTGCCGTCGATGATCATGTGTTCCTCGGGGGGAGTTGCCAGGGCAGGGCGGCCAGGTCCACGTTGCCGCCCGACAGGATAAGCCCGACGCGGCGCCCGGCGAAGTGCCCCGGGTAGCGCAGCACGGCGGCCAGCACGGTGGCGCAGGACGGCTCGATGATCACCTTCAGGCGCTCCCAGGCCAGGCGCATGGCGGCCAGGGTTTCGTCGTCGGACACCAGCAGCACCTGCACGCGGTGCGCCTGCATCAGCTCGAGGTTGATGGGGCCGAGGGTGCCGCGCAGGCCGTCGCAGACGGTGTCGGGCACGAGGTCGGTGACCCGGCGGTGCTGGCGCAGCGATTCGTAGGCGTCGGCGGCGCCTTCGGGCTCGGCGCCGAACACCTGAACGCGCGGGTCGTGGCCCTGGGCCGCCAGGGCCGTGCCGCAGACCAGGCCGCCGCCGCCCACGGGCGTCATCACGATGTCCAGCCGGCCCGCTTCGGCCAGCAGCTCCAGCGCGGCGGTGCCCTGGCCGGCGATGACGTGCGGGTCCTGGAACGGATGCACCAGGCGGGCGCCGGTGTCGGCTTGCACCTGCGCGGCCATGGCCTCGCGTGCGGCCATGGTGGGCGCGCAGCGGTGCAGCACCGCGCCGTAGGCTTCGATGGCCGCCAGCTTGCTGGCCACCGCGCCTTCGGGCACCACCACGTGGGCGGGGATGCCGCGGCCGCGTGCGGCCAGCGCCAGCGCGGCGCCGTGGTTGCCCGACGAATGCGTGACCACGCCGCGCGCGGCCGTGGCTTCGTCCATCGCCCAGACCGCGTTGCAGGCACCGCGGAACTTGAAGGCGCCGCTGCGCTGGAAGTTCTCGCACTTGAAGTAAAGCCGGGCGCCGGTGAGTTCATCCAGCGAGCCCGAAGTGAGCACGGGCGTGCGGTGCGCGTGCGGCGCGATGCGTGCGGCGGCGGCCAGCACGTCGGCGGCGGTGGGCGGGGCGTGGGTCATGGCCGGTCCGTGGGAATGTGCGTGATAGCCTAGCAAAGTCCAAAATCCCCCCGGAATTGCCGAAGAATGAGCCTTCCCCGCGCCGATGGCTTCGTCCATCTTGCCGATTACACCCCGCCCGCCTGGCGTATCGCGCACGCCGACCTGGCTTTCGACCTCGACCCCGCCGCCACCGAAGTCACCGCCCGCCTGCAGCTGCAGCCCGACCCGGCGCAGCCCGGCGCGCCCCTGGTGCTCGACGGCGAGGAGCTGGAGCTGCTGGCCATTGCCATTGACGGCGTGGCGCTGGATCCCGCCCGCTACCGGCGCGACGAACGCACGCTGCGGATCGAAGGCCTGGCCGCCGCCTGCGTGCTCGAAACGCGCGTGCGCATCCGCCCGGCCACCAACACCCGGCTGGAAGGCCTGTACACCAGCGGCAACCTGCTGCTGACGCAGTGCGAAGCCGAAGGCTTCCGCCGCATCACCTTCTTCACCGACCGCCCCGACGTGATGCCGCGCTGGCGCATCGTGCTGCGCGCACCGCGCGCGGCCTACCCGGTGCTGCTGGCGAACGGCAACCCGGTGGCGGCGCGCGACCTGGCCGATGGCCGCCACGAAGCCACGTGGGAGAACCCGCACCCCACGCCCGCCTATCTGTTCGCGATCGCCGCGGGTGCCCTGGAGCGCGTCACGAAGAGCGTCACCACCATCGAGGGCCGCGACGTCCAGCTCAACGTCTGGGCCGACCCGGCCGACGTGGCGCGCTGCGACTACGCGCTGGGCGCGGTGGAGCGCTCGCTGCGCTGGGACGAACAGCGCTTCGGCCGCGCCTACGACCTGGACGTGTTCAACGTGGTGGCCGCGCAGTACTTCACCATGGGCGCGATGGAAAACAAGGGCCTGAACATCTTCAACGCCCGCTACGTGCTGGCCGACCAGGCCACCGCCACCGACGCCGACTTCATGGGCATCGAATCGGTGGTGGCGCACGAATACCTGCACAACTGGTCGGGCAACCGGGTGACGCTGCGCGACTGGTTCCAGCTTTCGCTGAAGGAAGGCCTGACGGTGTTCCGCGACAGCGAGTTCAGCGCCGACCTGCATTCGCGCGCGCTCAAGCGCATCGAGGCGGTGCGGGTGCTGCGCGGCCGGCAGTTCGCCGAGGACGGCGGCGCGCTGGCGCACGCGGTGCGGCCCGACCGGTACCGCGAAATCAGCAACTTCTACACGCTCACCATCTACGAGAAGGGCGCCGAAGTGGTGCGCCTGCTGCACACCCTGCTGGGCGAGGCGGTGTTCCGCGCCGGCATGGACCGCTACTTTGCCGACAACGACGGCCGCGCGGCCACCCTGGAAGACTTCCTGGCCGCGCATGCCGCCGCCAGCGGCCGCGACCTCACGCAGTTCGCGCGCTGGTATGCGCAGGCCGGCACGCCGGAGCTGCGCATCACGGACGCCTTCGACGCCGCCACCGGCGACTACACGCTCACCGTGGACCAGCACCAGCCGCCCACGCCGGGCCAGTCGGAGAAGGCGCCGCTGCTGATCCCGCTGCGCTTCGCGCTGTACGGCGACGATGGCGCGGCCATCGCGGCGCGACCCGAATGCGACGCCGTGGTGTCCGAAGGCCGCGTCGAGCTGACCGCCGCGCGCCATGTGCTGCGCTGGACCGGCCTGTCGGCCCGGCCGCTGCCCGCGTTCAACCACGGCTTCGCCGCGCCGGTGAAGCTGGCCTTCGACTACGACGCGGCCGACCTGGCGCGCCTGGTGCGCGTGGAGCGCGACCCGTTCCTGCGCTGGGACTTGCTGCAGCAGCTGGCCACCGGCGCGCTGCTGCGCACGCTGGACGAGAACGCCGCCGCCGGCGCGCTCAGCGACGCCCTGGCCGACCTGCTGGAAGATGACGCCGCCGACCCCGCCTTCGTCGCCGAATGCCTGGCGCTGCCCGACTTCGACACGCTGGCCGAATCGGTGGACGTGGTGGACGTGGACGCGCTGATGGGCGCACGCGAATCCCTGCTCGACCGCCTGGCCGAAGACCAGGTGGAGCGACTGCAGTCGCGCTACGACGCGCTGGCCGATGCGGCCGGCCGCGGCCTGTCGGGCGAGGCGATGGCGGCGCGCGCGCTGCGCAACGCCTGCCTGGCGTGGCTGACGCGGCTGGACCCGATGGCCGCGCTGGCGCAGGCGCAGTTCGACGGTGCGCGCGGCATGACCGAAGCGCTGGGCGCACTGCGCTGCCTGGTGCACTTCGATGCCCCGGGCGCCGAGCCCGCGCTGCAGTCGTTCCGGGAACGCTTCGCCCACGATCCTCTGGTCACCGACAAGTGGCTGGGCCTGGTGGCGACCCGCCCGCATCCCGATGCCTGCGACGCGGTGGTCGCGCTGCTGGCGTCGCCGTGGTGGCTGCCGGCCAATCCCAACCGCGTGCGCGCGGTGCTGGGCACGTTCGCGCGCAGCAACCCGCTGGGCTTCCATCGCCGCGACGGCCGCGGCCATGCGCTGGTGGCTGGACAGATCGCTGCCCTCGACCCGGTCAATCCGCAGGTGGCCGCCAGGCTGCTGGGCGCGTTCGAAAGCTGGCGCCACCTGGCCGAGCCGCTGCGGTCGCGGGCACGCGAGGCGCTGGCCTCGCTGGAGGGCCGCCTGGTTTCGCCCGACAGTCGCGACCTGCTGCAGCGCCTGCTGGAAGGCTGAATCCGTTCAGCCACGCAAATGGCCCCGGCCGCCGGGGCCGCTCCACTCCGTTAGACCTTGGGCAAGCCAGGAACTGCGGCGCCTGTTTACGCCGCCTACGGAGCAATGGGGAATCGAAAATGAACAAGAAGCTGATGGTTGCCGCGACGGCTTTCGCCTGCGCCGCCCTGTTTGGAACGGCCGTTGCGTCGGCAGCGGCTCCCGGAGAAGCCAGCCGCGCTGAACTCACGCGCGCCGTCATCCAGAAGTGGTCCAGCCACGTGGACAAGGCTTTCCCGATCGGCGCGGATGCCTGGTCGGTGGAGATGGCGCCGGCCTTCGCCGAAGCCTCGATGGAAGAGCTGCAGGCTGCTGCCAATGCCAAGACCTTCGACGACATGAACACGCTGCTGCTCGGCGGCACCGTCGGCGACGGCACCGACGCCCTGGGTGACGCCGCCACCGACCTGGTCTACGTGCCGGTCACGCCCTGCCGCATCCTCGACACGCGCCTGGCCGGTGGCCAGATCGCGGCCAACACGGTGCGCAGCTTCGACGTCACCGCGGTGTCGGACTACACCTTCCAGGGCGGTGCGGCCTCCAACTGCGGCGTGGGCGCGGCAGGCTCGTTCGCCGCGGCCGAAATCAACTTCACCGTGGTCGCGCCCGGCGCCGCCGGTTACATCACGGCCTTCCCGTTCGGTGTGGCCCAGCCGCTGGCCGCCACGGTGAACTACACGGCCGGTGCCATCGTCGGCAACGACGTGGTGGTGAAGCTCGACCAGGGTGCGTCCGCGAACGAGTTGAGCATCTACACCTTCGCGGCGACCCATCTGGTGGGCGACATCGTGGGCTACTACATCAACCCGGCGGCCACGGCGCTGCAGTGCGTGGACACGGCCGACACGTCCACCCCCGTCGCCGCGGGCGCCACGGCCAATTCGAATGCGCCGGCTTGCCCCGCCGGCTACACCCAGACGGCCACCAACTGCGAAAGCTCGACCTGGCAGATGCCCTTCGTGTTCTTCAGCGCCGGCACCTGCTCGGCGCAGAACAACAGTTCCGGCTCCGCCACGCTGCGCTCGAGCCGCACCTGCTGCCGCGTGCCGGGCCGCTGATCCGGCATCGGTTCGCGTCCACTGCAAAAGCAAAGGGCCACGGCAATGCCGTGGCCCTTTTCATTGGGGCCCTGCGGGGCTCAGCGTTTGCCCATCAGGCTGGTGACGGCCGAACCCAACACCACCAGCGCAGCTCCGAAGTAACCCACGGCGGTGACCTGTTCGGAGGCAATGCTGGCGGGCCAGAACGCGTGCACCGCCGCCACCGTGCCCAGGCACAGCAGGGGCGTGGTGGCCAGGATGGCCGACACGCGCGAAGCCTCCCAGTGCGCCAGCGCCTCGGCGAATGCACCGTAGGCCACCAGGGTGTTGAGCGCGCAGTACAGCAGCAGCGCCCAGTGCAGGCCGTCGAGCTGCAGCAGCACCGACGGCGTGGCGAACGGCAGCAGCGCCAGGCTGGCCACGGCATAGATGAACAGCAGGATGGCCGGCGACGACAGCCGCAACAGCAGCTGCTTCTGCAGCAGCGCATAGGCCGCCCACACCACCGCCGCCACGATCACCAGCGCCGAACCGGCCAGGTAGCCACGCGCCCCCACGTCCAGCTGATCGCGGAAGAACAGCGCCAGGCCGCCGGTGATGATGGCCAGCCCGGCCCACTGCCAGCCGTTGAAGCGTTCGCGGAACACGAAGATGCCGCCCAGCGCCATCAGCAGCGGCGCCAGCTGGATCAGCAGCTGCGCGTTGGCGGGCGTGGTGTGCTGCACGCCCAGGAGGTAGAACACGTAGTTGCCGATCAGGCACAGCGCCGCCACCACCAGCAGCCACCAGCGCTTGCGGTCCAGGGCCGCGAAGCCGCCCAGGCCGCGGCGGGCGGCCAGCCAGGCCAGCATCACGCCGGCCGCCAGCACGAAGCGGAACCAGGTGAGCGTGTAGGGATCGACCTGTTCGAGCGTGATCTTCAGCGCCACCGGCAGGGTGGCCCAGCAAAGCGCGGTGACCAGGGCCAGCAGCAGGCCCAGCTTCCAGCGACCCGAGGCTTGGTGCAGCGACATGGGCAACCCGGGGCGGCAAGTGAAGGGCGCGAACAGTAGCACGCAGCCCCGGTGCGGCGGGGTTAAGCACGGATTCACCGCGCCGCGCCGAGACTCAAGCCACCCAAGGGGGAATCGTCCATGTCGCGCCGTCTTGTCCTGCTTGCACCGCTGCTGCTCGTCCTGTCCGCCTGCGTGACCACCGACGGCGGCTACTACCGCCAGGGCTACTACAGCGACGGCGGCTACTACTACCCGGCCGAGGACGGCTACGGCGACTACTACCAGGGTCCCGAGGACGTCGACTACCGCTACTACGACAGCTATTCCTACTCGCCGTTCTGGAGCCTGGATCGCTATTACTGCGGCGCGTACAACACCTGCTCCCCCTACTGGAACAGCTATTACCGCCGGCCCTACTCGGGCTGGAGCGTGACGTTCGGAAGCTCGTGGAGCTACGGCAGCTGGGGCTGGTACGGCAGCCACTGGAACCCGTGGTACGACCACCGCGACTACTACCGCCACCCGCGCCGTCCCGATCCCGACGACCGGCTGCCGCCGGGCGTGCTGGCGCCGGGCGACCTGGGCGACGGCCGCGCGCCGTGGCACGACCCGAACCGCCCGCCGCGTCCGGGCCTGCGCGAGCCGGGCGTGGTTGACGACGACGGTGGCAACGTACAGCCCGTCCCGATGCCCGCGCCGCGGCCTGGCTATGGCGACGGCCCCGGGGCGGATCGTGAGCGTCCGGGCCCGGGCGTGGGCGTGGGCGGTCCGGGCGGCGACGCCGACCGGGACGGCCGCGTGCGTCCGCTGCCCCGATCCGATTTCCGCGATCCCTACCAGCGCAAGCCCGAGCAAGAGAACGCGCCGGGCGTGCTGCGCCCCGAGCCGCAGGAGCCGCCGCGCTACGAGCGTCCCGAGCCGCGCGAAGAGCCGCGCTTCGAGCGTCCGGAGCCGCGCGAAGAGCCGCGCTACGAGCGTCC
>DAORUD010000004.1:27552-42839 GCA_035433005.1 Arenimonas sp. | reverse complement strand
GGAGCGATAGTGCGTTCGACGTTGCGTCGCCCCGGCCGGCAGTCCATCCTTTGACCGTCGACTGACCCAAAGCGTCGTTTTGTGACGCTGCGAATGCCCCCGCATCGCCTGTTCGGCGCCCGGCACCAGGTCCCCCGGATACCCCCTGTTCCCAAAGACCCGCCGGGCGCCGACTTTCAAACCTGCCGCGACCGCGCGGCCCCTTCGGAAAGCGCAAAAAAAAAGGGTCGGGAACTCCCCCCCGGGAGTTCCCGACCCTGGCATCCCTACCGCGCGCCTGACCAGCCCCTGTTCAGTCTGGTCAACGCCCCCCGGCGTTGGCCGCGGCAGGTGCCTTTTTGTCTAAGCAGGAAGCGTGCCAACCCGGGGCGCCTGCGCACATGGGGGCGTCGGCGCGGGATAATCGCCGCGCCGGGCCACGGCCACTTCCAGGAAAAGAGTGATGCGCAGCTATGACGTCATCGTGATCGGCGGTGGCCACGCCGGCACCGAAGCCGCGCTGGCTTCGGCGCGTGCCGGCGCGCGCACGCTGCTGCTCACCCACAGCATCGAAACGGTCGGCCAGATGAGCTGCAACCCGGCCATCGGCGGCATCGGCAAGGGCCACCTGGTGCGCGAGATCGACGCACTGGGCGGCGCCATGGCGCGCGCCGCCGACGTCGCGGGCATCCAGTGGCGCACCCTCAATGCCAGCAAAGGCCCGGCCGTTCGCGCCACCCGCGCGCAAGCCGACCGCGTGCTGTACAAGGCCGCCATCCGCCGCATCGTCGAGAACCAGCCCAGGCTCGAACTCTTCCAGCAGGCCGTGGACGACCTGGTGATCGAAGGCGACCGCGTCACCGGCGTCATCACCCAGAGTGGCCTGCGCTTCGATGCGCGCGCGGTGGTGCTCACCGCCGGCACCTTCCTGGCCGGCCGCATCCACGTGGGCCTGGTGAACTACCCCGGCGGCCGCGCCGGCGACCCGCCGGCCACCACGCTGGCCCAGCGCCTGCGCGAGCGGCCGTTCGCGGTGGACCGCCTGAAGACCGGCACGCCGCCGCGCATTGACGGCCGCAGCATTGATTATTCCGGCCTGGCCGAGCAGCCGGGCGACACGCCGGTGCCGGTGTTCTCGTTCCTGGGCAGCGCGGCCGACCACCCGCGCCAGGTGTCGTGCTGGATCACGCACACCAGCGAACGCACCCACGACATCATCCGCGGCGGCCTGGACCGCTCGCCGATGTATTCGGGCGTGATCGAAGGCGTGGGCCCGCGCTACTGCCCCAGCATTGAAGACAAGGTGGTTCGCTTCGCCGACAAGGCCTCGCACCAGGTGTTCGTCGAGCCCGAAGGCCTGGACACGCACGAGGTGTATCCCAACGGCATTTCCACCTCGCTGCCCTACGAAGTGCAGGTCGAACTGGTTCATTCGATCAAGGGCTTCGAGAACGCGCACATCACCCGGCCCGGCTACGCCATCGAGTACGACTACTTCGACCCGCGCGGGCTGAAGGCGTCTCTGGAAACGAAACTGGTGGACGGCCTGTTCTTCGCCGGCCAGATCAACGGCACCACGGGCTACGAGGAAGCCGCGGCGCAGGGCCTGCTGGCCGGCCTGAACGCGGCGCTGCACGTGCAGCAGCGCGAGGCCTGGGCGCCGCGCCGCGACCAGGCCTACCTGGGCGTGCTGGTGGACGACCTGGTGACGCACGGCACCACCGAGCCCTACCGCATGTTCACCAGCCGCGCCGAATACCGCCTGCAGCTGCGCGAAGACAACGCCGACGCGCGACTGACGCCGATCGGCCGCGAGCTGGGCGTGGTGGACGAGGCGCGCTGGTCGGCCTACGCGCGCAAGGCCGATGCGGTGGAATCCGAGCGCGGCCGCCTGCAGGCGCTGTGGGCCGCGCCCGGTGGCGCCATTGCCGCCGACCTGGCCCGGCACACCGGCGTCGTGCTGAGCCGCGAAGCCACGGCGCTGGACCTGATGAAGCGGCCCGAACTCGACTACGCCACCCTGATGCAGCTGCCCAGCCTGGGCCCCGGCGTGGACGACCCCGCGGTGGCCGAACAGGTTGAGATCGGCGTGAAGTATTCGGGCTACCTGGTGCGCCAGCACGAAGACATCGAGCGCAGCCGCCGCAACGAAGAAAGCCGCATCCCCGACGATTTCGACTACGCCGGCATCCCCGGCCTGTCGGCCGAACTGCAGGCCAAGCTGGGCCAGGTGCGGCCCGAGACCATCGGCCAGGCCCAGCGCATCCCGGGCATGACGCCGGCCGCCATTTCCCTGCTGCTGGTGTGCCTGGCCAAGCGCCGCGGCCGGCGCGTGGCGTAAGCGCCCCGCGACGCGCTGATGCCCGTCCGCTCCCATCCGCTGCACCGGCGCTGGCTGGCGCGCCGCCGGCGCCTGCGCCGCTGGCTGCGCCCGCTGCCGCGGCGCGCGAACGTGGCGCGCTACCCGGTCATCAAGTGGTTCGCCGATGCGGCGCGCAAGCGGCCCTACCTCTGGTCGTTCAAGCGGCCGCAGGTGCTGGCGTCGCTGTACGCGGGGTCGGTGCTGGCGATGATGCCGGTGTACGGCCTGCAGGTGGCCATCGGCCTGGCGCTGGCCATCCTGATGCGCGGCAACCTCACGGTGATGGTGGCGCTGCAGATGGTCACCAATCCGCTCACGCTCGGTCCGATCTACTACGGCACGCATGCGCTGGGCGCATGGCTGATCGGCCTGGCGGTGCCTGGCGAAGCGGCCGCGCGCTGGGCCACGCCCATCAATGCGCTGGTGGTGGGCGGCATCGCCGCCGGGCTCGGGCTGGCGCTGGTGGTGGACGGGCTGTGGCGGCTGGGCGCATGGGAAGCGCGTCACTTCCGCGCCCAGCTTGGCGCCCTGCATCGGCGCATGGACTACCGCCACGGTGGCCACCCCGACGATGACGCGGGCCCTCGCAACGGGTAGTTTGCCGGCATGAAGAATCTGCTGACCTTGCTTGCCCTGTTGCCCGCCATGGCCGGCGCCGCCACCGTCGAGCGCTGGACGCTTCCTGCGCCTGCCGGCTCGGCGCAGCCCCATCTGTCGCAGGCGCCGGGCGGCGACCTGCTATTGAGCTGGATCGAGCGCGTGCCCGCCGGCGGCCACCGCCTGGTGTTCGCGCGCCACGCGGCCAAGGGCAGCGCGTGGTCGGCGCCGCAGGTGATTGCGCAGGGCAGCGACTGGTTCGTGAACTGGGCCGACTTCCCGGCGCTGCAGGCGCTGCCCGACGGCAGCCTTTGGGCGCACACGCTGGTGAAGAACGGCCAGGCCACCTACGCCTACGACGTGCGCCTGCACGTATCGCGCGACGGCGGCCGGCGCTGGCGGCCGGCCGACGCGGTGCACGACGACGGCACGCCGACCGAACACGGCTTCGCCAGCCTGTGGCCGCAGTCGCGCGACCAGCTGGGCATCGTCTGGCTGGACGGCCGCAAGACCGCCGGCGGCCACGACCACGCCGACCACGGTGGCGCCGGTGCGATGACGCTGCGCGCGGCCACGTTCGGCGCCGCCGGCGCGAAGCGCGCCGAGTTCGAGCTCGACGCCATGACCTGCGACTGCTGCCAGACCGACGCCGCCGTGTCCGCCGACGGCGTGCTGGTGGCCTACCGCGACCGCGACCCCGGCGAGATCCGCGACGTGAAGGTGACGCGCTTCGACGGCACGTCCTGGACCGCGCCCGCCGTGGTGCATGCCGACCGCTGGATGATGCCCGCCTGCCCGGTGAACGGCCCGGCCATTGCCGCCCGCGGCCGGCGCGCCTGGGTGGCCTGGTACACCGGCGCGGGCGGCCCGCCTTCGGTGCGCCTGGCGGCGTCCACCAACGGCGGCGCCACGTTCGGGCCCATGCGCCAGGTGGCCATGGGTGAAGCGCAGCTGGGCCGCGTGGACGTGGCCGCCGACGACGCGGGCGTGTGGATGAGCTGGATGCAGGAAACCGGCGGCCGGCAGTCCCTGTGGCTGGCGCGGTTCGACCCGGCCCTGGCCAGCGAACAGTTCCGCGTGCAGGTGGCCGACGTGGCCGGCCGCGGTCGCGGCACCGGTTTCCCCCGCCTGCAGGTCCGCGACGGCGCCGCATGGCTGGCCTGGACCGAAGTGGTGGGAGGCAAGCCCCGCCTGCGGGGCGCGCGGGTGCGTCCCTGACAGTACCCAGTGGTACGGAATCGGGCTTTGGATTAAGGTGAGGCGGCGTCGACGGCCCTGCCGGCGGCGTGGCAACGGCTCAAGGGGAGGGAGCAGTACCGGCGGATCCGCACGGTGCTGCCGCAAGGAGACCCTGGGCTCGCGGTCAATCATAAAAAACCCATCGCCCCGACAGGAGTTTCCCCATGCCCCGTTTCCATCGTTTGGCCGGCGCCGTTGCCATCGCGCTCGGCTGCGCTGGTGCCGCCCAGGCGCAGCAGTTCAGCAGCTTCGTCGTGTTCGGCGACAGCCTGAGTGATTCCGGCAACGTTGCCGCCGCGTCCGGCTACCCCGCCGGCAACAGCTTCACCACCAACCCCGACCCGGTCGCGGCCCAGATCATCGCGGCGGCCTTCGGCCTGCCCGGCGGCCCGTCGCTGCTCGGCGGCCCGAACTTTGCCTGGGGCGGTGCCTGCGTCCGCGCGGCGCCCGCGCCCTGCCTCAACCCGGTGCCGAACATCCCCACGCAGGTGTCGCAGTACCTGGCGCTGAACGGTGGCCGTGCCGACCCGAACGCGCTGTACAGCATCTGGGGCGGCGCCAACGACATCTTCGTCGCGCTGGGCACCCCGGCCACGGCGCAGGCCAACACCGCGGCGGCCGCCACGGCGTACGTGCAGCAGATCGCCCGCCTGCAGGCGGCCGGTGCGCGCTACGTGGTGGTGTACAACCTGCCCAACCTCGGCGCCACGCCGCAGTTCGGCGCTTCGCCCACCACGGCCGCTTCGGTGTCGCAGATCACGGTGGTCTACAACAGCACCCTCAACGGTGGCCTGGCCACGCTGGGTGACGGCCTGATTTCCATCGACACCTTCGGCCTGATCACCGAGATCTCGGCCAACCCGGGCCTGTACGGCTTCACCAACATCACCGGCACCGCCTGCGGCGCCGTTTCGTCGGTCCTGTGCGGCCCGGGCAACTACGTCACGCCCAACGCCAACCAGACCTACCTGTTCGCCGACGGCGTGCACCCCACCGGCGCCGCGCACGCCATCCTGGCCAACGTGGTGCTGTCCACCATCGCCGCGCCCATCCAGGTGTCCTACGCGGGCGAGGGCGGCATCCAGGCCGCCGAGAACCACAGCCGCGCGGTGTACGACGAACTGATGTCGGACATGCAGCTCAACCGCGAGACCGGCACGGTGCGCGGCTACGCCACCACGCAGTTCGGCCAGCAGGACTACGACTACAACGCCGGCACCAACATCCTGGGCGGCGAAGCCGACTTCTTCGGGCTGACCCTGGGCGCCAACCACCACATCGCCGACAACGCGTACTGGGGCGTGGCGCTCACGCTGGGCCGCCACCACAACGACGTGGCCAGCGCGAACCTGGTGAGCAACTCGGTCATCGCCTCGATCGGCGGCGCGCTGCGCTTCGGCGACGGCGGCTACGCCCACGGCGCCATCAGCGGCGGCACCACCGGCGTGGAAATCGAGCGCTACATCGAAATGGGCCCGACCACG
Source organism: Arenimonas sp. (assembly GCA_035433005.1). Classification (GTDB taxonomy): domain Bacteria; phylum Pseudomonadota; class Gammaproteobacteria; order Xanthomonadales; family Xanthomonadaceae; genus Arenimonas. The sequence goes on along the minus strand of DAORUD010000004.1, from coordinate 37,178 downwards.
CGCACCGAGGAAGGCTCCACCAACGCGCGCCAGCTGGGCGCGGAGTTCGGCCTGGGCTGGCTGTTCGGTTCGTCCGAGGGCATCCAGCACGGTCCGTTCGCCAGCGTGCACTGGATGAACCAGCAGATCGGCAACTACGCCGAGGACAGCGGCCGCTCGACCTCGATGAACTTCGCCGACTTCGACCGCGATTCGTTCATCACCCGCGCCGGCTACCAGCTGATGGGCAACATGGGTTCGGAAGGCAACAGCATCCGTCCGTTCGCCCGCGTGGCCTGGAACGAGGAAGGCAAGGACGACCAGGTGGTGGTCAACGCCGGCTCCAACACGGTGGCGGGTCGCTTCACGATGGGCGGCTTCACGCCGTCGCAGGACTGGATCACGGCCGAGCTGGGCGCGAACTTCCAGATGGGCGACAACATCACGGCGTTCGCGGCCTACACCGGCCGCTTCAGCGACGACCAGCAGGGCCGCGACGGCGTCAGCCTGGGCATGCGCGTCGCGTTCTGATCCACCGCTTCCGCACCACCGAAAAGGCCGCCCTCCGGGGCGGCCTTTTTCCTTGGGTTATGGCGCCGGCCTTGCCGCGCCGCCACCTCGGTCAGCGTTCGGTGCGCCAGTTGAGGGAGGCGGCGCTTTCGTTGCCTGATTCGATGCTGATGTCGAAGCCGCGGGTGAGCAGGTACTTGAGCGTGACCACCTGGCCCGTGCCCACCAGCGACACCCCGTAGCTCAGGAACAGCCGCGGCAGCACGTACTTGCCGACCGTGAACGTGGCGCCGCCGAGATTGCGCGAGTCGCGCACCCCGGCCTCGTCCAGCCCCAGGCTGGCGCCCAGCTGCTGCGCCACCAGGTTGCCGCCCGCGCCCAGCGCCTGCGCCGCGGCGCCCAGCTGCTCGTTCTCGCCGGCGCTGGTGGTGTTGAGCGCGCGGCCAAACACCAGCCAGGCCAGGGCCTCGCTGGTTTCCATGGACGGGCTGGAGACCACCGTGGTTTCCGGGCGGCTGGCCGTGCCGCGCACCTGCACGCCCACCGTCACCTCTTCGAAATCGCGTTCGGCGCGGATGTCCAGCGTGGGGTTGTCGAAGGGCGCATCGGCGTAGGACAGGCGCGCGTGCTGGATGACCAGCGCCTGGCCATAGGCGCGGTACTTGCCGCTGACCTGCAGCGTGCCCAGCGCCGTGGCGCGTCGCCCCGGGCGCTCGCGCAGGCGCAGCGTGCCGGCCATCGCGCCGTCCAGGCCGAAGCCCTTGAGCCTGACCTTGTCGCCCAGGGACACCGAGAAATCCATGTCCAGCGGCTTGGCGCGCACGCTGGCGGCATCCACCGGATCCACCACCACCACGTCCGGCGACACCGACACGCTGCTGTCCAGCGCCTCCAGGTCGGCGCGCGCCTCGGGCACGTCCAGGGTGCCGCGCAGCTCCAGCCGGTCGTCCAGCCAGCGCAGGGTCAGCTCGGGCGTGCCCACCAGGTACAGCTCGGCCGTGCTGGCCAGGGTGACGTTGGCGCCGCGCAGCACCAGCTGCAGCGGCGCCTGCGCGTCGAGGAAGTTCAGGCTGCCGTCCACGGCCAGCACGCCCTCGCCCGAGCGCACGCTGCCCACCAGCCGCGACGTGCCATCGGCGTTGCCCACCAGGGTGAAGTCGCCTTCGCTCAGCTTCACGCCCAGCGCCGGCAGTTCGGCGGAAAACGGCTGCAGCCCGGCCTTGCCCGACAGCTGCGGTTCGGTGCGGGTGCCCGCCAACAGCAGCTGGCCCTGCAGGCGGCCGACGGGCGCGGCGAGGTCTTCGGAGAACAGTTCCAGCCAGGTGAGGTCGCGCACGTCGAGCACGAGGTCGCCGTCGAGCGGCGCGCTGTCCGCCAGGCCGGTGCGCACGCGCGCCGACACGCTGCCTTCGTCGGGCAGCAGCGCGCGCAGCTCGCCCGCCACGGTGTCGCCGTCGAGCTGCACCGTAACGGCGAGGTCGCGGTAGCCGAAGACTTCGCGCTCCAGGTCTTCGTCCAGTCGCAGCGCGCCCCGCCCGGAATCCAGCCGGCCGTCGCCGCGCCAGCGGCCGTCGCGGCCGCGGCGCAGTTCGGCGCGGGCGTCCAGCGTGCCGTCCAGCTGCAGGGTCATGCCCTGCTGGCCGGCAAGCCAGGGCTGGGCCAGCGACAGCGGCAGCGATTCACCCTGCACCGTTACCTCGCTGCCCGACGCGGCCACGCACAGGCGGCCGCCCACGTCCTGCGCGGCCAGGCAGCTGCGCTGCAGCTGCAGCACGCCGGGCCCGAAGGCGAAGTCGGCGCCGTCGTCGAGCACCAGCACCGGTGCGTCCACGGCCGCCAGGCGCAGCTGTTCCAGGCGGCCGCGCCACTGTTCACCACGCCGGCTGATGCGGCCGGACAGCGTGAGCCCACCGTGCGCACCCGCCGCGTCGGCCTGCAGCTGCAGGTTTGCCAGGCTGCCCGCGCCGCGCAGTGACAGGCGGTCCAGCGCAACGCCCGACAGCGCCAGGTCGCTCGCGTCCACGTCCAGGCGCCCGTCCGCGCCGGCAGCCGGCAGCGTGCCCGCCAGGCGCAGCGTGCCGGCGCGCTGGTCGCCCCAGCGCAGCGATTGGCCCTGCAGCTGCGCGCTCAGGCCTGGACCCGTCGCCGGGCCGCGCACCGACAGCGTGCCCTGCACGCGGCCCTCGCCCCCGGCCAGCACGTCGTCCAGCAGCAGCGGTTCGAAGCGGGCGTCCAGGGCATAGCGCGCGCCGAAGTCGCCGCGCACGTCCACCTGGCTGCCGCCGATGCGCAGCGCGGCCTCGCCGGTGCCGCGGTCGCCGCGCCACTCGGCCGCCAGCCGGCCCGACACCGGTCGGCCGCGCAGTTGCCCGCGCAGGTCGTCCACCTGCAGGCGGCCTTGCCAGGATTGGTCGTCGTCTTGGCGGGCGCTGGCCTGCAGCGCGCCGCTGAGTGCGCCGGGATAGTCGGGCGCGAAATAGCCCGGGTCGAAGTTGGCCAGCGCCGCCTGCAGTTCGAACGAAAGCGCCGGCGACCAGTGCAGCACGCCGCGGCCGTCCAGCGCACCGGTGGGCGTGGTGGCGCGCAGTTCATCCAGCGTCAGCGTGTCCGGATTGCCCGTGCCTTTCAGCACCAGCGTGGCCTGTTCGCCGCCGCGCTCCAGGCGGGCGTTGCCCGCCAGGGTCCACGCATCGAAGCGGCCGCGGGCGTGCAGTTCGCCGGCGGCGGTGACGGGCAGGGCGCCGGGTTCGGCGCTGGCGGGCTCGAAGCGCAGGCCGGTGCTGGCGGCCACGGCGTCGAACCCCGACGCCTCGCCCGCAAGCTGCAGGTCGCCGGTGATCGCCAGCGGGCCCTGGGGCAGGGACAGCTGCAGCGGCTGCGCGCGCAGCGACTGCGCGGCCAGCTGCAGGCGGGACGGCTCGATGCCCAACCGCCAGTCGCCCTGCTGCAGTTCGCCGCGCAGTTCGGCCGCGCCGCCGCTCCCGGTGGCGTCCAGGCGGCCGCGCCAGGGTTCGCCCTCGGTCAGCCCCAGCAGCGCCGGATGCAGGCCGTCCGACTGCGCCTTGAGCGTCCACGCCGGCTGCGCCCTGGATTCGCGCACCGACAGCGTGACCGACAGCGGCTCGGGCGCCTTGCCCACCAGGTCGAAGGTGAGCGCGTCCAGGTCGCCCCGGGCGTTGAACTGCAGCGCGGCCTCCGGTGCGGACGCGGTGGCGGCCAGCGCCAGCGTGCCCGACAGGTTCGTGCGGAAGTTGCGCGCCGGCAGGTACTCGCCCTTGAGCGACAGCTGGCCGCGCGGGCCGGCCAGCGCCAGCGACGTCAGCGTGAAGCCATCATCGGTCAGCTGCACGCCGGTGGCGGCCAGCGTGGCGATGTCCGCGAGTGCGGCGCCGTCGCGCTCCACGCGCAGGCCCTGCACGTCCAGCCGCCCGGCGTGCATGCGCAGCGGCATGGCCAGCCGCGGCAGCACCTCGGGCCAGGCGGGCAGCGCGAAAGGCTCGTCGGCGGCAGGCGGCAGCACCAGCACGGCGCGGTCCACTTCCAGCCGATCCAGCTGCAGGCGGCGGCCCAGCACCGGCAGCACGCGCGCATCCAGCAGCACCCGTTCGGCGCTGAACACCACGCCGTCGTGTTCGTAGCGCAGGCCGCGCAGCACCAGCGGGCCGTACACCGTGCCTTCGGCCTGTTCCCAGCGCAGCGAACCGGCCGGCAGCAGGCCCGCCACGCGCGCCAGCAGCGTGTCGCGGCCACCGGCCGTGGCCAGCAGCCAGAACAGCAGCACGCCGGCGGCCAGCGCCAGCACCACGCCGCCCAGGCCGACGCGGCGCGTCCAGCGGCGGGCAGGCGTGCGCGGCGGCTTGGGCGCGGCGACGGGCGCGGTCACAGGTCGGGCCCGATGTTGAAGTGCAGGCGCACCGAACTCTGCGCCGCATCGCCCAGGCCGTGGGCGATGTCCACGCGCACCGGCCCCACCGGCGAGCGCCAGCGCACGCCCACGCCCACGCCCACTTCCCACTCGTACGCGTCGAAGCTGTCGAAGGCGTCGCCCGCGTCCACGAACACCGCGCCGCCCCATTCGCGGGTGAACATGCGCTCGTACTCCACGCTGGCCACCAGCAGGTGCTTGCCGCCGAAGACGTAGCGGTCGCCGTTGACGTCCTCGAAGTACTGGCCGATCTCCTTGTAGCCATAGCCGCGCACGCTGCGGTCGCCGCCGGCGTAGAAGCGCAGCGAGGGCGGGAACAGCGCGAAGTCGTCGCTCACCGTGGTGCCGGCCTCGGCGCGCAGCAGCAGCCGGTCGCGCCGGCCGATGCCGCGTATCCAGTGGCCCTTGGCGCTGGCCTGCACGAAGTCGATGTCCGAGCCCAGCGCGGTGCTGCCGCCGCGCAGCTCCAGGGTCACGCCGGTGGCGCGTCGCGGGTACAGCAGGTCATCGGTCTGCACCCACTTCGCCCACAGCGAAGGGAACACCAGGGTGCTGTAGCTGTAGTCCTGCCCCGTCACCGAATCCTCGTAGCGCTCGCGCCGCCAGTTCAGCGCCGCCACCAGGTCCCAGTCGCCCAGCTTGCCGCTGCGGCTGCCCACCAGTTCCACCAGCTGGTTGTCCACCAGGTCGATGGGCTCCTCGCGCACGCTGGCCGCCAGCGTGTACCAGCCGTCGAGCCATTTGAAGGCGGGAATCTTGTACTGCAAGGTGACGTTGTTCTCGCGCTGGGCCAGGCTGGCCAGCGCCTTGAGCTTGTGGCCGCGGTCGTTCACCCACCGGCGCTCGAGCCCGGCGGTGACGCCCAGGCCCGTGTCGGTGGCCGCGCGCAGGCCGGCCGAATAGATGCTGCGCTTGCCCATGGCCAGCGCCACCTTCACCGGCACCTGGCCGTCCACGGCGTCGTCGGGCTGGGGCGCGATGTCAATGGCGCTGAAGTAGTCCAGCTCGGCCAGCGATTTCTGCAGCGCCAGCAGCTCGGCCTGGTCGTAGGGCGTGCCGGGCTTCCACGGGACGAGGTTCTCCAGCAGCCCGGGCCGGAAGGAATGGCCTTCGAAGCGGGCCTCGCCCAGCGCATAGCGCTCGCCGCTGGCCCAGGACAGCTGGATGTCGGCCGTGCGCGCGGCGCGGCTCACCGTGACTTCGTGCACCACCTGTTCGGCGTCGAAGTAGCCGCGTGCGGCGAGCGCGCGGTCCATGGCGGCCTTGCTGTCTTCGTACACGCCGTGGTGGAAGGGTTGGTCCTGGCGCGGCCGGAAGCGCTGCAGCCGGCGCACCAGGGCGGTGTCGGTGCCTGCGGCGCCGGTCAGCTGCAGGTCGCGCTGGCGCACGCGCACCGGCTCGCCCGGCCGCACCGACACCACCACGGTCAACGCATCGCCGTCGCGCTGCACCTGCGTGTCCACGGACGGGTCGTAGTAGCCGAACGGCTCCAGGGCCCCGCGCACTTCGCGCGGCACCTGGCCCAGCAGGTAGGACAGGCGGCTTTCGGTGATCGCCTTGCGCCGGTTGGGGTTCAGGCGCTGCAGCGACAGGGCGTCGTCGACGTTGTCGCGCATTTCCTCGTCGGCCAGGCCCTGCACCGTCACCTGGCGCAGTTCGAGCGCGGCGGCGCCCGGTGCGCCGGCCAGCAGGGCAGCGCACAGCAAGGCAGCGGACAGGGGTGTTGCCAGGGCGGGGGTCGGCATCGGCCACAAGAATACCCGCTGGCCACCGGCACTCTTCGTGAATCGGGGGTGCGATGTTGCAATCCGGCGCGGTTGCAAATAAGATTCATTCTCATTAGCTAGTCGAACAGACCCAGCCAACCCTTCCTGACACCTTTCCCCGGGGTTTTGCCATGTCTGTTGCCCGTTCCCGCCGCGCCGCATCGCCGGCCCGCCGCCTCGTTTTCCTGGCCGTCGCCTCGGCCTTCGCCGCCACCGCCGCCGCGGCCCCCGAACCCGCCGCCACCGAGCTGGAGGGCATCGAAGTCACTGGCGAGCGGGTGCAGAAGCCGGCTTCTCCGAAATACACCCAGGCGCTGGTGGACACGCCGCAGACCATCACCGTGGTGGACCGCACCACCATGGACCAGCAGGGCCTGCTGTCGCTGCGCGACGTGCTGAGCACGCTGCCCGGCATCACCTTCGGCGCCGGCGAAGGCGGCGGTGGCTACGGCGACAGCATCAACCTGCGCGGCTTCAGCGCCAACGCCGACATCACTTCCGACGGCGTGCGCGACAGCGCGCAGTACAGCCGCACCGACAACTTCAACCTCGAATCGCTCGAGTTGGTGAACGGCGCGAACTCGGTGCACTCGGGCGCCGGCTCGGTCGGCGGCAACATCAACCTGGTCAGCAAGGCGGCGGGCCTGGACGAGTTCAGCGTGCTCACGCTGGGCGCCGGCACCGACGCCTTCGGCCGCGCCACCTTCGACACCAACCAGGTGCTGGGCGACGACACCGCGCTGCGCCTGAACGCGATGGCCCACCGCAACGACGTGCCCGACCGCGACTTCGAATCGTTCAAGCGCTGGGGCATCGCGCCGTCGCTGGGGCTGGCGCTGGATTCGGACACGCGCCTGACGCTGAGCGCCGTGCACCAGCAGGATGAGAACACGCCGCAGTACGGCCTGCCCTACTTCTCCGCCTACGGCGGCACACTGCCGGGCATCGACCAGGAGGGCTACTACGGCTACAGCAACCTCGACCGCCAGGACATCACCAACAGCAGCGCCACCGCCGTGTTCGAGCACGACTTCAGCGATGCGGTGACGCTGCGCAGCCTGGCCCGCTACCAGCGCGTCGAACAGACCACCGTGGTGGACGCCGTGCAGGGCACGTGGTGCCTGGACAGCGGCATCAACCCGGCCACCGGCCTGGCCTGCACCGGCGGCCAGCCCGCCGGCACCTACCAGCCCAGCGGACCGCGCGGCTACCAGCGCGACACCGTGAACGGCCTGGCGATCAGCCAGACCGACCTGACCGCGCGCTTCGACACCGGCGGCATCGGCCACGCGCTGGTGGTGGGCGCCTCGTTCGCGCACGAAAGCTTCGACCTCGACACCGGCAGCCTGCTGCGCAACCTCGACGGCACGCTGGTGGCGCTGCCGCGCATGGACCTGTCCAACCCCGACTCCACCTGGACCGGCCCGGTGAACTACACGCTGACCGGCCGCAGCGAAGGCGAGCTGAGCAACGCCGCCGTCTACGCCTTCGACACGCTGACCTTCAACGAGCAGTGGATGCTCAACCTGGGCGCTCGCTACGAATCCAACCGCGGCAGCAACGCCAGCTGGACCGTGGTGGCGGCGCCCGCGCTGGGCGCACCGGCGATCCCGGGCATCGGCACGATCACCGGCAAGGGCCCCACGCTGGAAAACGACGAGCGCCTGTTCTCGTACCGCGCCGGCCTGGTCTACAAGCCCACCGATCGCGGCACGGTGTACCTGAGCTATTCCAACAGCCAGACGCCGTCCAAGGCCTCGGTGAACGGTGCCTGCACGGCGCTCACCTGCAACGTGGACCCGGAGTCGGCCAGCAACGTCGAGCTGGGCACCAAGTGGGAGCTGTTCGACCGGCATCTGGCGCTGACCGCCGCGGTGTTCCGCAACACCCGCGAAAACTACAAGGTGGCCGACTTCGACCCGGCCAACCCGCTGCTGGGCGAGCAGACGCTGGACGGCGAGGCGCGCGTGGACGGCCTCACCCTGGGCATCGCCGGGCACGTCACGCGGGCCTGGTCGGTGTTCGCCAACGCCACCTTCCTGGACAGCGAAGTGCTGCGCAACGTCTCCGACTTCTGCCTGGCCAACCCGGGCCAGAACGGCTGCACCAACACGCCCGCCAACCCCGACCCGGAAGCCGGCCTGCCGATCGTGCAGACGCCCGAGCGCTCGGCCAGCCTGTGGACCACCTACGCCTTCGCCGACGGCTGGATGCTGGGCTACGGCGTCACCTACCAGGACAAGTTCCGCCTGGCCGGCAGCAACTACAGCCAGGGCTACACCACGCACCGCGCCATGGTGGGCTACACGGTGAACGCGTCGCTGTCACTGCAGCTCAACGTCAACAACGTGCTGGACGAGGACTACTTCATCCGCGTGCGCAACAACGGCTGGGCCACGCCGGGCGAGGCGCGCTCGGCCACGCTCACGGCCACGGTCGCGTTCTGACCCGCGCCCGACTTCGCCAGGAGAACGCCATGCTGCTGCAGATTCCCAAGGTGCTGGACGCCGCGCAGCTGGCGGCGTTCCGGGAAAGACTCGACGGCGCCGGCTGGGCCGACGGCCGGTTGACCGCCGGCTACCAGTCGGCGCAGGCCAAGCACAACCACCAGCTGCCGGAGAACGACCCGGTGGCGCGCGAGCTGGGTGGCCTGGTGCTGGACGCGCTGGGCCGCAGCCCGCTGTTCTTCAGCGCCGCGCTGCCGCGGCGCATCTACCCGCCGTTGTTCAACCGCTATGCCGGCGGGCAGTCGTTCGGCTTCCACGTGGACAACGCCATCCGCTACGACCGCAGCGGCCCGCGCAGCGAACCGGTGCGCACCGACCTGTCGGCCACGCTCTTCCTCAGCGAGCCGGCCGACTACGACGGCGGCGAGCTGGTGGTGCAGGACACCTACGGCACCCAGCGCGTGAAGCTGGCCGCCGGCGACATGGTGCTGTACCCGGGCAACAGCCTGCACGAAGTGACGCCGGTGACGCGCGGCGAACGCGTGGCCTGCTTCTTCTGGATGCAAAGCCTGGTGCGCGACCCCGGCCAGCGCCGCGAACTGTTCGAACTCGACCGCGCCATCCAGTCGCTCACCGTCGCCGCCCCTGGCCACGCCGCGCTGGTGCAGCTGACGGGCACCTACCACAACCTGCTGCGCCGCTGGGCGGAGTGCTGAGCGAGCGCATGGTCAAGAACGCGATCTTCCAGGTCCACTGGTTCCTCGGCATCACCGCCGGCCTCGTGCTGGCGGTGGTGGGCGTGACGGGCGCGATGCTGTCGTTCGAACACGACCTGCTCAAGGCGATGAACGCCGGCGTGATGACCGTGCCCGTGCAGGGCCGCGCGCCGCTGGCGCCGGCCGAACTGCTGGCGCGCATCGCGCGCGCCGAGCCGGGCAAGGCCATTGCCTCGCTCACGCTGTCGAGCGTGCCGGGCGACAGCGCGCGCGTGGGCTTCGC
>DAORUD010000004.1:0-27452 GCA_035433005.1 Arenimonas sp. | reverse complement strand
GACTGGCGCGCGTGGCTGAAGCTGGAGTGGGCGCAGAAGGGCCGCAGCTTCCTGTGGCACCTGCATTCCATCGTCGGCACGTGGGTGGTGGTGGCGTACCTGGTGATGGCGCTGACGGGGCTGTTCTGGTCGTACGAGTGGTACCGCAGCGGGCTGTACGCGATGACCGGCACACCGGTACCGGCGCAGCGCGGCGGGCCGTCGGCGGGCGGCGGGGCGAAGCCGGGCGGCGATCCTGCGATGCGTGGCGAGGGTTCAGCGCGGGGTGTTGCGGGTTCCGACACCGCGCCGGCGCCGGCGCCCGCGCTGGACCTCGCCGCGGCGTTCGCCGCCTTCGAGGCCGCCGTGCCTGCACGCTCCACGCTGACGCTGCGCCTGCCGACGAGTGCCGGCCAGCCGCTGGAGTTTGGCTACCAGGATCCTGATCCTGCGCACGAGCGCGCCAACAACCGCCTGGTGCTCGACGCCGCCACGCTGGCCGTGACGGCGCACGAGCGCTACGACGACAAGCCCGCCGGCCAGAAGATCATGGCCAGCATCTTCCCGCTGCACAGCGGCAGCTACTTCGGGCTGCCGGGGCTGGTGCTGTTCGCGCTGGCCAGCCTGGCGATGCCGCTGTTCGCCGTCACGGGCTGGATGCTCTACCTCGACCGCCGGAAGAAGAAGCGCGCGGTGCGCCGTGCCGCCGCCGCGCATGGCAGTGCACCCGCGCCGGGTGCAGCAACGGCGCACGCACCGGCCGCCACGCAGGCTGGCGGCGATGACATCGTGGTGGCCCACGCCAGCCAGACCGGCACGGCCGAAGGCCTGGCGTGGCAGACCGCCGGCAGTCTCCAGGCCGCCGGCCAGCGCGTGCGCGTGCTGCCGCTGGCCACGCTGGATGCGCCCGCGCTGGCGGCCATCCCGCGCCTGCTGGTGGTGGCCAGCACCTTTGGCGAAGGCGAGCCGCCGGATGCGCTGCGCGCGTTCGCCCGGCGCGTGCTGACCGCGCCCGCCGCGCTGCCCGGCCTGCGCTACGCCGTGCTGGCGCTGGGCGACCGCAGCTACGAACACTTCTGCGGCTTTGGCCGCGATGTCGATCGCTGGCTGCGCCACGCCGGCGCCACCCCGCTGTTCGACCGGGTGGAAGTGGACGATGGCGACCCTGGCGCGCTGCGCCACTGGCAGCAGCAGCTGGGCGCACTGACCGGCCATGCCGATGTGCCGGACTGGATCGCGCCGCGCTACGACGACTGGACCCTGGTGGCGCGCGAGCATCTCAACCCGGGCAGTCCCGGTGGCGAAGTCCATCGCCTCGCGCTGGCATCGCCGCCGGGTGCCGCCGACTGGCAGGCCGGCGACATCGCCGAGATCGGCGTGCCCGGGCATTCGCACCGCGAGTACTCCATCGCCTCGCTGCCCGCCGACGGCCACATCGAACTGCTGGTGCGCCGCATGGCCTGGCCCGACGGCCGGCTGGGCGCCGCGTCCGCCTGGCTCACGCGCGACGCCGCGCCGGGCGCGGCCATCGCGCTGCGCGTGCGGCGCAATCCCGGCTTCCGCCCGCCGGCCGACGACCGCCCGCTGGTGCTGGTGGGCAACGGCACCGGCATCGCCGGGCTGCGCAGTGTGCTCAAGGCGCGCATCGCGGCCGGGCATCGCCGCAACTGGCTGCTGTTCGGCGAGCGCACCGCGGCGCACGATTTCCACTTCGGCGACGAACTGCGCGCGGCCCACGCGGCCGGCTGGCTCGAGCACCTGGACCTGGCCTTCTCGCGCGACCAGCCCGAGCGCGCCTACGTGCAGCATTGCCTGCGCCGGCATTCGGCGCGCCTGCGCGAATGGCTGGCGCAGGGCGCCGACGTGATGGTTTGCGGCAGCCTGGCAGGCATGGCGCCGGGCGTGCACGCCGTACTGGCCGAGGCGGTGGGCGCCGACGCGCTGGAGCGGCTGGCGGCGTCGGGTCGCTACCGGCGCGACGTGTACTGACGCCGGCCGCCTGCCCTCAGGCCGACAGCTGCTCCACTGCGGCCACCGCCGCGAAGCGGTCGGCCACCTGCTTGAGCAGCGCCAGGCGGTTGTCGCGCAGCGCGGCGTCGTCGGCCATCACCAGGGTGTGTTCGAAGAACGTGTCCACCGGGGCCTGCAGCGAGGCCAGCCGCTTGAGCGTGCCCACGTAGTCGCGCTGGGCCAGCAGCGGGTCGGTGTCGGACAGGGCCGACACCAGCGCTTCGTGCAGGGCCTTCTCGGCCAGCTCGGCCAGCTGGCCGGGGTCCACGGCCGCGGGGATGGGCGTTTCGACCTTGCGCAGGATGTTGCGGATGCGCTTGTTGGCGGCGGCCAGCGACGACGCCTCGCGCAGGCGCGCGAAGTCGGCGATGGCCTTCAGGCGGCGGTCGAAGTCCAGCAGCGACGGCCAGCGGCCGTCGGCCACGGCGTCGAACTGCGTGCCGGGCACGTTGCGGTCGGCGTAGTAGCCGCGCAGGCGGTCGAGGATGAAGTCGTAGAGTTCGTTGGCCTGCGCCGGGTCGGCGCCCGCGGCCTCGGCGGCCGTCGCCGCGCCGTCGCGGCTGCGCTTGGCCACCAGCGCCATGTTGATGGCCACGCGATCCAGCGCCGCTTCCACCAGGGCCGGCAGGTCCAGGTCGAAGCCCGCTTCGATGATGGTGCGCGCCAGGCCCAGCGCGCTGCGGCGCAGGGCGAACGGGTCCTTGTTGCCGGTGGGCTTGAGGCCCGCGGCGAAGCCACCGGCCAGCGTGTCCAGGCGTTCGGCGATGGCCAGCACCTGGCCCAGCGTCGACGGGGCGATGGCGTCGCCGGCGAAGCGCGGCTGGTAGGCCTCGTCGATGGCCTGGGCCACCTCGGCCTTCTCGCCCGCGGCGGCGGCGTAGTAGCGGCCGGCGATGCCCTGCAGTTCCGGGAACTCGCCCACCATGCGGCTCTGCAGGTCGGCCTTGGCCAGCGCGGCGGCACGCCTCGCGTCGGCGGCGTCGGCGCCCACCTGCGGCGCGATCAGTTCGGCCAGCGCGGCCACGCGCGTGGTCTTGTCGGCGTAGCTGCCCAGCTTCTGCTGGTAGGTCACGCTGGCCAGGCCCTGCGCCATCGAGGCCAGGCCCTGCTTGAGGTCTTCGTCGTAGAAGAACTGCGCGTCGGCGAAGCGCGGCCGGATCACGCGTTCGTAGCCCTGGCGGATCTGCGCCGGGTCCTTGCTGTCGAGGTTGGCCACGCCGATGAACTTCTCGCTCAGCTTGCCGTCGGCGGCCAGCACCGGGAAGAACTTCTGGTTGGTTTCCATCGTGGACACCAGCGCTTCCTGCGGCACGCGCAGGAAGCCGGGCTCGAAGCTGCACAGGACGGCCTTGGGCCATTCGACCAGGCAGTTCACTTCTTCCAGCAGCTCTTCGGGGATGCGGGCGGTGCCGCCGGCTTCGCGCGCGGCGGCGGTGATCTCGGCGCGCACGCGGTCGCGGCGCTCGCGCGGGTCGGCCAGCACGCAGGCCTCGCGCAGCGCCTGCAGGTATTCACCGGCGTCGTTGAGCCACACCGGCTTGGGGTGGTGGAAGCGGTGGCCGCGGCTCATGCGGTCGGCACGGAAGCCCAGCACTTCGCCCGGCGCCACGTCGCGGCCGTACAGGATGACCAGCCAGTGCATCGGCCGCACGAAGCCGGTTTCGCGGCTGCCCCAGCGCATGGGCTTGGGAATCGGCAGGCCCTTCACGGCCTCGTTGACGATGTCCGACAGCAGGTCCACGGTGCGCGCGCCCGGGCGGTTGCTGCGGGCCACGAAGCGCATGCCCTTGGCGTCGGTGACGCGGTCGAGCTTCTGCCACTCGATGCCGTTCTTCTGCGCGAAGCCCAGCAGCGCCGGCGTGGGGTTGCCCGAGGCGTCCAGGCCGACATTGGTGTACGGGCCCAGCACTTCGCTGTGCTGCTGCGGCTGCTGGGTGGCCACGGCCGGCAGGAACACGGCCAGGCGGCGCGGCGAATACAGCGGGCGCGCGGGCAGTTCGCCCGGGATTTCCGGCAGGCCGATGCGGCGCGCGGCCAGGCCCTTGAGCACGCCGTCGTAGAAGGCCTGCGCCAGCTCGGGCAGGGCCTTGGGCGGCAGTTCCTCGGTGCCGATCTCGATCAGCAGGGGCAGGTGGTCAGCCATTCGCGGGCTCCTTTGACTTCAGGCCCGGGAAGCCGAGCTTCTCGCGCTGGGCGTAATAGGCTTCGGCGCAGGCGCGCGACAGCGTGCGCACGCGCAGGATGTAGCGCTGGCGTTCGGTGACCGAAATGGCGCGGCGCGCGTCGAGCAGGTTGAACGAGTGGCTGGCCTTGCACACCTGTTCGTAGGCCGGCAGCGGCAGGCCCAGCTCCACCAGCTTCAGCGCCTCGGCCTCGCAGGCGTCGAAGCGGTGGAAGAGCTCGGCCACGTCGGCGTGTTCGAAGTTGTAGGTGCTCTGTTCGACTTCGTTCTGGTGGTAGACGTCGCGGTAGGTGACGTCGCCCTGCGGGCCGCGGGTCCAGACCAGGTCGAAGACGTTGTCCACGTCCTGCAGGTACATGCACAGGCGCTCGAGGCCGTAGGTGATTTCGCCGGTGACCGGCTTGCACTCCAGGCCGCCGGCCTGCTGGAAGTAGGTGAACTGGGTGACTTCCATGCCGTTGAGCCAGACTTCCCAGCCCAGGCCCCAGGCGCCGAGCGTGGGCGATTCCCAGTTGTCCTCGACGAAGCGCAGGTCGTGCACCAGCGGGTCGATGCCCAGCACCTTCAGCGAGCCGATGTACAGGTCGAGGATGTCGTCGGGGTTGGGCTTGAGCACCACCTGGTACTGGTAGTAGCGCTGAAGGCGGTTGGGGTTTTCGCCGTAGCGGCCGTCGGTGGGGCGGCGGCAGGGCTGCACGTAGGCGGCGCGCCAGGGCTCGGGGCCCAGCGCGCGCAGGAAGGTGGCGGGGTGGAAGGTGCCGGCGCCGACCTCGAGGTCGAGCGGCTGGATCAGGACGCAGCCCTGGTCGGCCCAGTACTGGTTGAGCCGCAGGATGAGTTCCTGGAAGGTGGGTGCGGTCATCGCCGGTTCGCCGTCTGCCATAAGCGCGCTAGTATAACGGTGAACCGCATCACGGCTCGCTGCGCGCCCCATGAAACCCTTCCTCATCCTTGAAACCGGCACGCCGATCCCGGCCCTGCGCCGGCACGGCGGCTTCGGCCACTGGATACGCGTCGCGGCCGGCCTGCACGGCCGCCAGGTGCGCTCGTGCTTCGTGGCCGAGGGCGAGCCGCTGCCCGACGCCGCCGACCACGCCGGCGTGCTGGTGACCGGCTCGGGCGCGATGGTGACCGAGCGCGCCGACTGGAGCGAGCGCAGCGCCGCCTGGCTGCGCGACGCGGCGCAGGCGGGGACCCCGCTGTTCGGCATCTGCTACGGCCACCAGCTGCTGGCGCATGCGCTGGGCGGCCGCGTGGACTACAACCCGCGGGGCCGCGAGATGGGCACCGTGCCCGTGGCCACGCTGTCGGAGGCCGCGGCCGACCCGCTGTTCGCCGGGCTGGGCGACGGCTTCGCCGCCCACACCACCCATCTGCAGACCGTGCTGGCGCCGCCGCCGCAGGCCACGGTGCTGGCGCGCTCGGAGCGCGACGACTGCCAGGCCTTCCGCTGGGGCGAGGCCACGTGGGGCGTGCAGTTCCACCCCGAATTCAGCACCGGCATGATGCGCGGCTACATCCAGGCGCGTTCCGACGCGCTGTCCAAGGAAGGCACCTGCCACCGCGGCCTGCTGCGCGAGGTGCGGCCGGCGCCCGCCGCGCGCCGGGTCCTGAAACGATTCATCCACGTGGCGCACCATCGCGCCCGCCCACGGAGCAAGGCATGACCGCACGGACCGTAAGCATCGGCGCCCCCTTCCGCTGGCTGATGAAGGCCATAGACGTGGGTCGCCGCAACCCGCGCGCGCTGTTCGGTGGCTTCGCCATCGTGGTGCTGGTGAGCCTGGTGCCCACCGTGGTGCAGATGGTGCTGCAGGCGCTGCTGGCCGACAGCCCGACGCTGATGTGGTCGCTGTACGGCCTGGTGATGCTGGCCAGCGTGCTGGCGATGCCGCCGCTGACGGGCGCCGCCATCCGCCTGCTGCACGCCTGCGAGAGCGGCCAGCCGGCGGCGGCGCTGGACGTGTTCAACGGCTATCGCGACGGCGCGTTCGCGCTGCGGATGGTGCTGACGTCGCTGCTGCTGTTCGCGTTCTACCTGGTGCTGATGGGCCTGCTGTTCGCGCTGATGCCGGCGAAGGAAGCGATGGTCGAGTTCTTCACCATCGCGATGGCCACGCCGCCCGGCGGCCAGCCGGACATGAGCGGGCTGGACTTCGATCCGGCCAGCCTGCCTTGGCTGTTCCTGTGGATGGTGGGCGCCATGGCGGCGCTGTTCACGGCCATGCACGTGCAGCTGCTGGCCACCACCCATGCGGCGCTGTCGGGGCAGGGTCCGCTGCACGCGCTGCTGTCGGGCATCACCGGCACGCTCCGCAACGTGGTGCCGCTGACGGCGTTCACCCTGTCCATGCTGGTGATCGGCTTCGTGGCCGTGTTCCTGCTGGTGCTGGTGCTGGGGCTGCTGGCGGTGGTGCTGGCGATGGTCAGCCCGGTGCTGGCGGGCGTGGTGCTGCTGCCGCTCTACCTGGCCAGCATCCTGGTGCTGGTGGTCGTGCTGTACGGCTTCTACTACCACGCCTGGCGCGAGGTGTTCGGCGACACCGCCGCCGATCCGATGGACGCCATCGCCGCCTGAGTCAGTAGCCGCCGGCGGCTATTTCCCACAGCAGCTGCACGTAGCGCATCACCACGAAGCCGACCATGCCGGCGAACGCCGACGCCTGCAGCAGCAGCCAGCCGCGCGCGGTGCGCGGCATGTCCGCAGGCGCACCCGGCGCGAGTTCGACGCGGGTGCCGGCGATGTAGTCATGCAGGGCGCGCTTGCCGGGCGTCACGCCGGCCATGGCGTGGCCGAGGTTGAGCAGCAGCCACGACGGCGCCCCGGCGACGAAGCGCAGGGCAATGCGACCGCGGCCGCAGCGCCCGCCGTGCACGTCGGTGACCCGCAGGCCCCACAGCCGCTTGCCGGGGCTGGCCTGCCAGCGCGACGACTCACTGGCGATGAACCACGCCGCCGCCACGGCCACCAGCACGCCCGTGCCCTGCAGCGCCAGCACGGCCAGTCCGGCCGCGGGCGCCTGCAGCAGCTGGTGCAGCGCGGGGTCGCGCGCCAAGTCCAGCACGTCCCACAGCACCACGTCCCCGCCCGAGGAATAGCTGTCGAGCATCGGCCAGAGGCGGTTGAGCAGTTCATCGCTGGCGGCCATCACCAGGTCGCCCGCGGCGACCAGCCGCGACCACAGCAGGGGCAGGCACAGCAGGCCGATGGCGGCGGCGTCCAGGCTGTAGGCCGCGTAGCGACGCCAGAAGCCGGCGGGCGGGTTCATGCGCTCAGGCGGTGGCCGGCTTGGGCCGCAGCACGGCGCCGGCGACGATGCCGATTTCGTAGAGCAGGCACAGCGGGATGGCCAGCATCAGCTGCGACACCACGTCGGGCGGGGTGATGACGGCGGCCAGGATGAACACGCCCACCACCACGTAGCCGCGCGCCTCGCGCAGCTGCGCCGGCGTCACCACGCCCAGCACCACCAGGATCACCACCGCCACCGGCAGCTCGAAGCTCAGCCCGAAAGCCAGCAGGATCACCAGCACGAAGTCGAGGTAGCGCGCCACGTCGGGAATCATGGTGACCGTGTCGGGCGTGAACATGGCCAGGAAGCCGAACACCATCGGCAGCACCAGGAACCAGGCGAAGGCGCAGCCCACGTAGAACAGCGCCACCGCCGCCAGCAGGATGGGCCGCGCCAGCTTCTTCTCGCTCTGGTACAGGCCCGGCGCCACGAAGGCCCAGGCCTGGTAGATCAGGTAGGGCATGGCCACCAGCAGCGCCGCGAAGAAGGCCAGCTTGATCGGGATGAAGAAGCCACCGGCCACGTCGATGGCCTGCAGCTGGCTGCCGCTGGGCAGCTTGGAAAGCAGGGGCGCCGAGAAGCGCTCGTAGAGCTGGCTGGCGAACGGCATCAGCCCCAGGAACACCGCCAGCACCGCGACCACCCCGCGCAGCAGCCGCGAGCGCAGCTCCAGCAGGTGGCCCATCAGCGATTCCTCGGCCGGGCCGCTGCGCGCGGTCATGGCGGCGATTCGCCGCGGGCGGGCGCGGGGGACGCCGGCTCGGGGTCGGTGTGGAACTCGAAGCTGTCCAGCTCGGCCTGGGTGGGCCCGGCTTCACCGGCGGCGTCGGCGGGCGCCTGGGCCGCATCGGCGGGCAGCGCGGCGGGGATGTCCTGCACGGCGGTGGCCGCGTCGGCGTCGGCGCGGGCCAGGGCCTCGGTGTCGCGCAGGGCGTCGCCCACGTGGCGGCCGGCGTCGTCAAGGTCCTTGCGGGCGTCGCCCAGCGCGCTGCGCAGGTCGCCCAGCGGGTTGCCCACGCTGCGCTTGAGTTCGTCGGAGGCCATTTCGCGCTCGAACTCGGACTTCACCGAATACCACTGCGCGCGCGCCTTGCGCACCCACAGCCCGGCGAAGCGGGCGGCCTTGGGCAGGCGCTCGGGGCCGAGCACCAGCAGGGCCACCACCGCGATCACCAGCAGTTCGCTGAAGCCGATATCGAACATCGCGCGTTGCTCCGGGGCGGGCCCGGGGCTCAGGAATCCTTGCGCTGGCTGTCCTGGCGGCTGGCTTCGTCCTGCGGCGATTCGCGGCGCTCGTTGCCCAGCTGGGACGGCTTGTCGTCGTCCTTGCCCTTCAGGCCTTCCTTGAAGCCCTGGATGCCTTCGCCCAGGTCCTTGCCCACGCCGCGCAGTTTCTTGGTGCCAAACACCAACACCACCACGACCAGGACGATAAGCCAGTGCCAGATGCTGAAGCTGCCCATGTGCGTATACCCGCTTGGTTTCGAGGCCTGAAGGATAGCGCAGCCGGCCCGCGGCTGCGCCGGCCGTGAGTCACTGGGTGACGGTGTTTTCTTCCAGGCGGTCGCGGAAGTCCACCAGCGGCGCGCTGGGGGAGGGCGAACGGCCCTCGAAGATGGCGCGCGGGGTGGTGTTCTGGCCGTAGGCGCGCTGGTTGGCCTTGTGGTCGATGCTCAGCACGGCGCCGTCCAGGGCCACGCCGGCGAACAGGCCGCGGGCGCGGGAATAGCTGTAGATCTCGGCCTTGAGCTGTTCGTCGGTGCTGGCCTGGGCGCTGCGGCCCACCGGGCCGGCCGCCACGCTGGCGTCGGCGCCGAGGGTGAACTTGCCGTTGACGATGTTGTCCACGCCGCGCGGGCTGCGGAACACCAGGATGACGTCGGACGACTGCACGCCGGCCTGGAAGCCGATGCTGCCGCCGGTGAGGGTGACGAAGCTGGGATTGGACCAGGTGCCGTCGGCGCTGCGCACCGAGATCAGGCCCTTGCCGCGGCGGCCGCCGATGACCAGGCCGGCCTTCACCACGTCGGGGAACACGGCGATGGCGTGGGCCTCGGAGAACATCTTGCTGGGCACCGAGGTTTCCGGGATGCGCATGATCTCGGCCAGCACGCGGGCGGCGTCATTGGCCTTGGTGTCTTCCTTGACGCCGGCCTGGGCCGGGCCGGCGAAAGCGAACAGCAGGGCCAGGGCGGCGGTGATCGGGGTGAAATAGCGGTTCATCGGGGGTTCTCCGGGGCATAGCGTTGCTGGGAGTATGGTCGCGCGCCATGAACCGGGCGTGAGCCGTGCCTTCATCCGGGCGATGATAGTTTGAGCGCAGCAAACAAGGACAGTTCCGCATGGGCCAGACCTTCCGCGATTCCCCCAAGGCCACCGGCCCCGGCCGCACCGCCGTGCTGGTGGTGAACCTGGGCACCCCCGACGCCGCCACGCCGGCGGCCGTGCGCCGCTACCTGGGCGAGTTCCTGCACGACTACCGCGTGGTCGAACTCACGCGGTGGCTGTGGTGCCCGATCCTGCACGGCATCATCCTGCCGCTGCGATCGCGCCGGGTGGCCCGCAACTACGCCTCGGTGTGGATGGCCGACGGCTCGCCGCTGCTGGTGCTCACCAAGCGCCTGGCCCAGGCCCTGCAGCACGCGCTGCCGGACGTGCCGGTGCGCATGGCGATGCGCTACGGCAACCCGTCCATTGCCTCGGTGCTGCGCACGCTCGAGGCCGAGGGCATGACCCGGCTGCTGGTGCTGCCGCTGTACCCGCAGTATTCGGCCAGCACCAGCGCCACGGTGCTGGACGCGGTGAACAAGGAAATCTCCACCTGGCGCCGGGTGCCCGAGCTGCGCTTCATTGCCGATTACCACGACGACTCGGGCTGGCTGGACGCGATGGAGGCACGCATCCGCGCCCACTGGGACCTCAAGGGCCGCGGCGACAAGCTGATGTTCTCCTTCCACGGCCTGCCCCAGCGTTTCGAGCGCGCCGGCGACCCCTACCCGCGCCAGTGCGAGGCCGGCGCCGCCGCCCTGGCCGCGCGCCTGGGCCTGACGGCCGACGAGTGGCTGCTGACCTACCAGTCGCGCTTCGGCCGCGAGGCCTGGCTGCAGCCCTACACCGACAAGACGCTGGAAGCGCTGGGCAAGCAGGGCCTGAAGACGATCGACGTGGTCTGCCCCGGCTTCGCGGTGGACTGCCTGGAGACGCTGGAGGAAATCGCCGGCGAGAACGCCGAAGTGTTCCGCCACGCCGGCGGCGGCGAACTGCGCTACATCAGCGCGCTCAACGACGAGCCGGGCCACGTGGCCGCGCTGGCAGGCGTCACCCGGCGCCATCTGCTGGGCTGGCCGCATTGATGCCTGCGGGCCTGCGCGAGATCGTGCTGGATTCACCGCGCGGCGAGCTGGCCGCGCTGCGCGGCGGCACGCCGGGCGGGCCGCGGCTGCTGTGCCTGCACGGCTGGCTGGACAACGCCGCCAGCTTCCTGCCGCTGGCGCCGCACCTGGCCGCGTTCGACCTGGTGGCGCTGGACCTGCCGGGCCACGGCGCGTCCGCGCACCGCGCGCCGGGCTACGACTACGCGTTCGCCGACTGGGTGCACGACGTGCTCGATGCGATGGATGCGCTGGGCTGGGCCCAGGCCGACCTGCTGGGGCATTCGATGGGCGGCGCCATTGCGTCTGCCGTGGCGGCCGCGGCGCCGGCGCGCGTGCGGCGGCTGGCCCTGGTGGAGGCGCTGGGCCCGATCGCGGGCGATCCGGCCCAGGCCGGCCAGCGCCTGCGCGACGCGGTGGCGGCGCGGCGGGCGATTGCACCGCGGCCCACGCGGGTCATTCCCGACGTGGCCACGGCCGTGGCGGCACGCCTGGTGGCCAGCAAGATGACGCCCGAGGCCGCGCGCCTGATCGTCGAACGCAACCTGCGCCCCGTGGAAGGCGGGCTGGCCTGGCGCAGCGACCCGCGCCTCACCCTGCCCAGCGCGCTGCGCATGGCCGAGGAAACGGTGCAGTCGCTGCTGCGGGCCATCGAAGCGCCGGTGCTGGTGATTGCGGCGGAGCCGTCGCCGCCCTACTTCCCGGCGGCGGTGCGCGAGGCGCGCCTGGCCTGCCTGGCCCAGGGCCGCGCGATGGTCTTCGACGGCGGCCACCACCTGCACATGGAGCAGGCCGAGCGCGTGGCCCGGCCGCTGCTCGATTTCCTGGCCTAGCCCCGGCCGGCCTTGCGCCGGGGGCGGGGCTTACTGCTTGGACTGCAGGCTCAGCGACACCATGGTGCCGCCGTCCTCGCTGCGGCCCAGGTTCACCAGCAGGCTGCGGTCATCCTTCTCGAAGCCCAGCATCGAGCCTTCGCCGCCCTGCATGGCCATCGTTTCCTTCCAGCCCTGGTCGGCCTGGCCGGACTTGAAGGCGGTGAACAGGTCCGACGGCGACTCGGGCACTTCCAGCACCACCGAGGTGACCGGGCCCATCGTCATCACCGACATCACCTTGTAGTCGTCGGGCAGGGCGACGTCGGACGGGAAGTCGGCCGGCAGGGCCACGTTGTCGCCGCTGCTTTGCGTGAGGGTGCCGTCTTCGGTCTGGATGGTGACGGTCTGGCCGTCCTCGTCGATGTCCACGTCCACGTCCTGGCCCGAGTTGGCCTCCAGGGCTTTTTCGGCGAGGGTTTCGGCGGCTTTTTCCTCGGCCTTGCCGCAGGCCGACAGCACCAGGGCCAGTGCCAGGGCGGCGATCAGGGGGGAATGGCGGGTCATGGCGCTTCTCCGGGACGGTGGGCCCCGATGGCGGACCCTTCAGGCAATCAAACGGGCAAGTTGGGCCTTCAAGGACAGGCCCTCGCCACGCAGGTAGCTGCGCTCGTCGCGCCAGTGCGGCCAGCGTGCCGCGACCTCGCGCCAGAAGCGCGGCGAGTGGTTGGCGTGGATCAGGTGGCACAGCTCGTGCACCAGCACGTATTCAAACGCGCCCGGCCGGCCCAGCACCAGCGACAGGTCCAGCGACAGTGCGTCGGTGGGGCTCAACGAACCCCACAGCGACGACAGCGGCCGCAGCTTGAACGCCAGCGGCGCGCGGGGCAGCCCGGGCAGGTAGCGCGGCAGCCAGGTGCCCAGGTCCTGGCGCGCCTGCTGGGTGTAGAAGTCCCGCAGGGCGGACTTGAGCTGGGCGTCGCTGGCGCGCTCGGGCAGCTGCAGCACCACGCCTTCGTCGCGCAGCTCGGCGCGCGCGTAGCGGCCTTCGCGCCAGTGCAGGGGCACGTCGGAACCGCGCAGCGGTAGCGAGGGTTCGACCCCGCGGCGCAGCGGCTCGGCCGAAGCCGTGGGCCGTCGGCTGAGCTGGTCGGCCAGCCAGCTGCGGTGCTCGTGCAGGAAGGCCAGCGCCGCGCGCTCGGACACGCTGCGCGGCAGGGTCAGCCGCGCGCCCTTCTCCGAAACGATCAGCCGCAGCCGGCGCGCGCGCGTGTCGCGCACCCAGCGAACGTCCACGGTGCGGCCGTCGGCCAGCGCCAGCGGACGCAGGTCGGGCGGCGCGGGTTTTTCCGGCGCAGGGCGGGCGAGTCGGAAGAACATGGCGTCCAGCATGCCGGCTCTGGCCCGGGCGTCAAGCGTGGATCAGGCCTCGGCCGGGCTGAATTTCAGCGCCACCTCGAGCACCGCGAACAGGCGCTTGAGCTCGGCGGCCATCAGCGCATAGCGGGCGGTGAGCTCGGCCTGCACGCCGTCGCGGTCGGTGCCTTCGAGCTGGTCCACCACGCCGTCGAGGAACTTGAGCTTGCGCACCACCAGGTCTTCGCCCAGTACGAAGCTGACGTGGTCGTCCAGCACCAGGGCCAGGCGCGTGACCTGCTTGCCCGACTCCAGGTGCTTCTTGATCTCATCACACAGCAGCTCCTGGCGCTGGCACTTCACCACCGCGCCGCCGTCGATGGGGTCCTTGAGCTCGCACTCGTCGCCCAGCGACAGGCCCGGCGGCAGCGGCTCGCCGGCGATCCAGCCGGTCAGCACGCCGCGCGCGGACACTTCGGCGTTCAGGGGCAGGGCCGGGAAGCTGCCCATGGCGTGGCGCAGTTCGGACACCAGGTTCTCGGCCGACTTGCGCGAGCTGGCGTCCACCGCGATGAAGCCGTGCTGCAGGTCCAGCGTGGCGTTGGTGCGCATGGGCCGCACGAAGGCGCGCGGCAGCAGCTCCATCACCAGGTCTTCCTTGAGGCGCTTGCGGGCGCGGCCGCCCAGCTTGCGGCCTTCCTTTTCCTCCATGGCCTCGATGCGCTTGCCCAGCTCGTCGTTGATCACGGCCGCGGGCAGCAGGCGCTCTTCGCCGCCCAGGGTGATCCAGAGGGCGTCGTTGACGCGGTGGCTCATGGCGGGCTCGTCGCGGCCGAAGGGCGAAACGAAGCCGCGCGTCACCAGCTCGGACGGACCCACCGGCTTGAGCCGGCACTCCTCCAGGCGGGCATCAATCTCGGCAAAAGCCTTGGCAAGCGAAGCGGGAAACCGGAAAAACGTCAGGTTACGAAAAAACATCAAGCATCCAATTCAAAAGAAAAATGGGGTCAGAGAACATTATCGTTTCAAACGAATATATTCTCTGACCCCTTTTCGTCGGGGTCGCTGGCTAGCCAGGCGTGGGCGGTGGGGAGGGGCGTGGTGGCGACGCGGCCAAGGTTGGCGAAATCGAAGGCCGACGGATCGGCCAGCTGCGAGGGGCGCACGTCGGACAGGGCCTTGGCGATGGTTTCGGTGCGGCCGGGGTGCTCCTTGTCCCAGGCCGCCATCATGCGCGCCACCTGCTTGCGCTGCAGGTTTTCCTGCGAGCCGCACAGGGTGCAGGGAATGATGGGGAACTGCTTCCAGTCGGCGTAGTCGCGGATGTCGGCTTCGCGCACCGTGGCCAGCGGCCGGATCACCACGTGGGCGCCGTCGTCGCTGAGCAGCTTGGGCGGCATGGTGGCCAGCTTGGCGTGGAAGAACAGGTTCATGAAGAACGTGGCCAGTACGTCGTCGCGGTGGTGGCCCAGGGCGATCTTGGTGAAGCCGTTGTCCTTGGCGTGCTGGTACAGCGCGCCGCGGCGCAGGCGCGAGCACAGCGAGCACATCGTCTTGCCCTCGGGCACCACGCGCTTGACCACCGAATAGGTGTCCTGCTCGATGATGGTGAAGGGCACGCCCAGCGAGCGCAGGTAGTCGGGCAGCACGTGCTCCGGGAAGCCGGGCTGTTTCTGGTCGAGGTTCACCGCCACCAGCTCGAAGCGCACCGGGGCTTTCTTCTGCAGCTGCAGCAGCACGTCCAGCATCGTGTAGCTGTCCTTGCCGCCCGACAGGCACACCATCACCTTGTCGCCTTCTTCGATCATGCCGAAGTCGGCGATGGCCTGGCCCACCTGGCGGCGCAGGCGCTTGGCCAGCTTGTGGCGCTCGCGCTCCTGCGAGGGTTTGCGCGGCAGGGGGTCTTGCAGCAGAAAGGTCATGCCGCCATTTTAGCCTTTTGTAGGAGGGCCTTCAGGCCCGATGCTTTTTGGGCGAAGGGCGTCGGGCCTGAAGGCCCTCCTACCGGGGTGGGCGGGGTATGCTGGGGCAAACGGTGGAGGGGTGATGGCCGACGAAGATCTCGCCA
This sequence comes from Arenimonas sp., assembly GCA_035433005.1. Taxonomy (GTDB): domain Bacteria; phylum Pseudomonadota; class Gammaproteobacteria; order Xanthomonadales; family Xanthomonadaceae; genus Arenimonas. Next base: position 12,381 of record DAORUD010000004.1, on the reverse strand, counting down.
GGATTACCGCGCAGCTGGTCGACCTGAAGGTCGAACACCGCGACCTCGACGCCGCCATCGAGCGCCTGGCCGAATCCATCCAGGCCGACGAGATGGCCATCAAGCGCCTGAAGAAGCGCAAGCTGCGGCTCAAGGACATGATTGCCGCGCTGGAAAGCCGCCTGATCCCCGACCTCGACGCCTGAGCCACGGCGGCCACGCCGGGCCGCGCTTGCTCAGGCCTCGGCCTTGGTCACCCCGGTGCCGGCCACCTTGCTCACCGCCTCGGGCGAGAGCTTGCTGATGGTGTGGCGCAGGTCGCGGCCCAGCACCACCTTGGCGTCCTTTTCCCAGGCCATCAGCCGCTCGTCGAAGTCGAGCTTGCCGTTCGGGCACACCCACACCAGCTTCATCTCGCGCAGCTTCTGGATGAAGCCGCGGAACAGCGACTTGTCGAAGAACTCCGGCGCGGCCGGGGCGTACAGCAGGCTCAGGCGCTGGGCGGTGAGCTGGCACAGCGACTCGAGTTCGCCGGCGCTGAGGGTGCGCGGGCCGTTCTTGACCAGGGTGGTGATGGCGATGAAGTAGCGCTCGAATGCCTGCTGCAGGCTGTGCGAGATCGCGCGCAGGCGGAACACCTCGTCGGTCTGGCCCGGGCCGCGCGAGATGATGCCGCCCTCGTCGTCGCTGGCCACCGACAGCAGGCCTTCGGCCACGAACAGGTCGATGGTGGCGTCCAGGTGGCGGGCGAAGCCTTCGCCGTCCCACGGCAGGAACAGCTCTTCCTGCACGAACGGATAGATGGTCTGGCCCAGCCGCAGCAGGCCGGCGCGGCTCATGCGCCGGTTGTTCTGGAAGCACAGCGCCACCCAGCTGGCGGCGGCGAACAGGTGCAGCACGTTGTTGCGGAAGTAGCTCTGCAGCACCGCCGTTTCGCCCTCCACGCTCAGCACGTCGCCCAGCGGGTGCACGGTGCGGGTGAGCACGCCGATCTTCTCGCCGTAGGCGACGATGGCCGCGGGGTCGAGTTCGGTCACCGTGACGCGGTCGGAATAGGGCAGCGCCGCCAGCAGCTTCTTGCTCAGCGTGAGCTGGGCCAGCAGGTCGGCCTCGGACATGGCGTGCTTGGGCGTGGCCAGCAGGGCCAGCGCCAGCAGGTTCACCGGGTTCACGTCGGCGGCGCGGTTGATGTTGACCTGGATGCGCTGGGCGATGTCTTCCACCGCGCCGTTGATCCAGGTGGGCTTGTCGTCCGGGTCGGCGTTGCGCTGCTTCCAGTCCGGTGCGTGTTCGGCCAGCACGCGGTCCAGGAAAATGGGTTCGCCGAAGTTCACCGCCACCTTGCCGTAGTGCTGGCGCAGGATGCCGGCGCCGGCCTTGATCAGGGCCCAGATGGTTTCCTTTTCCTTGGGCTGGCCGGTGAGTTCGTCCAGGTAGCTCTTGCCCTCGATGAGTTTCTCGTAGCCGATGTACACCGGCTGGAACACCACCGGCCGGCGCGGCGCGCGCAGGAAGGCCTTGATGGTCATCACGATCATGCCGCCCTTGGGCGCCAGCAGCCGGCCCGTGCGCGAGCGGCCGCCCTCGATGAAGTATTCCAGCGAGAAGCCTTCGCCCACCAGCTGCGCCACGTATTCGCTCAGCACCGCCGCGTACAGCGCGTTGCCGCGGATCGAGCGGCGGATGAAGAAGGCGCCGCCGCGGCGCAGGATCGGCCCGATCACCGGCATGTTCAGGTTCACGCCGGCCACGATGTGCGGCGGCACGATGCCGCGGTTGTAGAGCAGGTAGCTCAGCAGCAGGTAGTCCATGTGGCTGCGGTGGCAGGGCACGTAGACCACTTCATGCCCGGGCGCGACCTGCTTGAGCGTTTCAAGGTGGTTGATGTTGACGCCGTCGTAGATGCGGTTCCAGAAGCCGGTGAGCGCGAACGAGGCCGAACGCACCACCGGGTTGGAATAGTCGGCCGCGATCTCCCAGGCGAAGGCATGACCCTTCTTCCAGGCCTCCAGGTATTCGGTGCCGTCCTTGCGCGCCTGGTCGTTGATCGCCTTGCGCACGGGTTCGGCGTCCAGCACCCGGTCCACCAGCAGGCGGCGCGTGGACAGGTCGGGGCCGATGACGGCGGTGCGGATGCGGCGGAAGTGCCCGCGCAGCACGCGGCTGACCTTGCGCACCTGGCGCTCGTGCGGCATTTCCTCGCCCAGGATTTCCCAGACGCGCACGCTGGGCGAGAACTGCACCACCGTGTCGCGGCCGTTGAGCAGGATGGCCAGCAGGCGGCGGAAGCGGCCCACCAGGGCCCAGTTTTCCGAGAACAGCACCGAGAACCAGCCCGACTGCCGTGCCGGCGCGCGGCCGACGAAAATCGACACCGGCACCAGCTGCACGTCCTGGTCGGGGTACAGGCGGTGGGCCATCAGCAGGCGCGACAGCGCGTCGGAATGGCTGCGGTTCTTGGGCCGGCCGAACAGGCCCGCGCGCCGGCGCGACAGCGCCACGTAGCTGCGCTTGCGGCCCAGCGGGTCACCCGGCAGGGCGGCCAGCGGCGAGGGCAGGCCGGCTTCGCGGCAGGCGCGGTCCAGGATCAGGGTGTTGGACAGCCCGTAGTTTTCGATGACGTAGCAGACCGGGCGGTCGAGGCTGAAAGGCGGCACCACCGGTTCGCGCTTGATCTCGATCCAGGGCTGCAGCAGTTTTTCCATGAAGCGCGCCCACAGGGGCGGCTTCGCGCGCGGTCGGGGCGGCTGCGGCGGGGTCGCCGGGGTTTGCGGTTGGTCCATGGCGGGGCTCAACCGGCGGCGTCGGCCGCGGCTCCGGTCTGGGCCGGCGCGGCCGTTTCGCCGGCGTCGGCCAGTTCGGCCTCGGCGTCGCGCACCGACTGCGCGCTGTACCAGCCGTCGCCGCGGCGGATCATTTCCATCTCGAAGCTGACGGTTTCATCCAGCAGCGGGTAGCTGACCTTCACGCGGGCGGTGTCGCCCTGGGCCGACACCAGTTCGGCCTTGACGCCGTCCAGCGCCCGGTCGAGGTCCAGGCCGTAGGCCAGGGTGACGCGCTTGATGCCGGCCAGGGCGATGCCGCCCTTTTCCATCGCCGGCACCATGGGCAGGGCGCGGGCCTGGGCCAGGGTGGGCAGGTCCAGTTCGCCGGCGGTCTGGACCAGGGCCGCCACGGCGGTGCGTGCGCGGGCGCGGTCGGTGAACAGGGAGGGCTGTGCCCAGGCCATCAGGCCGGCCACGACCTCGTTGCCGTGGGCCTTTTCCTCGGCGCTGAGTTCGGTGTTGGCCTGGATGGCGGCGTTGAGGAAGATCATGGCCGTGGCCTGCATCATCGGCCACTGGCCGGCGATCTCGACTTCGAGCTTGGCCAGCTTGGGCTCGAGGTCGCGCATCAGCTCGGCCTCGGCCTGGGGCGCGGTGAGGCGCGCCATCAGCTTGTCGTACTCGGCGGCGTCGGCGTCGTCCACGGGGCCGGCCTCGGCCACCCGGCGGTTCCAGAGCGACTCGGTGCGGGCGTGCAGGTCGGGCGGCAGGCTCAGCTGCGAGTAGCGCACCAGGTCGTTGTCGCGCAGGGCCTTCGCCAGGCCCTCCACGGCGGCCACGGGATCGCCCGGGGCCTGGGCCGCGTCGGGGCTGTCCTTGCGGCAGGCGCCCAGGGCCAGGACGAGGGCGAGCAGGGCCAGCAGGGCCCAGGCGGGGAGTCTTCGGGTCATGCGTCGGGGTCGGGTACGTTGGTTTGGCAGGCGCCGAATCTAGCAGATCGCATGTTCACGACCTGTTGCCGGGCCGGGCCCGGCCAGCGGGGCTTCAGGCGCCCAGGGCGGCGGCGATCTGGGCCTGGATCGCCTCGGCGGCGGCGGCCGGGTCGGCGGCCTGGCGGATCGGGCGGCCCACGACGATGTGGTCGGCGCCGGCGGCGAAGGCCGTGGGCACGTCCACGGTGCGCTTCTGGTCGTCCCCGGCCGGGCCGGCCGGCCGGATGCCGGGGCAGACGATCAGGAAGCCCGGGCCGGTGGCCTGGCGCAGCGCGGCGGCCTCCTGGCCCGACGAGATCACGCCGTCGCAGCCGGCGGCCCGGGCCGCCAGGGCGCGCTCCACCACCACCTCCGAAGGCTCACGATCGATGCCCAATTGCCGAAGATCGCTGCGATCCATGGACGTGAGCACGGTGACCGCCAGCAGCTTTATACTGCCCTTCTCCTGCGAAGCGGCGCGCATCATGCCGTCATGTTGGCCGTGGATGGTGCAGAAATCGACCGGGTACCGGGCCAGGCCCCGGATGGTGGACGCCACGGTGGCCGGCACGTCGTGGAACTTCAGGTCCACGAACACCTTCTTGCCCCGGCCGGCCAGTTCGTCCAGCACGCGGAAGTAGTCGCCGCTGGTCAGCAGCTCCATGCCGATCTTGTAGAAGCCGACCGAATCACCCAGCCGGTCCACCCAGGCGCGGGCCTCGGCCGCCGTGGGCACGTCGAGGGCGAAGATCAGGCGGTCGCGGACGGCGGTCATGGCTTACTCGGCGTACTTGAGCGACTGCAGCTTCATCTGCCGGCGCTCGTTCTCGGGCAGGGTCCAGGCATTGTTGAACAGCGCCGGCTCCCAGCTGCCGTAGGTGGGGTTGGGCAGCACGAACCAGCGCTCGCCGATCCAGGCGGCGTGCGGCGCCATCGCCGCTTCGCGGCCCGCCGGGTTGTTGGCCACGATGGTCACCATGTCGCCGATCTGGTCGCCGAACTGCATCAGCACCCGGTGCGTGCGGCCGACGTACTGGCGGCGGCAGCCCTTTTCCGAGCCCTCCGATTCGCAGCCCTCGACGAAGAAGCCCAGGCCCAGGAACTGCTCGGGCTTTTCGATCGGGAAACCGGCGGCGCGCAGGTTCTTGAGCGTGGGTTCTTCCAGGTGGGCGGCGCGGTTGGTGACGTAGAAGACGGTGACGCCGCGCGCGGCGGCAGCCTGCGCGAACTCCAGCGCGCCCGGCACGGGCGTGGCCTTTTCCTCGCGCACCCAGGCGTCCCAGGTGGTTTCGTCGTAGGACAGGCCGTCGCGCACCAGGCGGGCCTGGTAGGGCGAGTTGTCCAGCACGGTCTCGTCGATGTCCACGATGACGGCCGGGGCCAGGCCGGTGGCCGGGTTGGCGCGTTCGCCCGGCACCAGGGCGTCCCAGTCGGGCGTCTTGAGCGCGCGGTCGAGCTGGTAGAGCGCGCTGCGGTAGGTCTGGCCGGCGATCAGCCGGTACTCGAGCGAAGCCTGGATCCAGGCCACGGCGTTGAGGTTGTCGTTGGCCGCCGGCAGCACCGGCGCGTCGGGCACCTTCTTGCGCACCGGGGTGGGCACGACCTGCGCCAGCTCCTGGTCGGTGAGGGTGTCGTCGTTGGCGGGCAGGGTCTGGCAGGCGGCGAGCGCCAGCACCAGGGCCGAGAGGGCGAGGGTCTTGAGCGGGGTCATCGTCAGGCGTCCTTTTTCGTAGCCTGCAAGTTTACCCGCGCCGCGTGACAGGCGCTGTGTGCGGGCGTGCCATGATTCCGGAACATGGGTAGGAAACCGGCTTTGAAACGCGTCGGCCTGGCCGCCTCGCTGCTGCTGGCCGCGGGCGGGCTGGTGGCCGCGCTGTGGCGGCCGGCAGGGTCAGGTCCGGCCCCGGTGGCCGCCGTGGGCCCGGTGCCGGCGTCCGCCGCCGCGCCGGCGCCGGCACTTTTCGCGCGCCGCAGCGCGGCCGACCAGACCGTTTGTCTCCAGCCACTGGGCCGGCACGATTCCACGCTGCTGGCCCCGCTGGGCCGCGGCATCGAACAGGCCTACGGCTTCCGCGTGCGCGTGCTGCCTGACCGGCCCTTGCCCGCCAGCGCCTGGTATCCGCCGCGCAGCCGGTATCGCGCCCAGCGCCTGCTCGACCACCTGCGCGACGACGTGCTGCCGGTCGAACGCGGCTGCCATGCGGTGATGGGCTTCACTGCGGTGGACGTCTCGATCACGAAGGGCGAGCACCCCGACTGGGGCGTGCTTGGCCTGGCCTACCTGGGCGGCCGCGTGGGCGTGGTGTCGTCGTTCCGCATGCATCGCAACGCCGACCGCCGCCGCCTGGTCGAACGCGCGGTCAAGGTCGTACTGCATGAGCTGGGCCACGTGGTCGGCGTGCCGCACCGCCAGGACGGCCCCGACTGCCTGATGAACGATGCCGGCGGTTCGGTGCAGACGGTGGACCGCGCGTCGGGGGTGTTTTGCGCGGCGGAGCATGCCGCCGCCGAGCAGGCGCTGGGGCTTGCGTTGCCGGTGCGGGGCGCGCTGGATTGGCGGGAGATCGTGGGAGAGGAAAGCGGGAAATAGTGAAGAGGGAACAGGAAGTAGAGGAAAGCGGAGGGCCGCCTTCCTGCCCTCCACTATTTCCTATTTCCTCTTCACTACTTTCCCCGATCTTCAGCCGTCGCCGAAAAGCGCCGCGATGGCGTCCATGTGGGCGCGGCCGCGCTGCTTCTTCTCGGCCGATTCGCGCTCGGGGTCCAGGCCGTCGCGCAGCAGGTCGGCGGCGGGGAGTTCATCCAGGAAACGGCTGGGCAGCAGGTGCTCCAGGGCGCCCCAGCGCTTGATCTCGGCGCTGTGCGACAGGTACAGCCGCTCCTTGGCGCGGGTGATGCCGACGTACATCAGGCGGCGCTCTTCGTCGAGGCGGTTTTCCTCGAGGCTGGCTTCGTGCGGCAGGTTGCCGTCCTCGCAGCCCACCACGAACACGGCGCGGAACTCCAGGCCCTTGGCGGCGTGCAGGCTCATCAGGCGCACGGCATTGCCGGGTTCGCCGCGGTCGGCGTTCGACAGCAGGGCCAGCTGCGCGGCCAGCTCGCCCGGGCCGCCGCCGCGCGCGCCCTCGAACCACGAGGCCAGCTCGTCAATGTTGGCCTTGCGGCGCTGGTAGCTGGCGTCGTCCTTGCACTGGCTGCGCACCATCGCCAGCAGGCCGCTTTCCAGCGCCAGCTTCGGCACCAGCTCGGCCGGCGTGAGCGTTTCGGCCGCATCGCGCAGCCGCTCGACGATGCGCGTGAACTCGTCCAGGCCCGCCGCCGCGCGCGGCGTGAGCTGCTTGAGGAAGCCGATCTGCCCGGCCGCCACCGACATGGACAGGCCGGCGGTGTGCGCCATCGCCGCCAGCTTTTCCAGCGTGGTGGCGCCCACCTCGCGCTTGGGCGCGGCGATGGCGCGCAGGAAGGCGGCGTCGTTGTCGGGGTTGGCCAGCACCTGCAGCCAGCACAGCGCATCCTTCACCTCGGCGCGGTCCAGGAACTTGGTGCCGCCGCTGAGGTGGTAGGGGATCCGCAGAAGCTGCAGCGCCTTTTCCAGCGGCCGCGACTGGTGGTTGCCGCGGAACAGGATGGCGAACTCGCCGAACGGGATTTCCTTGGCCTGGTGCAGGTAGTGGATCTCGCTGGCGACGCGCTCGGCCTCGTGTTCGTTGTTGCGGCATTCCCAGACGCGCACCGGCTCGCCGTCGCCGTGCTGGCTCCACAGTTTCTTGGGGTGGGCGTGCGGGTTCTTCTCGATCAGGGTGTTGGCGCAGCGCAGGATGCGCGCCGTGCAGCGGTAGTTCTGCTCGAGCTTGACCACCTTGAGGTGGGGGTAGTCGGTGGCCAGCTGGTCGAGGTTCTCGGGCTGGGCGCCGCGCCAGGCGTAGATGCTCTGGTCGTCGTCGCCCACGCAGGTCATGTTGCCCTTCGGGCCGGCCAGCTGTTTCAGCAGGCGGTACTGGGCGCCGTTGGTGTCCTGGCACTCGTCCACCAGCAGGTAGCGCAGGCGCTCGCGCCAGCCGGCGGCCAGGTCGGCGTCGGCTTCCAGAAGGGTCAGCGGCAGCCGGATCAGGTCGTCGAAGTCCACCGCGTTGTACGCCTGCAGGCGAGCCTGGTAGCGGGCGTAGATGCCCGCGGCCTCGCGCTCGCGGCCCGAGCGCGCGGCCTCGGCGGCCTGCTCCGGGCTCAGCGCGTTGTTCTTGGCGGCGCTGATCAGGTTCTGGATCGAATACAGGGCGTCGTTCTTCAGGCCCGGCGTGGCCAGGTCCTTGATGATGGCCATCTGGTCGTCGCCGTCGAAGATCGAGAAGCCGCGGCGCAGCTTCGCGCGCTCATGCTCGATCTGCAGGAAGCGCAGCCCCAGCGAGTGGAAGGTGGAGATGGTGAGGCCTTCGGCCGCGTCGCCCTTCACGCGCTTGGCCACGCGTTCGCGCATTTCCTTGGCGGCCTTGTTGGTGAAGGTGATGGCGGCGATGTGCCGCGCCTCGTGCCGGCCGGTGGCGATCAGGTGGGCGATCTTCTCGGTGATCACCTTGGTCTTGCCGCTGCCCGCGCCGGCGAGCACGAGCAGGGGGCCGCCCACGTAGGCGACGGCTTCTTGCTGGGGGGTGTTGAGGCCGGACATAGGCCGGCGATTGTACCGGCCCCCCTCCCCGGGTGTAGGAGGGCCTTCAGGCCCGATGTTTTTTCGCGAAGGGCATCGGGCCTGAAGGCCCTCCTACAGTAGAATTCCGCCCATGCTGCAGATATCGCCCACGCTGGCCATTCCCGACCAGGAGCTGGAAGAGCGCTTCGTGCGCTCCAGCGGCCCGGGTGGGCAGAACGTCAACAAGGTGTCCACCGCGGTGGAGCTTCGTTTCGACGTGGCGCGCTCGCCGTCGCTGCCCGAGGCGGTGCGCGAGCGGCTGCTGGCGCGCCGCGACCGCCGCATCACCGACGACGGCGTGCTGGTGCTCAGCGCCCAGCGCTTCCGCACCCAGGACCGCAACCGCGAAGACGCGCGCGAGCGCCTGGCGGCCGTGATCGTCGCGGCGCTCACCGCGCCCAAGAAGCGCGTGGCCACCAAGCCCACCAAAGGCTCGAAGGAGCGGCGGCTGGGCGCCAAGCGCGAGCGCTCCACGGTGAAGCGGCAGCGCAGCGCCAGCGGCTGGGACCGCGAATGACCCGCGTCCCCGCGCTTCCGCCGAGCGCGCCGCGCAACGGCGGGCCAGTGAGCCGCTGGATCGGCCGCAGCGTGCTACGCGTTGGCGGCTGGACCATCAGCGGCGACTGGCCCGACCTGCCGCGCCTGGTCGTGATTGCGGCGCCGCATTCGTCGGGCTGGGACGCCGTCTGGGGCCTGGCGGCGAAGCTGGCCATGGGCGTGGACATCACCTTCATCGCCAAGGCCGAGTTGTTCCGGGGCCCGCTGGGCTGGCTGCTGCGCAAGCTGGGCGGCCATCCGGTGGACCGCAGCAGGCCCGGCGGCATCGTCGAGCAGACGGCCGCCGAGATCCGCGCCTCCGACCGCATGTGGTTCGTGCTGGCGCCCGAAGGCACCCGCAAGCGCGTGGAGCGCTGGAAGCCGGGATACTGGAAGATCGCCCGCCAGGCCGGCGTGCCGGTGTTCTGCGCCGGCTTCGACTACCCCGGGAAACGCGTCGTACTGGACCGGCTGTTCGAAACCAGCAGCGACTACGAGGCCGACATGGCCGTCATCCGCGCCCACTACCGGCCCTTCGTCGGCAAGAACCGCGACACCCTCTGAGCCTTCTCAGCGCTCGGACGCGCCGGTGTCGAAGTAGTCGCGGCGCTCGAACAGGCCCGGCTTGATCAGGTCGATGAAATCGCGCGCCTGCGGGCTGAGGTATTTGCCCTTGCGCATCACCACGCCGTAGCTGCGCGGCGGGAAGTACTCGCCCAGGTTGCGCGCCACCAGCCGCTTCTCGTCGGCTTCGGTCAGGCAGATGCTGGTGACGATGGAAATGCCCAGGCCCATGGCCACGTACTGCTTGATCACCTCCCAGCCGCCCACTTCCAGCGCCACGGTGTAGGGCACGCGCCGCTGCTGGAACACCAGGTCCACCAGCCGGTAGGTGGTGAGCCGCCGCGGCGGCAGGATCAATCCGTAGGGCGACAGGTCCTCCAGCCGCAGGTCGGGCTTGGTGGCCAGCGGGTGCCCGGGCGGGCAGATCAGCATCGGGTCGAAGGAATAGACCGGCGCATAGGCCAGGTCGGTCGGCACGTCCAGCATCGAGCCCACCGCCAGGTCCACCGCATCCGAGCGCAGCAGGCCCAGGCCGTCCTGCCCGGTGACGTTGTGCAGCACCAGCTGCACCTCGGGATGCTGCTGGCGGAAGGCCTGAACCAGGGCCGGCAGCAGGTAGAGAATGGTGGAGCTGCCGGCCGCCACGTGCAGTTCGCCGGCCTGCAGGCCCTTGATCTTGCTGCGGAACTCGGCATCCAGGCCGTCCAGGCCCTCCACCAGGGGGCGGGCGATGTCGTACAGCACCTGGCCTTCGCGGGTGAGGCTGAAGCGCCGGCCGATGCGCTCGAACAGGGGCGTGCCCAGCTCGCGCTCGATGGCCTGCAGCTGCAGGGTCACCGCAGGCTGGCTGAGGAACAGGGCCTCGGCCGCGCGCGACACCGACCCCAGGCGCGCCACCTGGCAAAAGGCCCGAAGCGGCTTGAGGCGATCGCCTTTGTAGTAGAAACGGGCGCTCGGGCCGGCCATAAGCCCTTGTTCCTTCATTGATATAAAGCGAGTTAATAGTAACTATCAAAACATTTGCTTTGTCAAAGATTAGTCGCAGGCCTAGCGTCGGGTTCCGGAACAAGAGGAGCACGACCATGGCAGGCGACGCAGCGCGGACCGTTTCACCCCTGGAACTGCACGGCCCGCGGCAGGCCGGCCAAGAGGATCTGCTGACCCCGGCGGCCCTGGGCTTCCTGGTGGACCTGCAGCGCACCTTCGAGCCCCAGCGCCAGGCCCGCCTGGCCGCCCGCCGACAGCGCCAGGCCCGCTTCGACGCCGGCGAACTGCCCGACTTCCGCGCCGACACCCGCGCCATCCGCGAAGGCGACTGGACCGTGGCGCCGCTGCCGGCCGCGCTGCTCGACCGCCGCGTCGAAATCACCGGCCCGGTGGACCCGAAGATGGTGATCAACGCCCTGAACTCGGGCGCCAGCTGCTACATGGCCGACTTCGAGGACTCCACCTGCCCGACCTGGGAGAACCTGCTCACCGGCCAGCGCGCCCTGCGCAAGGCCGTGGCCGGCAGCCTGGACTGGATGGCGCCGGACGGCAGCAAGCACTACGTGCTCGATCCCGCGTCCAAGACCGTGCTGATCGTGCGCCCGCGCGGCTGGCACCTGGACGAGAAGCACGTGCTGGTGGACGGTCGCCGCATGAGCGGCAGCCTGTTCGACCTGGGCCTGTTCGCCTTCCACAACGCGGCCGCCCTGCAGGCCAGGGACCGCGGCCCCTACTTCTACCTGCCCAAGCTGCAGTCCATGGAGGAAGCGGCGCTCTGGAACGACGTGCTGGACTTCATCGAGGCGCGCCTGGGCCTGCCGGCCGGCGCCATGAAGGTGACGGTGCTGATCGAGACGCTGCCGGCCGTGTTCGAGATGCACGAAATCCTGCACGCCCTGCGCACCCGCATCGTCGGCCTGAACTGCGGCCGCTGGGACTACATCTTCAGCTACCTCAAGACCTTCCGCCGCCACCGCGACCGCGTGCTGCCCGAGCGCAGCCAGGTGGGCATGACCCAGCCGTTCCTGAAGTCGTACTCCGAACTGCTTATCCAGACCTGCCACCGCCGCGGCGCCCACGCCATGGGCGGCATGGCCGCGCAGATCCCGATCAGCGGCGACCCGATCGCCAACCAGGAAGCCCTGGCCCGCGTGCGCGCCGACAAGCTGCGCGAAGCCAGCGCCGGCCACGACGGCACCTGGGTGGCGCATCCGGCGCTGATCCCGATCGCGCGCGAAGTGTTCGACGAGAAGATGCCCGGCCCGAACCAGCACGCCGTGCGCCGCGACGACGTGGCCGTGGACCGCGATGCGCTCATCCGGCCCAGCGTGGGCACGATCACCCGCAAGGGCTTCGACAACAACGTGGAAGTCTGCGTGCGCTACATCGCCGCCTGGCTCGACGGCCAGGGCTGCGTGCCCATCCACTGGCTGATGGAGGACGCCGCCACCGCCGAGATCGGCCGCGCCCAGCTGTGGCAGTGGCTGCACCACGGCGACCTGCACCTGGACGACGGCTCGCCGGTGGACTTCTCGCTGTTCGACCGCGCGCTGATGGCGCTGCCGTCCAAGCTGGCCGACCGCATGAAGCTGCCGGGCGGCGCGCGCATCAATGACGCCATCGCCCTGCTCGACGAACTCACGCACGCCAAGGAGCTGGCCGAGTTCCTGACCCTGCCGGCCTACGAGCGCCTCGACTGACCCCTTACGACTCCCTGTAGGAGGGCCTTCAGGCCCGACGCCCTTCGCCGAAAAGCATCGGGCCTGAAGGCCCTCCTACAACGCCCTTTACAAACCGCCCAAGGACACCGCCATGACCACGACCCTCCCCACCGCCGAACAGCTGAAGAAAGAGTGGGCCACCGACCCGCGCTGGGCCGGCATCGAGCGCGGTT
>DAORUD010000003.1:0-51024 GCA_035433005.1 Arenimonas sp. | reverse complement strand
CCGGGCGTGGACCGCTGCGGCGACGTGTTCAAGCACGGCAACGCCGCCGGCACCTCGCGCATGGGCGGCGTGCTGGCGCTGGCCGCCGACGACCACGCCTGCCGCTCGTCCACGCTGCCGCACGGCTCGGAGGGCGAGTTTGAAAGCGCGATGATGCCCATCCTCAACCCCGCCGGCGTGCAGGACATCCTGGACATGGGCCTGCTGGGCTGGGCCATGAGCCGCTACACGGGCCGCTGGATCGGCTTCAAGACGATTGCCGAAACGGTGGAATCGTCCGCCTCGGTGAACGTGAACCCGCACCAGCTGGACATCATCCTGCCGGGCGATTTCGAAATGCCGCAGGGCGGCCTGAACATCCGCTGGCCGGACCCGCCGCTGAACCAGGAAATGCGCCTGCACCAGTACGCGGTGAAGGCCGCGCAGGCCTTCGCCCGCGCCAACCACATCGACAAGGTGGTGTTCGATTCGCCCAAGGCGCGCCTGGGCATCGTGACCACCGGCAAGAGCTACCTGGACGTGCTGCAGGCGCTGGAATACCTGGGCATCGACCGCAAGATGGCCGAAGACATCGGCATCCGCGTCTACAAGGTCGGCATGACCTGGCCGCTGGAGCCGCTGGGCATCCGCGAGTTCGCGCGCGGCCTGCAGGACATCATCGTGGTGGAAGAGAAGCGCAGCTTCATCGAACGCCAGATGAAGGAGTACATGTACAACTGGGAGCACCGCCCCAGCATCATCGGCAAGTACGACGAACTCGAGAACTGGGTGCTGCCCAGCACCAACGAACTGACCCCGGCCACCATCGCCGGCGTCATCGGCCGCCGCATCCAGAAGTTCCACGACACCGAACAGATCCGCGGCGTGCTGCAGTGGATGCACGACAAGGAAAGCGAGCTGGCCCAGCCGCGCGCCAACTTCCCGCGCGTGCCGCACTACTGCGCCGGCTGCCCGCACAACTCGTCCACCGTGGTGCCGGAAGGCTCGCGCGCGCTCGGCGGCATCGGCTGCCACTACATGGTCACGTGGATGGACCGCAAGACCGACACCTTCACCCACATGGGCGGCGAAGGCGTCACGTGGTCGGGCCAGGCGCCGTTCACCGAGGAAAAGCACGTCTTCCAGAACCTGGGCGACGGCACCTATTTCCACTCCGGCTCGCTGGCCATCCGCCAGTCCATCGCGGCCAAGGTGAACATCACCTACAAGATCCTCTACAACGACGCCGTGGCCATGACCGGCGGCCAGCCGGTGGACGGCACGCTCACCGTGCCCGACATCGCGCACCAGGTGCGCAGCGAAGGCGTGAAAACCATCGTGGTGCTGAGCGACGACATCGAGAAGTGGAGCGACAAGTCCATCTTCCCCTCGGGCGTGGAGTTCTTTGACCGCGCCGAGCTCGACAGCCAGCAGAAGCGCCTGCGCGAAGTGCCCGGCACCACCGTCATCATCTTCGACCAGACCTGCGCGGCCGAGAAGCGCCGCCGCCGCAAGCGCGGCAAGGCCGTGGACCCGGCCAAGCGCATCGCCATCAATTCGCTGGTGTGCGAAGGCTGCGGCGACTGCGGCGTGAAGTCGAACTGCGTGGCCGTGCTGCCCAAGGAAACCGAGTTCGGCCGCAAGCGCGAGATCGACCAGAGCAACTGCAACAAGGACTTCAGCTGCGTGAAGGGCTTCTGCCCCAGCTTCGTTTCGGTGAAGGGCGGCGGGCTGCGCAAGCGCAAGGGCGTGGGCAACGCCGACCGCCTGGCCAACCTGCCGGCGCCCGTCATCGCGGGCAACCTGGACCAGCCCTGGAACATCCTGATCACCGGCGTGGGCGGCACCGGCGTGGTGACCATCGGCGCGCTGCTGGGCATGGCCGCGCACCTGGAAAACAAGGGCGCCAGCGTGCTCGACCAGACCGGCCTGGCCCAGAAGGGCGGCGCCGTCACCACCCACGTGCGCATTGCGCGCACGCCGGCCGACATCCACGCCGTGCGCATCGCCGCCGGCGAAGCCGACCTGGTGCTGGGCTGCGACATGGTGGTGGTGAACGACTACTGGGCGCTGTCCAAGATCCGCGCCGACCGCACCCAGGTGGTGATCAACGACTACCAGGCCATGCCGGGCCCGTTCACCCGCATGCCGGACATGCAGTTCCCGGCCGAAGGCATCGTGGACGCCATCCGCACCGCCATGGGCGGCCGCGAGCCGCTGCAGATCGCCGCCACCGACATCGCCACGTCGCTGATGGGCGACGCCATCGCCACCAACCTGTTCATGCTGGGCGTGGCCTGGCAGCGCGGCCTGGTGCCGATCAGCTTCGAGGCCCTGGTGCGCGCGATCGAGCTCAACGGCGCCGCCATCGAGATGAACAAGACGGCGTTCGCCTGGGGCCGCCTGGCCGCCATTGATCCGCAGGCCGTGCTGGAAGCCGCCGGCCTGGCGGAACCTGTGGGAGGGCCTTCAGGCCCGACAGCCTCGACCCTCGACGACGAAGCGCTGTCCACAACGCTCGACGAAACCATCGAGCGCCGCGTCCGCTTCCTCACCGACTACCAGGACAAGGCCTACGCCGGCCGCTACGTGGCCCTGGTGGACAAGGTGCGCCAGGCCGAGGCGCGCAAGGCGCCCGGTTCCACCGCGCTCACCGAGGCGGTGGCTCGCTACTACTTCAAGCTCATGGCCTACAAGGACGAGTACGAAGTGGCGCGCCTGTACACGTCGGGCGACTTCATGAAGCGCATCGAGCAGCAGTTCGACGGCGACTACCGGCTGCACTTCAACCTGGCGCCGCCGATGTTCTCCAAGCGCGACGCCGACGGCCACCTGGTGAAGCAGGAGTACGGGCCGTGGATCTTCACGGCGTTCAAGCTGATCAAGCGCCTGAAGTTCCTGCGCGGCGGTGCGTTCGACCTCTTCGGCAAGACCGACGAGCGCCGCATGGAGCGCCAGCTGATCACCGACTACGCGCGCACGGTGGAAGAACTGCTGGGCACGCTGGACGGCAACAACGTCGGACTGGCCGCGGAAATCGCCGCGGTGCCCGAGCACATCCGCGGCTTCGGCCACGTCAAGGAAGCGCACTTCGCCAAGGCCAAGGCGCGCGAAGCCGAGCTGCTGGCGGCGTGGCGTTCGCCGGCCGCCAAGGCCGCATCGGCCGCCTGACGCGGCACACAGGCGCGCACCGGCCCCGGTGCGCGCTTGACGCTCTTCCCCGCGCGATGGTCTGCTCGGCCTGAAGCGGGGCGCGGCCCCTGACCCGGGACTCCGCCATGACCTCTCCACTCCGCCTCGCCGTGGCCCTGCTGCTGGCCACGGCTTCGTGCGCGCACGCCGCCGCCGAGCCGCCCAAGGTCGAAGACGCGGGAATCGACACCGACCAGCTGGTGATCCAGTTCGACCAGCCCATGCTCACCTGGCGCGGCCGCAGCGACAGCGCCGGCGTGACGCTGACCCCGCGCGTGGACTGCCGCTGGTACTGGCAGGACGACACGGCGCTGGCCTGCGACCTGCCCGAGGGCAGCACGTCCCCCGTGCGGCAGGCCACGTCGTACCGCCTGCAGCTGGCGGGCGGCCTCTGGTCGCAGGCAGGCGCCGAGCTGGCGCCCACCGAACTCACCCTGGTGTCGTCACGACCCCGCGTGGACCTGGACGTGCGCGACTGGCGCGCCGGCCAGCCCGAGCTGCGCATCATCTCCCGCGACATGCCGGTGTCGGCGCAGGACCTGGCCCGGGTGCTCGAGCTGCGCCTGGACGGGGCGCTGCTGGACTACACGCTGCAGCCGCTGACGGAAAAGCAGCTCGCGACGATCTATCTCAACGAGGGGGGCACCGCCTTCACCGCGGTGCCCACGTCCTGGCCCGGCAACCGCGGCACGCTGGTGGTGTCGGTGCGGGAAGGCCTGCGCAGCAGCGCCGGGCCCGTGCGCGGTGAGGCGAAGACATTGCGGAGCATGTGGGTGAATGAACCCCTGCGGCTGGCCGGCATGGGCTGCGGGTGGTCGCCCATCGCGATGTCAGCGGCCGAGCTGCGCCGGGGCTACAGCACCGAATGTGCACCGGATGCCGACGTCAGCCTGGTGTTCACCCGCCGCCTGGCGCCGGGCGAAGCCGAACGCATCGCGGCGGGGTTGCCCGGCCTGGCCTCGAGCCCCGAGAAGAACCATTGCCGCTGGAACTGCGGCGAAGAAGGCGCACGTTTTTACGTCGGCTTCTCCGCCAAGGCCGCCGGCCTGCGCCTGCCCATCGTGCTGCCGGCCGACCTGCGCGCCGACGACGGCAGCCTGATCGAAGCCGGCCCCGCGCCCACGCTGGTGTTCCGCGACTATGCGGCCGACGTGCGCAGCGAACCCACCACGCGCCTGCTGCGCCCGGGCGAAGACGCCGCGCTGGCGCTGGAAGTGCGCAACCTGGCCGACACCCTCACCGTGGCCGAACTGGGCACGGGCCGGCGCACGTGGCGGCGCGACAGCACGCTGCCGATGGCGGGCATCACCAACCGCTACCTGCCGTGGCGCGCCGAGGCACCGCGCGGCGACATCGCGCGGCGGGGCGGCCTGACGCTGGCCGGCGTGCGCGGTGAATCCGGCGGCGGCTACGCCGTGGCCGTGGCCCCGTTCAACCTGATCGCCGCCGCCGACGCCGATCGCGTGATGGTGTGGGCCACCGACTGGGACAGCGCCGCGCCCATCGCCGACGCCACCATCGAACTGCTGCGGGTCACCGCGCAGGGCCGTGAAAAGGTGCTGGCGCGCGGCCGCACCGGCGCCGATGGCGTGGGCTACGTTCCGGCCCCGCGCGACGAAATGGAAGACGAGCGCACGCAGACCCGCGTGGTGCGCGTGCGCCACGGCGGCCGCCAGTCGGTGATGCCGGTGCTGTCGGGCTGGTCGGCGCTGCCGGTGGAAGCGATCCCCGAGCGCGAATGGGACGCCGACGCTTACTACGGCGGCGACGACGCGAAGCGCCATTTCGGCGTCAGCGACCGCCTGCTGTACCGGCCCGGCGAAACGGTGCAGTTCCGCATCTGGTCGCGGCAGCGCGAGGGCAACCGCCTGCGGCCCCTGGCGGAGAAAGCCGGCGACACGGCCCTGGTATTGCGCAAACAGGGCGAACGCCCGGCGCTGGACGCATGGTCGGCGCCAGGTGACGCCTGGGGCAGCGTGTCAGGCCAGCGCCCGCTGTCGGCGCAGCTTGCCGACGGCACCTACTGCATCAGCCGCGCCGACGACACCTCGGCCGGGTACTTCAGCCCCAGCGGCGCCTGCTTCGACGTGGCGCGCTTCGACAGCCAGGCCGTATGGGCCAGCAGCGCCTTCGACCGCAAGCACGTGCGGGCCGGCAGCGAACTCGCGCTGGACATCGAGGGCGGCTTTTACTCCGGCGGCGGCGCCGTGGGAGCCCAGGTGGAGGCCAGGGCGCATCTCGCGCCGAAGGCGTTCGGCACGATCTACCCGGCCTTTGCGCGCTTCACCTTCGCCAGCCCGCTGAGCGCCGACGGCGAGGAGGCAGACGTGGATCCGCTGGCCACGCTGTCGCGCGTGGCGGTGCTGGACGGCCGCGGCAAGGCCCGCTTCGCCGGCACGCTGCCGCCGCGCTTCCTGCACGGCGACGCAGACGAAAACGACGAGGTGGCGATCGGCGAGATCCGGGTCAATGCCATCGTCACCGTTCCCGGCGCCGCGTCCAGCGCCAGCCCCGTGGCCAGCGTGGTTTACACCGCGCACGATCGCTACGTGGGCCTGCGCAGCGAAGGCTGGTGGCTGTCGTCGAACGAGGACCCGAAGCTGGAGGCCGTGCTGGCCACCGCCGAAGGCGTGGCGATCACCACCGGCCGTGTGAGCGTGCGCATCGAGCGCGACGGCAGCGGCGACGAGGTCGAGGTGCTGGCGCGCTGCGAGCTGGACGTCGGCACCGTGGCTCCCTGCGCCTTCCGCGCGCCCGAGCCCGGCGAGTACCGCTTCGTCGCCGAGGCCGACGGCGCGGCGCCGGCGGTGTTCAGCCGCTACTTCTACGGCGGCGCCGGCCCCGCGCGCCCGGGCGCCAAGCCCACTGCCGAGCTGACGCTGGCGACGCCGCCCGAAGCCGGCGGCGACGCGGTGCTGCGCCTGCTGCAGCCGCATGCGCGGGCCAGCGCACTGTTCGTGGTGGAGTACGAGAACGTGCTGCAGCACTGGGTGCAGGAGGTCGGGACGGACACCGAGCTGCGCGTGGCGATGCCGGTGGCGTGGGCGCCGGGCGTGTCGGTGCGCGTGCTGCTGCGGCCCATCGCCGAGGCTGGCGCGACGGGCGCGCCGGACCCGGCCACGCTCAATGCCGTGGTGCGCGTGCCCGTGGCGCGCCAGGAGACCGGCAAGGTCGCCGTCACGCTGGATCCCGGCGCGCGTGCGCCCGGCGAAGACCTGGTGCTGCGCCTGCACAACGGCAGCCCGGCCCCGCGCCTGGTCACGCTGGCCATCGTGGACGATTCGGTGCACCAGCAGGCCGCCGGGTCGCATGGCGTCACCGATCCGAACGGGCGGCGCTTCACCGGCCTGCTGGAAGAGTGGTCCGGCGCCCGCTGGCATGGCTTCGGGCCGTGGACGAGCGTGCCCAACCTTTTCGAGCGCACGCAGCAGCGCGTGTCCACGGAAGTCGCCTCGCCGGTGCTTGGCTACGGTGGGGAAAGCGCCACGCTCGACTCGATCGAAGTCACCGGCAGCCGCATCAAGCGCTCGGACCTGGAAACGACGGGCTCCCTGCCCGCCACTGCGGTGCCGCGCGAAGCCACGCCCTCCGAAGGCCCGCCCCTGGCGCGCGTGCGCAGCCGCTTCCCGGTGACGGCCTACTGGAACGCCGGCGAGGCGCTGGCGCCGGGCGAGTCGCGCGAACTGCGCGTGCGCCTGCCCGACAACCTCACGCGCTGGCGCCTGGTGTACTGGACCAGCGACGACGCCGATGCGTTCACCCGGGGCGAAGAAACCTTCGTGGCCACGCTGCCGCTGGAGATCCGCGCCGGCCTGCCGTCGCACCTGTTCCAGGGCGACCAGGGCAGCGGCACGGTGCTGGCGCGCAACAACACCGACGTGGCCGCCGCAGTGGCGCTGCAGGTGGGCACCGAAGGCGCCGGCGCCGACGGCGACGTGAAGGCCTATGGCAAGCTGGCCCCGCAGGCGTCGCTGGCGCAGCGCATTGCGCTGGCGCCCGATGCCGCGGGCCGCATCGCCCTGCTGGCGCGAGCGTCCACCGACGTGTCGTCCGATGCGCTGTCGTCCGCGGTGGACGTGCGCAGCCGCCTGGCCAAGGTGGCCATCACCCAGACCGGCTGGCTCGAGGACGGCCCGCTGTCGCTGTCGCGGCCCGGGCTGCCGCGCGGCGCCATCAGCCCCGTGCTGTCGGTGGTCGTGGCCCAGGGCACCGACCCCTGGCGCGACGGCTGGCTGCGCGATCTGCGCGACTACCCGCACCGCTGCTGGGAACAGACGCTCAGCCGCGGCATCGGCGCGGCGATCGCACTGGCCTCACCCGACAGCGCGGCGGCCTGGCCCGACGCGGCCGAGGTGGTGGCCGCGACGCTGCGCGATGCGCCGTCGTTCATGGATGACGAGGAACACTACCGCTACTTCGTCGGCGGCTACAGCGAATACTCCGAGCTCGACCCGGTGCTGTCTGCGCACACCCTGCGCGGGTTCCAGGTGCTCGATGCGCTGGGCCACGCGGTGCCGAAGGACTGGCGCGAAACCCTGCGCGGGCAGCTGGGCGACTTCGCCAGGCGCGAACGCCCGGGCAAGGACCGGCCCTGGGAAGCCGAGCGCGTGGCCATCGCCGCCGGTGCCCTGGCCACCGACGGCCAGGCCGTGGACGAGGCGGTGGTGCCGCGGCTGTGGCCGCAGCGCATCCACATGAGCTGGTTCGGCCGCAGCGAACTGGTGCGCGCCGCCGCCGCCGACCCGCGCCACGAAGCGCTGGCGGCGCAGGGCCTGCAGGAGCTTCGCGACGCCGGAACCCGGCGCGGCGCTCGCCGTATCCTCGAGGCCAGCGGCGACTACACCTGGCTGATGGGCTCGCCGCTGCGCGACCAGTGCGCGATCACCGCCACGCTGTTCACGCTCGACCGCAGCCCCGGACACCTGGGCGTTCGCCAGCAGTGGCTGCGCGGACTGGCCGACCTGTACGCGGGCGGCACCGGCAGCCTGGACTCACAGGCCAGCGTGCAGTGCCTGCTGGCGCTGCGCGCCGCCGGTGCGGCGCTGGAAACCTCCGCCACTGCGCGCGTCGGCGTCACCGCCGGCCTGCAGTCCACCGAGCTGGCGCTGGCGCCCGGCGAAGAAACCGCACAGTGGGAAACGCCGCTGGCGCCCACCGCCGAGCTCGCGCTTACGCCGCGCGGCGGCAGCGACGGCACGCTGAACTACAGCGCGCAGGTGGCCTACGTGCTGGACCAGCGCGACGCCGTGGCCCAGGCCACCGGCCTGCAGCTGGAGCGCAGCTACCAGGTGATGCGCGGCGGCGAATGGCGCGAACTGGGCGACGGCGCGGTCACCGAGGGCGAATGGCTGCGCACCACGCTGACGGTGGTGGTGCCGGCGATGCGTCACTTCGTGGCCATCACCGACACCGTGCCAGGCGGCCTGGTAACGCGCGACGTGCGCCTGGGCGGCGTGGCCGGCGAAGACGTGCAGCGCCTGGCGGACCCGGGCTCGTGGTGGTTCGACACCCGCCAGACCGGCGCCAGCGAAGTGCGCTTCTATGCCGAGCGGCTTCCGCAGGGCCGGCACCACCTGCACTACTACACGCAGGCCACGCACGCCGGCCGCTACTTCGCCCCGCCCGCGGTGGCCGAACTGATGTACGGCCGGGGCAGCCGCGCCAGCACCGCCTCGACCGACCTGCAGGTGAATCCGCGCCCCTGACACCCCGCGTGAAAATGTACCAGGTACATATAGGCGAAAATGTACCTGGTACAGATGGGCGGCGCGGTCAGCCGGCGATGGCGAAGCGGTCCAGGGCTTTCTCGGCCTGGCCGCGCTCGTGGTCGCCCAGGCCGCGGGCGGCGGCGCGATAGCGGTTCACCAGCGTTTGGTCGGCGGGCATGCGCGCGGCGAGTTCGCGCAGCACTTCGCCGGCTTCGAAGTCCGACGACACGCCGCCCACCGCATCCAGCACCGCATTCGCCGTTGCCACGTCCACCGGCCCGGCCTGGATGAGTGCCGACAGCGCCTGCCGCGACTCGAAGTCCGATGACAGCTCACCGGTGCGCGCCATGTACGTCGCCAGCACGGCGGGGTGGCCGCCGGCATGGCGCGCCGTTTTCTCCAGCAGGCTGCGCAGTTCGAAATCACTGCCCAGTCGCGCCGCCGATTCAAGCACCGCCTGCACGCCGTCCGGGGTGATCCCGGGCCGGGCGAGCAGGGCTTCCAGCACGCGGCGATGCTCGAAGTCGCTGGAGATGCGCGACAGCGCCTGCTGCCAGGCGTCCTGCGCCGGGCCCGAGGCCGGCACCTCGTCCGCGATGGCCATCAGCAGCTCCGCCAGCTCGAAGTCCGAGCTGAACTCGCCCGCCAGCCCCAGCAGTTGCTCACGATGCCCCGGCGCCAGGCGCGTCGAAGACAGCGCCGACTGCAGCGCACGGCGCAGTTCGAAGTCGCTGTCGATGTCCCGGGCGATTTCCAGCGACTGCTGCAGCTGCGCCTGGTCGAGGGTGGCGTTGGCGTAAAGCACGCGCAGGTAGCTCGCCCGCGCATGGTCGGTTTGCATCTGCGCGATGTCCGCCATCAGGGCGTTGGCGCCGCCCCGCTGCAGGATGCGCTTGCCGCGGGCATCGGCGTTGATGCCGCTGTTGCGCACCATCGCCGGCAGGGCAGCGGCCAGCCACTGGCGGGCTTCGTCGTCGAACGGCCGCTCGTCGCCATTGCGCCAGTAGCGGCGCTGGATCACGCCGTCCTTGCCGAATACGTGCAGCTGGCGGCGCACGCCGTCGCGGGTCTGGTCCACCTCCAGGCGTGCGCCCTTGCCCAGGTGCACGACGTTGGTGTCGGTATCGTTCAGCGTCACGTCGCCCGAGAGGCGCAGGCTCTCCTCGCCCGTGAGGCTTCGGCTGCGGTAGCTGTGGTTCTGGCGGCCGTCCAGTTCCAGGCGGCTCATGATGCGGTCGCCGAAACCTTCGGAGGCCACGGTGGTGATGGCCAGGCCCGGCAGGGCAACGATGGCGACGACGGCGAGCGCGAGGGCCGTGCGGCGCAGGCGCGGGGAAAGCGGGCGTAGCGACATGGTGGTGTTCTCCAGAAGATTGCGGACGCGTCGGACCACGGCGCCGGCGTCGCCGGCCATGGCCACCGCGAGGGCGGGTTGGCCGGCGCGCGCACCGGCATGGGACAGGCAGGCGGCGAGGCATTCGGCCAGCGGGCGGCCGCTGCCCAGCAGCTGCGCGGCGCGGGCGTCGCAGGCGTCTTCGGCCAGCGCGTCCAGGCGGCGGTTGGCGTGCCGGGCCAGGGGATGGAAGAACAGCGGCAGCGCCGCGACACGCTGGGCGATGCGCCAGGCCGGGTCGCGGCGCTGCAGGTGGCTCAGCTCGTGGGCCAGCATCGCGCGCTGCTGCGGCGACGGCAGCGTTTCCGACCACGGTGGCAGCAGCACGTTGGCGCCCGGCAGCACCATCGGGCTTTGCAGCTGCGGCAGCAGGCACAGCCTGGGCGGGTCGATGGCGAGTTCGTCGGCCAGCGCGCGCGCGGCGCGGGACAGGCCGGGTCCGGCCTCGGCGCCGTGTCGTTTCGCGGCGCGACCCAGCCGGTGCACGCCGACCACCTGCACGATCAGCCGAAGGGCGCACCACAGCAGCCCGGCCAGCCAGAGCCCGGTCAGCAGCCACGCCGCCAGGTCAGGCACCTCCACGCCGGCGCGGGCGGCGGCCGTGGCAAGGCTCGGCACGCGGGCGGGCGACTCCGGCGAGGCAAGCGGCGGAGGCTCGGCGGCCAAGCCCGCGACGTCCATTCCGGCGCTGGTGGATGACGGCGCCACGGCGCTGCCCGTGCCGGTGTCCATGCCCGCGCCCGTGCCAACGCCGATGCCCGCGTTCGCGTGCGCGGCATCGCCCGGCAGCGGCACGAACTCCAGCGACGCCGACAGCAGCGCGCCGAACAGCGCCGTGCGCCACGCCAGCTCGGCCCAGCCCGGATGCTTCAGGGCGCCCGCGCGCTCCAGCAGCCACGCCGCGCCCAGCAGCACCGTGGCGTGCAGCGCCAGCGTCAGCAGGAAGGAAAACCCCAGTTCGATCGCGCTCACGGCTTGTCCGCCTTGGCGCCGGCCAGCAGGGCGCGTACGCGATCGAGATCGCCGGGCGCCACTTCCTTTTCCGTGACCAGGTGCGCCAGCAGCGCCCCCGGGTCGCCGCGGAACAGGGTCTGGATCAGGTCGCCCACCATGGTGCGCCGCACCTGCGGCTCGGTGACCAGGGCGCGGTAGTACAGCATCCGGCCGTCGCGGCGCTGGGCCACGGCGCCGCGCTTGGCCAGGCGGGTGAGCAGGGTGGCGACAGTGGTGTGGGCCAGGCCGCGTTCACTGGCCAGGGCCGCGGCAACGTCGGCCACGCTGGCCTCGCCGCGCCAGAGCACGCGCATCACGTCCAGCTGCAGCTCGCTCAGCGCGATGTCGTCGGGGGCGGGGTCGGTCGGGGCCATGGGCGTTCTTCTACAGGTGTCGTACTACACTTGTAGAACAAGGCGCCGGGGTTTGCAACAGGCCGAAAGTCAGGGTGCCCGGCGTTGCCTGCCGCGCGGGTTGGGATCAGGCGGCGTCGTTCTGGTTCTTCAGGATCAGCGCGGCCAGCCAGGGCTCGCCTTCCGCCATCAGCTCCAGCGGGGTCTGGGCCCAGCCGGTGAGCACCATGGCTTCGGCGATCGTGAACTCGAGCTGCGCCTTGCTGAACTTGCGCTCGCCGGCGATGACGGCTTCGAGCAGCGCGCGGCTGGGCATCGGCGCGTCCATCTCGGCGGCGCGGGCGGCCTCGGCGGCGCCGGGTGCGGCGGCGCCGTGGGTGGCGAGGTGTTCGATGCGGCGCAGGGCGTCGCTTTGCGCGTCCTTGCCGGCGGGCACTTCGGGCGCGGCGGCGGCGAGGCTTTTGTGCAGCGTGTTGAGCTGGCCGGCCACCTTCATGCGCTGCAGGTTGGCGGCGTCGCGGGCGTGTTCGGCGTCTTCGACGTCCTGGCGCAGGCGTTCGAGTTCGGGGCTGGCCCCGGCGGCGGCCGGCAGGGACGCCATGGCGGCATCCATCAGGCCCAGCCAGCTGGCGCGCTCGGGCAGGGCCGGGGCGGCTTCGATGCGGGATCGCAAGGCTTGCAGCTGGGCGCGGGGGTCGCTCATGGCACGAGTATATGCCCG
Organism: Arenimonas sp.; assembly: GCA_035433005.1. Taxonomy (GTDB): domain Bacteria; phylum Pseudomonadota; class Gammaproteobacteria; order Xanthomonadales; family Xanthomonadaceae; genus Arenimonas. Next base: position 38,685 of record DAORUD010000003.1, on the reverse strand, counting down.
CACCCCCTCACAGTTCAGCCCTGCACCCGCGCCCGGGACCGGGTGCCGCCAACAGCGCGAGCGGCGGTGGTGTTCGGGTAAGGCGGGTGGCTCCGGGTCAAAGTTGCTGGATGAGTCGCTGGGCCAGGGCCACCGCGGCGTCGCGGTTGGCTTCGGGGTCGTCGCTGATGTCCACGGTGATGCGCAGGGAGCTGCCGTTGAACAGCACGTAGAGCACGTGCTCGTGCTCACTGGCTTCCCACACGGCCACGTCGCCCACGCCGGCCAGCTCCTGCCGCGGAGGGACCGTGCCGGGGGCCGTCGCCGGGTCGATCACGGCCATGGCTTGCGGGTCGTCCGGTGCGGGCTGCGCTGCAGGTCGCCCGGCCTCCCGGTCCGATGGCGCCGGTCCGGTTCCGCTGGCTGCCCTGAAGCGGCTTCGGAATGACTCCGGCGTGAGGCCGGTCTCGATGTTGGCGAGCGACACCCGATTCTTCCTCGCCAGCTGCATGCCGGCGTAGGTCTGCTTGCGGTCGCTGGGCCAGGCGTAGGCAATCTGCGGCAGGCCTTCGATGTAGTCCTTCTCGGCGGCCGCGGCGGGCAGGCCGGCGGCTTCCGCGGCCAGTTCGAGCGTCAGCAGTTCATCCAGCCGGTCGCTCCACGTGCCAAAGGACGGACCGGTGGCGGGCGACCGACCCGCAGCCGCCGGAACGGCGCGCTCGGGTACCGCGGCGACCAGGCGCCCTGCGTCGGGCGGTGCCGGCGCAGGGCTGCAGCCGATCATGGCCGCGGCAAGGCAGGCAAGCAGGGGCGGACTGCGCACGGGGGTTTCCTGGGGAAGGGTCAGTCCCCCCGTTACGCCGGACAGGAGCGGAATGCGGACATGCCGCCCGGCATCACGGGCGATGTCCGTTCCGTCGTCCGTTTTGCCGTAACCCACCGCAGCCCTTCCCCGCCAAGGATTCCGACGATGACCCTGCACCGCCTGCTGCCCCTCGCCCTCGTACTTTCACTCTGCGCCTGCACGCCGTCCCCGGCGCCCGCGCCGCAGGACGCCAGCGACACGCCCGCCGACGCACCGGCCGCCCCCGAGGCCGAGCCCGCTCCGGAGGCCAGGGCCCGGCCGTCCGCCGCCGCAGGCAGCATCGATTTTGCCGTGAGCGGCGACACCAAGGGCAGCAACAGCGCCGGCGCCGACCATTCGGTGCAGTGCCAGCTCAACTTCAAGGCCACCAACCGCAGCCAGGCGCCGGTGAAGTCGGTGTTGGCCGAGTTCCGCGTCACCACCACCGTGGACGGCAGCCTGGTGGACGGGGAAAGCACGCTGGTGATGCCGTTCGAAATCCCGCCGGGTGAAACCCGGGACGCCTGGGGCCCGATTGTCTTCGACAACCATCGCTGCGAAGACCTGGACCTGGTGGTCCAGCCCGTCGGGCCGGGCCAATGCCGCACGAAGGACAAGTCCCCTTGCCCGGCCTACGCCCTCAGCGGCGAAGGCGTGGCGGGCGCCCGCTGATCGTCACCGGCGGCCCGCGATTGCGGGCCGCCGCACGAAACACGATGCTGCACGCAGGTCCGCACTTGGAATGCGCATGAGCTCCAGCCTTGATTGGCCGCGGGTGGAAGCCCTGTTCGACGCGGCATGGGAGTTGCCCGCGCACCAGCGCCGGGACTGGATCATGGCGCAGGACGAACCGCCGGAGCTCCTGGCGCAGGCCTGCGCGCTGCTGGACGCCGCCGACCGCAGCGGCCACTTCCTGGAGCCCGACGCGGTCGACACCCCGGCGCCCGCCGACCGCCTGCAGTCCGGCGAACGCGCCGGCCCCTGGCGCGTGCTGCGCCACCTTGGCCGCGGCGGCATGGGCGAGGTCTACGAGGTGGAGCGCGCCGACGGCCAGTTCACCCAGCGCGCGGCGCTGAAGATCATCGGCCACGCCGACGCCAGCGCCTGGCAGCGCTTCCACGACGAGCGGCAGATCCTCGCGCACCTGGACCATCCCGGCATCGCCCGCCTGATCGACGGCGGCCTGCTCGAAGGCGGCACGCCCTTCATGGTCATGGAATACGTGGACGGCGCGCCGATTGACGCCTGGTGCGACGCCCGCGGCGCCGGCCTGCGCGAACGGGTGCAGCTGGTGCAGCAGGCCTGCGAGGCGCTGGCGCACGCACACGGCAAACTCGTGGTGCACCACGACCTGAAGCCGTCGAACCTGCTGGTGGATCCGCAGGGTCGGGTGCGGCTGATTGATTTCGGCATCGCGCGGCTGGCCGGGCAGGGCCTGGACGCCGGCCACGGCGCCATGTCGCAGGACTATGCCGCGCCGGAGCAGGCCACCGGCCACGACACCTCCACCGCCACCGACGTGCACGGCCTGGCCGCAGTGCTGTTTCGCCTGGTGTCGGGGCGCGCGCCGCGCAACACCGCCGGGCTGTCGCCGGTGGCGGCCATCGCGCGCATCGTCGGCACCCCGCCGCCGCCGCTGGGCCAGGCCACCGACCCCTCGCGCTGGCGCGACAGCGGCGCCGGGCGTGCGCTGTTCGCCGACCTCGAAGCGATCCTCGGCAAAGCGCTGGCGCCCGATCCGTCCCAGCGCTACCAGACCGCCGACCAGCTCCGCGGCGAGCTGCAGCAGGCGCTGGACCGCGGTCCCGTGCAGGCGCGGCTGGGCGAGCGCGGCCACCGGCTGGGGCGCCAGCTGTTCCGCCACCGCTGGACCGCGGCGGCGGCGGCGCTCGTGGTGCTGAGCCTGGCCACGGGCCTGGGCCTGGCCGTGGGCCAGGCGCGCGAGGCGGCGCACCAGCGCGACCAGGCCCTGCGCGAACAGGCGCGGCTCGAAGCGGTGCAGCAGGCGCTGTTCCTGATGTTCCGAAGCGCCGGCGAACTCAAGGGCGGCGACGCCACCGCCGCGGACGTGCTGGGCAACGCCGCGCAGCGCGTGCAGGACGAGTTCGCGCGCGACCCCGCCGGGGCGGCACCGGTCCTGCACGCGCTGGGTGAACTCAACTTCCTGATCACCGACTACGAGGCTGCCGCGCCGCTGCTGGAGCGCCTGGCCAACGCCGATGCCGCCCGCGTGGATCCGGCGCTGGTGGCCGCCGGCCGCTACGATCTGGCGCAGGTGCGCTTCCGCCAGGGCGACCCCGACGCCGCGCGGCCGCTGCTGGCGCAGGCGCAGGCGTTCTGGCGCGAGGACCTGTCGCGGTGGGAATCGCGGCTGGTGGACAGCCGCCTGCTGGAGGCGCAGCTGATCAAGGCCGGCGGCGACGTGGACGGCGCCGTGGCCCTGCTGCGTGACGGCCTGCAGCGGCGCATTGCGCTAAGCGGCGCCCGGCACCGGGAAACCGGCATCTTCCACAACAACCTGGGCGTGGCGCTGTTCGGCGTCGGCCGCATGGACGAGGCGCGGGCGTCATTCCAGGCCGCACGCAGCGTCTGGCGGGCCACGGGCATGGAGCAGACGCCCGATGCGCTCAACACACTCAACAACTGGGGCGCGGTGGAGGTGGCCTCGGGCCGGCCGGACGTGGCCGAGCCGCTGTTCCGGGAAGCGGTGGACCTGCGCCGCCGTTACTACGGTCCGTCGGCCGCCACGGCGGCACTGCTGAGCAACCACGGCAAGCTGCTGCTGATGACCGGCCAACCCGACCAGGCGCTGCCGGTGCTGCGCGAGGCGGCGGCGATGGGCGCGCAGTTCGCCGGCCACGGCAGCCTGCACCACGTGGCGGCACTGAGCGGGCAGTCCGAAGCCGAACTCGCGCTCACCCGCACCCTCGATGCCGAACGAAGCGCCGAAGCGGCGCTGTCGGCCGCGCTGGAGAAACTCGGCCGCGACCACCCCGGCACGGCCATGGCAAGCCTGGCGATGGCGGCGGTGCGCGGTGAACAGGCGCGCCCCGGTGACGCGCAGGCGCTGCTGGTGGAAGCCGAACGCATCGCCGCCGCCGTCGGCCCGCCGGGTGCGCGCATCGGCGCGCAGGCGGCGGTGCTCAGGGATCGCTATCGTTTGCCGGGCAATCACCCAGCGCCTGGAACAGCCACGCCTTCGCCTTGATCCAGTCGCGACGGACCGTGCGGTCGGTGACGCCCAGGATCTGCGCGGTTTCCAGATCGGAATAGCCGCCGAAGAAGCGGCACTCGATCACCTGGGTCAGGCGCGGGTTGAGGACCGACAGCCGCTGCAGCGCTTCGTCCAGATCCACCATGCGCTCGTCGCTGACCCAGAACGGCTCGATGGCGTGGTCTTCCAGCGAATCCACCGCGCCGCCGCCGCGCTTGGCCGCCAGCTTCTGGCGCGCGTGGTCCACCAGCGCCTGTCGCATCGCCAGCGCGGCCGAGCGCAGGAAGTGCAGCTCGCCCTGCCAGCCCTCGCTGCGCTGCAGGCGCAGGTAGGCTTCGTTCACCAGGGCGGTGGTGCGCAGGGTTTCGCCGGCACGCACGCGGCGGCGTTCCCGGCGCGCGTGCCTGCGCATGTCCTCCATCAGCAGGGGCACCAGGCGCGCGGCGGTGGCAAGCACTTCAGGCGGGTGGGCGAGCGTGGCGGGATCCATCAATCACAGTCCTGGCGGGAGGTGCAGGGCGGCGGCAAAGCGGAGGCCACGGCCTGTCCGTTTCGCCGACCGGCCTGCGTAGCAAGGACATCCTACCGACGAGGCCACGTGCATGCAGACCTATTCCAGAACGGCGCGAGCACCGCGCGCAGGCCAGATCGGCTGGCGCCTCCTGTTCACGTTCGTGTTGATGGCGGCGACCGCACTGCCCGCCGCTTGGGCGCAAACCTACGAAGACGCCGAGCCCGACGCCAACGAAGTGCTGACGCCGCCCAGCCCCTTCCACGGCAACTGGCGCGTGGTGGCCCGCGACGACCGCGGCGACAGCGCCCTGATGAACGTGTCGCTGCAGCACGGCGTGGGCGAACCGCGGGGCACGGGCGACTATGCGCTGTTCCAGCCGTTCTGCGACGCGGTGGCGGGCACTCCCATCACCGGCATGTCCGACTGCGAGCTCGACGGCGGCGGCGTCTTTGAAGCGGTGACGCCGCGGCGGCGCTGGCTGGTGATGGTGTTCCGGCCCACCGCCGACGGGCAGGCACACACGCTGGCGGTGCGCGTGAAGGGCAAGCAGCTGGTGGGCGAGTACCGCAATCCCGACGTGGTGCTGCCCGTGGTGTTCCAGCGCCTGCCCTGATCGGCCCGCGGGCCGGGGGCCTCAGCCGCCCCGCTTCACCGCGATCACGTCCAGGAACTCGGCGCGAGTCATCGGGTCGGTGCGGAAGCTGCCGAGCATCTTGCTGGTGACCATGCTCACGCCGGTCTTGTGCACGCCGCGGGTGGTCATGCACTGGTGCTTGGCCTCCACCACCACGGCCACGCCGATGGGCTGCAGCACGTCCTGGATGCAGCGGGCGATCTGCGCGGTCATCTTTTCCTGCACCTGGAAGCGGCGGGCGTAGGTTTCCACCACGCGCGCCAGCTTGCTGATGCCCACCACCTTGCCGGCCGGCAGGTAGCCCACGTGGGCGCGGCCGATGATGGGCGCCATGTGGTGTTCGCAGTGCGATTCGAACTCGATGTCGCGCAGCACGATCATCTCGTCGTAGCCGGCCACTTCCTCGAAGGTGCGGGCCAGGAACTCGCGCGGGTCTTCCTGGTAGCCGCTGAACCAGTCGCCGTAGGCCTTGACCACGCGCTTGGGGGTGTCGAGCAGGCCTTCGCGGTTCGGGTCTTCGCCGGCCCAGCGCAGCAGGACGCGGATGGCATCTTCTGCCTGTTCGCGGGAGACGGTGTCGGTCATGGCGGGGATCTCGTGGGATGTGCGGGCATCGTAACGCCGCCGATGTCAGGTTCGCGTGGTGATGCGCCAGGCCAGCAGGCCGGCCAGGGTGACCAGGCCGGAGGCGAGCCAGAAGCTGGCGCCCGCCAGCGGGCCCTGCACCTGGTTCACCGCCACGGCCGCCAGCGTCTGCGTGAACAGCGTGGGGCCGAGGATGCCGGCGATGGAATTGAGGCTGCCGATGGCGCCCTGCAGCCGACCCTGTTCACTGGCCGACACGCGCGAAGTCATGATGGCCTGGGTCGCCGGGCCGGCGATGGCCCACAGCGCCGCCACCGGCATGGCCGCCCAGAACCAGTAGCCGGTGGGCGCCAGCGCGTAGCCCGCGAAGCCCACGCCGCCGGCTGCCGCGCCCAACAGCAGCGTGCGGCGGTTGCCCAGCGCGCGCGAGATGCGGCCGATCAACCCGCCCTGCACGACGATGGTCAGCAGGCCCACCAGCAGCAGGGTCCAGCCCACCATGTCCAGGCCCCAGCCAAAACGGTAGTCGGCGTACAGCACGAAGGTGGTGGGGTAGACCAGGTGCGCCATCGCCATCAGGAAGCTCACGCCGGCCAGGCCCAGCAGCTCGGGATGCGCGCGCAGCAGCTTGAGCGAGGCCAGTGGATTGGCGCGGCGCCAGGAGAACGGCGTGCGCTGGTCCAGCGGCAGCGATTCGGGCAGCACGAACCAGCCGTAGCAGAAGTTCGCCGCGCACAGCCCCGCGGCCACCCAGAACGGCAGGTGCAGGTCCACCGTGCCCAGCCAGGCGCCCATCACCGGCGCCACCGTGAAGCCGATGCCGAAGGCCATGCCCAGCCGGCCGAAGGCGGCGGCGCGCTGTTCGGGCGGCGTCACGTCGGCTACGTAGGCGTTGGCGGTGCTGAAGCTGGCCGACGTGGCGCCCGACAGCAGGCGCGCGATGAACAGCAGCGGCAGCGTGTTGGCCACCGCCATGATCAGGAAATCCAGCGCCAGGCCGGCGTTCGACACCAGGATGACGGGGCGGCGGCCGAAGCGGTCCGACAGCGCGCCCTGGATCGGCGAGAAGAAGAACTGCATCACCATGAAGCCCGTGGCGAACAGGCCGTGCCAGACGGTGGCATCGGCCAGCACGCCGCCGCTGATCTTCTTCAGCAGCTGCGGCAGCACCGGGATGATCAGGCCGAACGCCAGCACGTCCACCAGGATGGTGACGAAGATGAAGGCGAGCGCGGCGCGGCGGCCGGGCGGCGCCGCGGCGGGCGTAGGTGCGTCCAATCGGGGGTCCGTGGGTGGCGGCGGAATCAGGCGCGCAGTCTAGCCCAAGGGCGGCGCGGCTACGGCGTGATCCAGATGGCGTCCCAGGCCGGCCCGGCGCGCTCGAACCGCGCGCGCACGTGGCCCTGGGCCGACAGCGACAGCCAGTCCAGCGACTCCACCCGCAGCCGCGCGAACACGAAGTTGCCGCGCGCGAAGGCCTGCCCTGCATCGTCCGGCGGCGGCGAGCCCAGGCCCGGCGGGCCGCCTTCGCCGGGCTCGCCGACGAAGGTTCCCGGCGCATTCGCGCCCGCGTAGTTCTGCCGGGACGAGCGGCCACTGGCGGCCCACGCGGCGTCGGCCGGCGCGTCGTCCAGGTGCAGCTGCACGGTGCCCGACAGCCGCAGCTGTTCGCCGTGCCCGAAGAAGCACCACGTCACCCGCGGGTCGGCCCGCAGCTGCGCCACTTTCGGGCTGCGGCGATCGGTGTGGAAGGCCACGGTGCCCGCACCCGGGTCCACCGCGCGCAGCACCGCGTAGCGCGCCTGGGGGCCATCGGGCGAGGCGTTGGCCAGCACGCCCTGGTGGAACGGGTCGCTGCGGCCGCGCGCGCCGGCCAGCAGGCGCGCCCAGGCGCGGTCACGCACGGCGTCCAGCGTGTCGGGCATCGAGGTCATGGCGGCATCCGGCCCGTGTGCGCGGTGGGGTGGCTTATTCGACGCGGCAGAAGACGGCCTTGAGGTAGCGGCTTTCCTTCACGTGCGCCATGAACGGGTGGTCGGCGCCGGCGCCGGCCACCTTCAGGACCTGCACGGTGCGGCCGGCGTAGAAGGCGGCGCGGCGGATCATGTCCAGGAACTCCTCTTCGCTCACCAGGCCGGTGCACGAACAGGTGAGCAGCACGCCGCCGGGCTTGATGACCTGCATGGCGAGCTTGTTCATGTCGTTGTACTTCTTGAGCGCGGCGATCACCTGTTCGCGGTCGCGGGTGAGCTTGGCCGGGTCCAGGATCACCACGTCGAACTGTTCGCCGCGCTGGTGGGCGTCGCGCAGGTAGTGGAACAGGTCGGCCTGGACGAACTTCACCGCGGCGTTGTTCAGGCGCGCGTTCTTCTCGGCCACTTCCAGGATTTCTTCGTCCAGGTCGATGCCGATCACTTCGTCGGCGCCGCCGCGGGCCTTGGCGTAGATGGCGAAGCCGCCGGAATTGCAGCAGATGTCCAGCACGCGCTTGCCGGCGGTGAAACGGGCCAGGTACTCGCGGTTGTCGCGCTGGTCGGCGAAGAAGCCGGTCTTGTGGCCGCTGCCGGGGCTGGCGCGGAACTTCAGGCCGTTCTCGGTGATGACGCTGGGTTCGGGTGCGGGCGGCGAACGGAAGTCGAAGCTTTCCTGCTTCTGCACGTGTTCTTCCGAGAAGCTGTAGAAACGGCAGCCCGGGAACTCGGTGCGCAGCGCGGCGTAGATCCACTCGCGGTAGCGGAACGGCCCGGCCGAGAAGAACTCCACCACCAGCAGGTCGCCGTAGCGGTCCACCACCAGGCCCGAGATGCCGTCGCCTTCCGAATGCACCACGCGCCAGGCGTCGGTGGTTTCGTCCAGGTGCATCAGATCGCGGCGCAGGGCCACGGCGGCGCGGATCTTGCGGGCGAACCAGGCCTCGTCGATGGCCTCGTCGTGGTCTTCGGTCAGCACCCGCAGGGCGATGCGCGAATGGCCGTTGTAGAAGCCGCGGCCCACCCAGTGGCCGGTGTTGTCCACGATGTCCACGATCGTGCCCGGCTTGGGCTTGGCCACGGGCTTCTCCACCATTTTCTGGAAGATCCAGGGGTGGTTCGAGCGGCGCTCGATCTTGAGCTGGATGACGGGCAGGGCGGTATCGTTCATGCCGCAATGATACGGAAAACCGGGGTCAGAGCCCGATTTCCGCCCGGGGCCGCACCGCCGGCGGTGCGGCCCCGGGCGGAAATCGGGCTCTGACCCCGGTTTTTCAGGGGAGGTGGATGCGGTCGCCGCCGGCGCGCTTGGCCACGTACATGGCCTCGTCGGCGCGCTTGACCAGGGTGGCCAGGTCGGCGTCCTGGCCGGCGCTGGCCGCCACGCCGATGGACAGCGGGATGGGCAGCTCGTCGCCCCTGAAGCGCAGCGGCGCCCAGGCCAGCGATTCGCGCAGGCGCCCGGCGACGATGCGCGCGCCCTGGGCGTCGGTGTTGGGCAGCAGCATCACGAACTCGTCGCCGCCCAGCCGGCACAGCAGGTCCTCACCGCGCAGCACCAGCCGGGCGCGCGCCGCCAGGTGGCGCAGCATGCAGTCGCCGGCCTCGTGGCCCAGGCGGTCGTTCACGGCCTTGAACTGGTCCAGGTCCAGCAGCAGCACCGCCACGGGCCGCGACAGGCGCCGGGCCTCGGACACCAGCGCCTCGCCCTGCTCCTCCAGCGCGCCGCGGGCCAGCACGCCGGTCAGGGCGTCCACCGAGGCCAGCCGGCGCAGGTCGTCGTAGGCGCGCTCGGTATGCATCAGCACGAAGCCCAGGCTGAGGAAGGTCACGCCGACGCAGGCATACATGAACACCACCATGTCGCTGGGGCCGGCGTCGAGCAGGCTTCCGTTGATGCGTGGCTGCAGCGTGTGCTCGGCCATGCGCCAGACGGCCGTGAGCACACCCAGCATGGCGAACGCGGCCGTGAGCCGCGCCGCCGAGAAGCCCTCGCGGCGCAGCGACGGCGACAGGCCCAGGGACAGGCCCGAGAACAGCGCGATGGCCGCGCTGGAGTTCACCAGCACGCGCGCGCTGTAGTTGGGCCAGGGCCCGGCGAAGCACAGCAGGAACACCATCGCCACCGCCGCGATGCCCCACCACAGCCAGGGCCATTCGGGCAGGTCGTGGAAGGCGCGGGCGGCACGGCACATTTCCGCAAAGCCCGTCAGCAGCAGGGCATTGCCCAGGGCAATGGACACCAGCTCGGGCACCACGCCGCGCATCGCCAGCAGGAACCAGGCCACCGGCTGCAGCAGCAGGCCCACCGTCCAGATGCGCAGCGGCCGCCGCCGCGCCGGCGGGAAGCCGCGGCCCACCTGGGCCAGCAGCAGCACCGTCATCAGGCTCAGCAGCACGCCCACCACCATCACCGACCGGACGTCCAGACCCATCGAATCCACCCCTCGCTTCAGCGCCGGCAGGCCCCCTTGACGCGGGGCTCACCACTTTGTGCCAGAATCCCCAGCGTAGAAGGGGAGTAGCTCCCGCTGCCGAGATCGTCATCACGGACCTGAAAACAGGTCCCGGTCCGGCAGGCAGGCCCATCGGGCCTGCGAGCGAGACCTTCGCCCGCCTGCGGCGAAGGTCGTTCCATTCCGGAACATCGCGTGCGCCTGCGGTTGCGAGGCTTCGCTGCCGGAGATGATCTTGGAAACCATTGCCACCCCCCTGATGTGGGCCGTATTCACGGCCTTCGTGGTCGCCGCGCTCGTGGTGGACCTGCTGGTGCTGCGCCAGAACGGCCCGCACAAGGTGTCCACCCGCGAGGCGCTGATCTGGTCGGCCGCCTGGATCGGCCTGGCCCTGGCATTCAACGTCGGCCTCTGGTGGTACCTGCAGGACGCCATGCCCGCGGCCGAGGCCAAGCGCATCGGCCTGGAGTTCCTCACCGGCTACCTGGTGGAGAAGGCGCTGGCGGTGGACAACATCTTCGTGTTCCTGATGCTGTTCACCTACTTCGGGGTGCCGGCGCAGTCCCAGCAGCGGGTGCTGATCCTGGGCGTGCTGGGCGCCATCGTGCTGCGCGCCATCATGATCTTCATCGGCGCGGCGCTGATCGCCCAGTTCCACTGGGTGCTGTACTTCTTCGGCGCCTTCCTGCTGCTCACCGGCGCCAAGATGCTCTGGGCCGCGGGCCAGGAGCCGGACATGGACAAGAACCCGGTGCTGCGCTGGATCACCGGCCACCTGCCGCTGGTGCGCCGCTACCACGGCGAGGCGCTGTGGCTGGGCCAGGGCAAGCGCCGCAAGTACACGCCGCTGTTCGTGGTGCTGGTCATGATCGCGGTCACCGACGTCATCTTCGCCGTGGACTCGATCCCGGCCATCTTCGCCATCACCACCGACCCGTTCATCGTGCTTACGTCCAACGTGTTCGCGGTGCTGGGCCTGCGCGCGCTGTACTTCCTGCTGGCGGGCATGGCCGAGAAGTTCCACCTGCTGGCCTATGGCCTGGCGACGGTGCTGATTTTCATCGGCGCGAAGATGCTGATCGTGGATTTCTACAAGATCCCCGTGATGGTGTCGCTGGGCGTGGTGGCGGCCACCCTGGCGGTGTCCATGCTGCTGAGCCTGGTGATCAAGCCCAAGCCCGCGCTGGCCGGCTGACCCCGCGGGCGGGGCTTGCGCCGCGCGGCGCCGGCCCCACCTAGCTTGGATGGACGCCTCCACCCAGCAGCACGCCGCCGCCGTCCGCGACCGGTTCCAGAACGCCCTGCTCGCCAGCCTGGCCTTCGTGGCGCTGCTGGGCGCGATCTTCTTCGCCGCGCCCTGGCTGGGCGACAAACAGGCCTGGAGCCTGGTGCCGCAAAGCTTGCCGGGCCTGGTGGGCGTGTTGACCGCGCCCCTGCTGCACGGGTCGGCCGGCCACTGGCTGGCCAACGCCAGCGCGCTGCTCATCCTGGGCACCCTGGTGGGCACGGTGTACCCCCGGGCGGCGCTGCGTGCGCTGCCGCTGATATGGGTGCTTTCGGGGCTGGGCACCTGGCTGATCGGACGGCCCTCGTTCCACATCGGCGCCAGCGGCCTGACCCACGGGCTGATGTTCCTGCTGCTGTTCCTGGGCCTGCTGCGGCGCGATCGCCCGGCCATCGCGGCGGCGCTGATCGCCTTCTTCTTCTACGGCGGCATGCTGCTGACGGTGCTGCCGCGCGAGCCGGGCGTGTCGTGGGAATACCACCTGTGCGGCGCGCTGGCCGGCATCGTCGCCGCGTTCATCTGGCGCCGCGCCGATCCCCAGCCGCCGCGCCCGCGCTACAGCTGGGAAGACGAGGACGAGGCGGCCGGGCCGCCGGATGACGCCGACACGCTGGAGCCGCCGCGGCCGCAGGACGTGCCGGTGCTCTGGCACCGCCAGGAAACGCCCACCGGCGTGGTGCTGCCGTTCCGCCCCAGGCCGGCACCCGCCCGGGACGAAGGCGCGAACCCGCCCTGACCGCTGCGGGGGACACGCCTTGGCCTGAGCCACGGCCGGCGCGCGTTCACCCCGGGCATGGCCGGATGCCCCGGCTTGCACCCTGCGGGCCGCGATGGAAGGCTGGCGACGGGTTCGCCCCTGCGCCGTGAGGTTTGGCTTGATGGATTGGACGTTCGACATCCGCTCGGCCCTGTTGGTGGGCGCGGCGCTCACGCTGATGATCGGGCTGGTGCTGCTGGTGGTCGGCCGCGCGCTGTCGCCCGCGTACCGCCCCAGCATCCGCTGGTGGGTGGGGGCGACGCTGCTGCAGCCGGCGGGCTTCGTGCTGCTGAGCCAGCGCGACACGCTGTCGCCCTTCCTGAGCATCCTGGTGGCCAATGCGCTGGTGTCGTTGGGGTTCGCGGCCTACGTGGTGGCGCTGCGGCGGTTCTTCGGCCTGCCGTCGGGGCGCGGGCCGCTGCTGGGCCTGGTAGCGCTGGCGGTAGCGGTGTCGTTCTATTGGGGCCTGCTGGAGCCCGACCTGACGCGCCGGCTGATCGCCCTTTCGCTGGTGCTGGCCGTGGTGCTGGGCGCCAGCGCCACCATCATCTATCGCCATGGCCACGGCGTCGTGCGGCACGTGGCGGGCCTGGCGTTCAGCGGCGCGGCGGCGATCATGGCCTATCGCGCGGTGGTGCTGGTGTTCGACCCCAGCCAGGTGAGCAGCGTGTTCCAGCTCACCCACGTACAGCTGCTCACGTATGCGGTGGGCAGCGTGCTGCCGGTGATCGGCACCATCGGCTTCCTGCTGCTGTGCACCGAGCGCAGCCAGCAGGAGCTCGAGCGCGCCGCGCGCGTGGACTACCTCACCGGCGGCTACAACCGCCGCGCCATCGAGGAACTGGCCACGCAGAACATCGCCTCGGCCCGTCGGCACGGCCTGCCGCTGTCGGTGCTGGTGATCGACATCGACCACTTCAAGCACATCAACGACGAACTCGGCCACGCCATCGGCGACCTGGCGCTGGTGGAATCGGTGGCGCGCATGCGCACCCTGCTGCGCACCGAGGACGTGCTGGGGCGCCTGGGCGGCGAGGAGTTCATCGTGCTGATGCCCAACGCCGACGGGGCCAGCGCGGTGCAGGCCGGCGAACGCATCCGCCTGAGCTTCTCGGCGCAGCCGCTGCGCATGGACGGCCACCAGCGCACCGTCACCCTGTCCGTGGGCGTGGCCACGCTGGCGCCGATGGACCGGGAGTTTTCACAGCTGCTCCAGCGCGGCGACCGCGCCATGTACGCCGCCAAGAACGCCGGCCGCGACCAGGTGATGGCCGACGCGATGACGGGCTGGGACTCGCCCCCGGGCTAAGCCGCGGCCTGGCGCAGGCCCAGCTGCCGGTCGTGCAGGCGGGACAAGCCGAGCTGCGCGGCGATCGCGCCGCACAGCGCCAGGAACATGTCCCACTGCGTGTCCCAGACGTCGCCCTGGGTGGCCAGGAACGCATCGGCCTCGCCGCCCCACACCAGCGCCGCCCACCATTCGATCAGCTCGAAGAAGGCGCTGAACGACAGCGCCGCCGCCAGCACCAGGTAGAACAGCCAGCCGCCGCGCTGCAGCGGCGTGCGCCGCAGCAGCAGCTCGCGGGCCAGGATGGCCGGGATGAAGCCCTGCGCGAAATGGCCCAGGCGGTCGTAGTGGTTGCGCGCCAGGTCGAACGCGTCCTGGAACCACAGCCCCAGCGGCGTGAGCGCATAGGTGTGGGCGCCGCCGTAGATCAGGATCAGCGCGTGCGCCACCAGCAGCCAGCTCAGCAGGCGGCTCAGCGGGAACCGTCCCCAGGTCCAGGCCACCAGCGGCAGGCCCACGACCACCCACACCACTTCCAGCACCCAGGTCAGGCGGTCGTGCGGGGCGATGCCCGACCACGCCAGGGCACCCAGCACGATGGCCACCAGCAGCCAGCGTTCGTTGCGGGTGGGTGCAGTGATGTTGTCGAGGTGGATCATTGCGGCTCCTGCCGTTTGTGCACGCGGCCATCATTCCACGGGCAGGGCGGCAATGTTAGTTTCCAGCGTCGCCTCCGGAGCCCATCATGACGTCGTCCACCAAGCTGTTGTTCGCCCCGCTTGCCCTGTGCCTGATGGCCTCCTGCAGCCGCGCGCCAGACGGGGCCGGCACGGCGCCCGCCGCCGGGGATGCGTCCGCCGCCGTGCCGGCCGACCCCAACGGCGCGCGGCGCATCGAGGCCGACGTGCGCTTCCTGGCCGACGACCTGCTGGAGGGCCGCGCCGCGGGCACGCGCGGCTACGACCTGGCGTCGCTGTACGTCGCCAACCGCTACCGCGCCATCGGCCTGGCGCCGGCCGGCGACAACGGCACCTACTTCCAGACCGTGCCGCTGCTCGAGGCGCGGCGCCTGCGCGAAGGCGCGGCCTTCACCGTGCAGCGCGACGACGGCGACCTGGCCTTTGCCTTCCAGGACGAGTTCCTGCCGGGCATGAACTTCCACGCCGCCAGCCACGCGGTGACGGCGCCGCTGGTGTTCGTGGGCCAGGCGGTGCACGCGCCCGACCTGGGCCACGACGATTTCAAGGACGTGGACGTGCGCGGCAAGGTGGCGGTGTATTTCTCCGGCGCGCCGTCCACCTTCGGCAACACCCAGCGGGCCTTCCACGCCTCGGGCCGCGAGAAGATGGCGCAGCTGGCCGCGCGCGGCGCCATCGGCGCCATCGGCATCGGCAACCCGGTGGACGAGGCGAAGTATCCCTGGGCCAATGGCGCCCGCAAATGGGAAATGCCCGGCATGCGCCTGGTGGCCGCCGACGGCAAGCCGCTGGACGCCTGGCCCGAACTCAAGGCCACGGCCACGCTGAACGTGGACGGCGCGCGCCGGCTGCTGGCGGGTGCGCCGATGCCCGTGGACGAGATCTTCGAGCGCCGCGAAAGCGGCAAGCTGCAGTCCTTCGACCTGCCCGGCCGCGTCACGCTTTCGGGCACCACCACGCTGCAGCGCGTGGACAGCCGCAACGTGGTGGGCAAGCTGCCCGGTTCCGACCCCGCGCTGGCGGCCGAGCACATCGCCTACAGCGCGCACCTGGACCACATCGGCATCGGTGCGGAAGTGGACGGCGACGGCGTCTACAACGGCGCCTTCGACAACGCGCTGGGCATCGCCGTGATGCTGCAGGCCGCCACCGAACTCAAGGCCGACGCGGTGGCGCCGCGCCGCTCGCTGCTGTTCGTGGCCGTCACCGCCGAGGAGCGCGGGCTGCTGGGCGCCACCCACTTCGCGCAGTTCCCGACGGTGGCCAAGGATTCGCTGGTGGCCAACATCAACATGGACATGCCGGTGTTCCTGACCGAAGTGACCGACGTGGTGCCGATCGGCATCGAGCACAGCACGCTGGAAGCCGACGTGCAGGCCGCCGCCGCGCAGCTGGGCGTGGGCCTGACGGCCGACCCGAAGCCCGAGGAGGTGGTGTTCGTGCGCTCGGACCAGTACGCCTTCGTGCGCGAGGGCATCCCGGCGGTGTACCTGGACGCCGGCATCAAGGCCCGCAACCCCGCCATTGATGCGCTGGCGCTGTACGAGGATTTCCTCACCGGCCACTACCACCAGCCCAGCGACGAAACCGACCTGTCGATCAACTACGACAGCGCCGCCATGCTCTCCCGCCTCAACGCCGCCATCGGCCGCCGCGTCGGCAACGCCGACACCCGCCCCGCCTGGAAGGACGGCGACTTCTTCGGCACCAAATTCGCCAGCCAGTAACCCCCGGAACGGGGTCAGATCAACTTATTTTCACTGACGGTCCGTCGGGGAGAATAAGTTGATCTGACCCCGTTCTAGTTTGCGAGGTGGCCGAGGGGGAGGGTGCGGGCTTGTTTGACGGTGCGCAGGACGAAGCTGGAGTTCACGTCGGCCACGCCGCTGGCGTTGAGCAGGTGGTCGAGCAGGAATCGCGAGAAATGCGCCAGGTCCTGCACCGCCACCTGCAGCAGGTAGTCCATGTCGCCGGTGAGGGCGTGGCAGGCCACCACTTCGTCCCAGCCCGCCACGCGCCGGGTGAATTCGGCGATGGCTGCGGCGTCGTGGCGCTCCAGCTGCACGCGCACGAAGGCCTGCAGGCCCAGGCCAACCCGGGCCGGGTCGATCAGGGCGCCGTACCCGGCCAGCACGCCTTCGCTTTCCAGCCGCTGCACCCGGCGCAGGCAGGCCGAAGCCGACAGGCTGACCCGCTCGGCCAGCTCGGCGTTGCTGATGCGGCCTTCGCGCTGCAGGATGGCGAGCAGGGCCAGATCGGTGCGGTCCAGGCGATTTCCGTCCATTCGTTCGTCCATTTCCTTATTTGGCGAAAGAATATTGCGCCTCGTCGGCCTTTTCGCGCAACAACGCAAACTCCTTGCGCGACCCGGCCGCTAAACTGGTGGCCTTCCCCGAGGCCGTGCCGATGAACCAGCCCAAGCGCGTCGAACACCAGATGACCGACAAGGGCTACGTGCCGGTCTACACCACCGACGTGGTCCAACAGCCCTGGGCCAGCTACACCGATGAAGACCACGCCGTCTGGGCCACGCTGTTCGAGCGCCAGCGCCAGATCCTGGTCGGCCGCGCCAGCGACGAGTTCCTGCACCAGCAGCAGGCGATGGGCATGACGCCCGACCGCATCCCGAAGTTCGACGACCTCAACCCGGTACTGCGCGCCGCCACCGGCTGGGAACTGGTCGGCGTGGAGGGCCTGCTGCCCGAACTGACCTTCTTCGAACACCTCGCCAACCGCCGCTTCCCCGTCACCTGGTGGATCCGCAAGCGCGAACAGCTCGACTACCTCGCCGAACCGGACCTCTTCCACGACCTGTTCGGCCACGTGCCGCTGCTGATGAACCCGGTGTTCGCCGACTACATGGCCGCCTACGGCCGCGGCGGCGTCAAGGCGCACGCCATCGGCCCCGAGGCGCTGGTGAACCTGACGCGCCTTTACTGGTACACGGTGGAGTTCGGCCTGATCCGCCAGGCCGACGGCCTGCGCATCTACGGCAGCGGCATCGTCTCGTCCAAGGGCGAATCCATCCACTGCCTGGAGTCGGCCTCGCCCAACCGCATCGGCTTCGACCTCGAGCGCATCATGCGCACGCGCTACCGCATCGACAGCTACCAGAAAACCTACTTCGTCATTGACAGCTACGAGCAGCTGATGGACGCCACGCGGCCGGACTTCACGCCGATCTATGCCCGGCTGGCGGCGCAGGACAGCTTCCCGGCCGGCTCGGTGCAGGCCACCGACACCGTGCACCAGCGCGGCACCGGCGAAGGCTGGCCCGAGGGCGCCGACGTCTAGCCGGCCACCCCGCTGCCCGGCGCCGGCACCGGCGCTGCGCCGCGCTTCGGCAGGTACTTGCGGGTCAGGAACACGCCCGCCACAACCGACACCACCAGCGGCCCCAGCCACGCCAGGTTGAGCAGGCTCGAGCCGGCCAGGAAAGGCAGCACCTTGGGCAGGCCGATGGTGAGGAAGGCGATGTGGGTGGCGACACCGTTGCCCAGCATCGCGCCCAGGTGCTGGCGCAGCGGCCAGCGCGGGTCTTCCGGCGGGCGGCGCGAGAACCGCCACATGTTCACCGCGCCGATGATGCCGATGCTGGAGAAGGCGACGAAGATCACCTGCATCTGCGTAGTGATGAACAGGCCCACGCCGGCGATCGCCAGGCCGCTGGCCAGGTTGGCCCCCATCAGCAGGCGGTACACCGGGCCGGTGAAGCGCGCCCAGTCCTTCTTGTCGCGCACCGCACGCCAGCTGGTCCACACCGAAGTGACGGTGATCACCACCAGGTAGGAGAGGAAGGCACCCGCCACCGGGTTGCGCGTGGCCAGCGACGCCGTCAGCGGCAGCGCCGCCAGCAGCAGGCCCGCCATGGCCAGCAGGTACACCTTGCCCGCCAGGCGATGCACCGGACTGCCCTTGCGGCTCAGGCCCGCGGTCCAGAACGTGACGAGGGCCAGCGTGCCGAGGCCGGCGTGCAGGGCGAAGCTGATCGAATGCAGGGTCATGGACGTTCCTCCGGTGTGGCGCCAGTGTCGGCGCGCGGCACCCGGCCATCAGGTGCCGCCGGTCATCGGCGTGCGGTGCCGGAAGTCACTTTCTTGCGCCGCAGGCTTGAGTGCATCGCGGCGGCGGCCCAAGCTGCGGCCATGAACCAGAGACTGAAAGCCCTGCTGTCCCCCCTGAGCTTCGCCGGCTACCTGGCCTGGGGCGCGATCGGCTGGGAGCTGATGTTCGCCGGGTGGTCGTCGCCGACGTGGCTGGCTTCGCCGCCGCCGGCGGCCCTGCTGGCCGCGCTGCACCTGGCCTTCCTTGGCCTGTTCATGGCGGTCACCAGCGGGCCCTGCCCGCCCTGGGCGTCGCGCATGATGGTGATCGCGCAGGTGCTGCTGGCGCTGGGCCTGATGACCCTGGTGCGCAACAGCTCGGTGCCGATCCTGCTGATCCTGTGCGTGGTGCAGCTGGTGAAGGTGTTCGGCACCCGCGATTGCATCGCGATCATCATCGCGATGAACGTGGGCATGTTCTGGCTGTTCCGCGAGATCTGGGACGTGCAGTCGCCAATGATCTCGACCCTGATGCACATGAGCTTCCAGGGCTTCGCGGCGCTCACCGCCTGGTTCGCGCACAACGCCGAGCGCACGCGCGACGAACTCGCCGCCACCAACGCCGACCTGCTGGCCACCCGTTCGCTGCTGGCCGAAAGCGCCCGCGACTCCGAACGCCTGCGGCTGTCGCGCGAACTGCACGACGTGGCCGGGCACAAGCTCACCGCGCTGAAGATCAACCTGGCCGCGCTGGCGCGCGACCCGCGCTTCAACGGCGACGAGCGCGTGGCGCTGTGTGCGCGCCTGGCCGACGAACTGCTGGCCGACATCCGCGGCGTGGTGCAACAGATGCGCCTGGACGAAGGCCTGGACCTGGCCGCCGCCATCACCACGCTGGCGCGCCCTTTCCCGCGGCCGCGGCTGGAGCTCGAAATTGCCCAGGACGCGCGCGTGGCCACCGTGGCCCAGGCCGCGGCCGTGCTGCGCGCGGTGCAGGAGGGCCTGACCAATGCCGTGAAGCACTCCCAGGCGCACACGCTGTGGGTGGTGCTGCGGCGCGACGGCGAGGCGCTTCGGCTCGACATCCGCGACGATGGCCGCGGCAGCGGCGCGCTGAACATGGGCAACGGCCTGTGCGGCATGCGCGAGCGGCTGGAAGCGATCGGCGGCGGGCTCGACATCCGGCGCACCGAAACCGGCGGAGTGCACCTGCAGGCGTGGCTGCCGGTGGCGGCATGACCGGCGCTGCGCGCGCGCCGCTGCGGCTGGCGCTGGCCGACGACCAGGCGCTGGTGCGCAGTGGCCTGAAAGCCTTGCTGTCGGGCTTCGACACCCTGCACGTGGCGGTGGAGGCCAGCGACGGCCAGGCCCTGCTCGATGCGCTGGCCGGCGCGCCGGTGGACGTGGTGCTGTCGGACATCCGCATGCCCGGCCTGGACGGCCTGGCCATGGTGCGCGCCCTGCGCGAGCGCGGCGACGCCACGCCCGTGGTGCTGCTCACCACCTTCGACGACGCGGCGCTGCCGCTGCGCGCCGCGGAAGCCGGCGCCCAGGGCTTCCTGCTCAAGGACGCCTCGCCCGAAGACCTGCTGGAAGCCATCACCCGCGTCGCCGCCGGCGAGACCCTGCTGGCGCCGGTGCCCACCGACCCGGTGCGGGCGCGCTACGCCTACCGCGACCAGGCCGCGCCCACCGACACCTTCAGCGAGCGCGAGGTCAGCATCCTGCGGCTGCTGGCCGGCGGCTATTCCAACCGCGAAATCGCCAAGGCCGTGTTCCTGTCCGAAGGCACGGTGAAGAACTACGTGTCCGAGATCCTGGACAAGCTGGGCACGCGCGACCGCACGCGCGCCGTGCTCAAGGCCATCACGCTGCGCGTCATCTGAACCCGCGGGTCATTCCCCGGTTTCATCCAGGGGCGGCATCGGCGGCGGGAAGGTGGCCGGGTCGTAGTACCAGTCGTTGATGTCGATGCCCTCGCGCCGCTCGCCCGGCGCCAGGCTGAGCGCGAGCAGCGCATGGTCGTCGCAGCCGGTTTCCGCGCGCGCCAGGCAGGCGCTGGCGGCACTCAGCAGGCCCGGGTCGCCGGTGGTGCCGGTGTCGCGCGGCCACGCCAGCAGCCACCAGTCACCCGCCGGCACGTCCAGGCTGAACGCCTCCTGCTGCGGCGCGGTGACCACGCACACGGCGCGGCCCGGGTCGGTGCTGTCCACGGCGCAGACGCGCATCGCCGGCAGTTCCTCGCTGGGGTAGGTGACGCGGCCGGTGATCTGCGCCAGGGCCGGGTCGGGACCCGGCGGTGGGCTGGGCACGGCAACGTCCGGCGCTGGCGCTGGCGCTGGCGTTGGCGTTGGCGACGTGGCGGGCGCCACCGAAGATTCCGCCGCGGGCGTATCCGCCGGAGGCGTCGCCGGCGAGCAGGCCGCCAGCAGGAGCAGGAACGACAGGCCGTGCTTCATTCGCATTTCCCTCGCCTCAGGTGAACACCGCGACCAATGCGGCCGCCACTACCGACAGCGCCAGCCCCGCGCCCACGCGCAGGGCGAAGGCCCGACCGCCGCTGACCCAGGCCACGGCGGACTTCGCCGCGCCGCTGGCCACCAGCAGCCCCACCAGGCCCAACCGCGCCTCGTCGGCCGACAGCACGCCGCCCTTGAACAGGTTGCCGACCGTGGCCACGGCCGCATGCAGTTCGCCCAGCGCCGCCACCACGGCCACCGCCATCGCGCCGCGCGGACCCACCCAGGCGTTGAGCGCGGCGGACGCGAACAGCACCGTCGCGATCACCGCCGCGAACACCAGCGAGTGCCGGAACTGGAACATCCGCGTCTCGGCCGTCGGTGGCGCGACCGAGTCGGCGCCGTTGCCGCGCAGCCCCAGCAGCCCGCCCGCCAGCAGCACCGCCGCCACCGCCGCCAGCTCCAGCCACAGCGCCTCGAGCAGCGTGGGCGACACCGCCATCAGGATGGGCACGAACAGGCTCAGCGACGCCAGGTTCGCCAGCATCACCGCACCCACGGCCGGACGCAGCAGCGCCGGCGCCTCGCGCACCCGCTGGCCGAAGCCCGCCACGGCGGCGGTGGACGACACGTAGCCGGCGAAGAACCCGGCAATGGCCAGGCCGCGCCGGTTGCCCACCACGCGCAGGGCCACGTGGCCCAGCGCGCTGATCGCCATCACCAGCACCACCAGGGTCCACAGCACGGCCGGGTTGAAGACGTCGTACGGCCCCAGGTTGCGGTCGGGAATCAGCGGCAGCACCACCAGGGCCGAGGCCAACAGCACCAGGCCGTCGTGCACTTCGCGTTCGCTCATCAGCTCGCGGGTGAGCCGGTGCAGCGGCTTCTTGGCGTACAGCAGCACCGCCACCACCACGCCCAGGCCCGCCGCCAGCGGCGGCGCCCGCATGGCCAGGCCGCCCAGCAGGCAGATGGCCACCAGGGCGATCTCGCTGGTCAGCCCGGGGTCGGTGTCGCGGGTCTGGCGATAGCTCAGGGCCACGAACACGCCCACCAGGGCCACCGTGACCGCAAAGGCCAACGGGTCAATCCACAGGGACACCGCGCCGGCCATGGCGGCCAGGCCATTGGTCCGCAGCCCGGCCACGATCATGGCGTCGGCCTTGCGGCGCTCCCGCACCGCGCCCACCAGCAGGCCCACGCCCAGCGCGGTGGCCAGGGCCTTGGCGGTTTCGATGTCGAAGGCAGGCATAACGGGATTCTGCCACGCGCTTGCATGCGCGGCGCCAGCCCGGACAATGCCCGCACCAGCCGCTGCCCGGTACCGCCATGAAGCCGATCTCGCTCACCCGCTACCTGATCCAGGAACAGCACGCCGGCCGCATCAATGCCGACCTGCGGCTGCTCATCGAAGTGGTGGCCCGCGCCTGCAAGACCATTTCGATCGCGGTGGGCAAGGGCGCCCTGGGCGGCGTGCTGGGCGACGCCGGCAGCCCCGGCCAGCAGAGCATGAACATCCAGGGCGAGGCGCAGAAGAAGCTCGACGTGCTGAGCAACGACATCCTGCTGGAAGCCAACGCCTGGGGCGGCCACCTGGCGGGCCTGGCGTCGGAGGAAATGGACCACAGCCAGCCCATCCCCGACGCCTTCCAGCGCGGCAACTACCTGCTGCTGTTCGACCCGCTGGACGGCAGCTCCAACATTGACGTGAACATCTCCGTCGGCACCATCTTCTCCGTGCTGCGCTGCCCCGACGGCGTCACGTCCCCGGGCGACGAACACTTCCTGCAGCCCGGCACCACCCAGGTGTGCGCCGGCTACACCACCTATGGCCCCAGCACCATGCTGGTGCTGACGGTGGGCCACGGCACGCACGCGTTCACGCTCGACCGCGAGGTGGGCAGCTTCGTGATGACCGCGCGCGACATCCAGATTCCGCCGGACACGAAAGAGTTCGCCATCAACATGTCCAACCAGCGGCACTGGGAGCCGCCGATGCAGGCCTACGTGGGCGAACTGCTGGCCGGCAAGGAAGGCCCGCGCGGCAAGGACTTCAACATGCGCTGGGTGGCCAGCATGGTGGCCGACGTGCACCGCATCCTGACCCGCGGCGGCGTGTTCTTCTACCCGATGGACGCCAAGTGCCGGGCGCAGGGCGGCAAGCTGCGCCTGATGTACGAAGCCAACCCGATGAGCTTCATCGTCGAACAGGCCGGCGGCGCCGCCAGCACCGGCCGCCAGCGCATGCTCGAAGTCACGCCCACCGGCCTGCATCAGCGCGTGCCGGTGATGCTGGGTTCGCGCAACGAAGTGGCCGAGGCGGTGCGCCACCACGCGGCGTACTACGCGGCGCAGGGCGGCGGGTGAGCGACTTCATCGAAATCTACGACGGCGCGCTGTCGCGCGACACCTGCGCGCAGCTGGTGGCGGCGTTCGAGGCCAGCGGCGCGGCGGTGCCGGGTCGCGTCGGCGGCGGCGTGCTGCCCGAACTCAAGGACAGCCGCGACATCCAGATCAGCGGCCAGCCCGAATGGCGCGACGCCGAGAACGCGCTCAACAGCGCGGTGTTCAGCGGTCTGCTGGCCTACCTGCGCAAGTACCGCTACGCGCTGATCGCGCCGCTGATGCTGCAGGTGGCCGGCGCCGACGGCAAGCCGCGCCGCATCGCCGCCGAAGACTTCGACGCGATGGACGATGCCGCGCTGGCCAACCTGGTGCGCACCGTGCTGCGCCCCGGCGCCATCAACCTGCAGCGCTACACCGCCGGCCAGGGCGGCTACCCGTACTGGCACTGCGAGCTTTTCCCGCGCGATGCGACGGCGGAAACGCTGCACCGACACGTGCTGTGGACGCTCTACCTCAACGACGGCTTCGAGGCCGGCGAAACCGAATTCTTCTACCAGCAGCGCAAGGTCACGCCGCGCGCGGGCAGCCTGCTGATTGCACCGGCCGGCTTCACCCACACCCACCGCGGCAACCGGCCCGAGGGCGGCGACAAGTACATCGCCACCAGCTGGATCCTGTTCCAGCGCGCCGAGACGCTGTTCGGCGGCCGCTGACCGCAGCCATCGGCAACGGCCCCACCCTGGAGACCGCATGTCCTTCGACCAAGC
The DNA here is from genome assembly GCA_035433005.1 of Arenimonas sp. Lineage (GTDB taxonomy): Bacteria > Pseudomonadota > Gammaproteobacteria > Xanthomonadales > Xanthomonadaceae > Arenimonas. The sequence continues at coordinate 14,846 of DAORUD010000003.1, read as the reverse complement.
CTGGCCCCTGCTCAGACCGGTACTGATCGGCATCTGGGTGGCCTACCTGGTGGTGCTGGCCGGCTGGATCGTGATGCAGAAGCGCGAGCCGATCGCCACCCTGAGCTGGCTGCTGTCGCTGGCCCTGCTGCCGGTGCTGGGCCTGGTGGTCTACCACTTCCTCGGGCCCCAGCGCATCCGGCGCCACCGCCTGCGCCGATCGCGCTCGCGGGCCAGCATCAACGACACGCTGCCCGCCGGGCTCACCGCCAGCGACGACTGCACCACCGTGGCCCGGCTGGGCCGCTCCGCCACCGGTTTCCCGCCCAGCACCGCCACGCGGCTGGAGCTGCTGGTGGGCGGCGGCGCCACTTTCGATGCGCTGGTAGAAGCCATGGCGCAGGCCAGGCACCACCTGCACGTGGAGTACTACATCTTCGAGCCCGACCAGACCGGCACCCGCGTGCGCGACGCGCTGGTGGCGGCGGCCCGGCGCGGCGTGCGGGTGCGGCTGCTGCTGGACGCCCTGGGGTCGAGCCGGCTCAAGCGCGGGTTCCTGGCGCCGCTGGTGGATGCGGGCGTGGAGATCGCCTGGTTCCATCCGGTGCGGTTGCGCTGGCTCTGGCGCCCGCGCATGAACCTGCGCAACCACCGCAAGGTGGTGGTGGTGGACGGCACGGTCGGCTTCACCGGCGGCATCAACATCACCGACGAAGAGAACGAGCGCCTGCGCAGCGACGCCTTCCACGACCTGCACCTGCGGCTGGAAGGCCAGGTGGTGCGCTGGCTGCAGCTGGCCTTCCTGGAAGACTGGCACTACGCCACCGGCACGGCGCTGCGCGACCAGCGGCTGTGGCCCGACGTGGAGCCGGGCGACGTGCTGGCCCAGGTGCTGCCGGCGGGCCCCGACTCGCCGTGGGAAGTCATCCACCGCGTGCAGGTGGAGGCCGTGCACCAGGCCAACCGCCGCGTGTGGCTGGTGACGCCGTACTTCGTGCCGGGCGAGGCGGCGCGCATGGCGCTGACCTCGGCGGCCCTGCGCGGGCTGGACGTGCGGGTGATCGTGCCGGCCCGGTCGGATTCGCTGATCGTCTCGGCGGCGGCGCGCTCGTACTACGACGACCTGGTGGCCGCCGGCGTGCGCGTGTTCGAGTACGGGCCGCGCATGCTGCACAGCAAGGCGCTGCTGGTGGACGAGGACCTGTGCGTGGTGGGCAGCGCCAACTTCGACCACCGCAGCTTCCGCCTGAACTTCGAACTGAGCCTGCTGATGCACGGCCGCGAGCTGGCGGCCACGCTGGAAGCCAGCCTGCTCGAAGACCTGGGCCAGTGCCGGGAAGTCACCGCCGACCGACCGGCGGCAGCGTTCCCCCGCCGGTTGGGCGAAGCCTGCGCCCGCCTGCTGTCGCCCTTGCTCTAGGCTGTCGGGGCACCGCCGCAGGCGCTCCGCCTTGGGCTAAACTCCCGGCAAAACACGAGGTGTCCCATGCACTGGCTTTATCTCCTGGCGTCACTGGCCTGCCTGGGCCTGGCGATGGTCCGCACCATGCCGACCCTTGGCGTGCTGGTGCTGCTGGCCGGCTCGGTGGGCTTCATGCTGGCCTGGATCCTGGGCTGGGTGTCGTCGCGCATTTCCAGCCGCTCGCGCGACGTGAGCTACATCATGAGCCCCGACGAACTGCGGCGCCTGCGCGAGCAGGCCGAGGCCCGCAAGAATCCGCAGGCCGGCCAGGCCTCGCCCGGCGACGAACGCAGCGACGCCTGATCCGCGCACGCGCTGGCGGCTTCAGCGCGGCGTGCCGCGGCGGCAGGCGTCCGAACAGTAGACCACCCGGTCCCAGTCGCGCTCCCACTTCTTGCGCCACTGGAACGGGCGGCCGCACACCGGGCAGGTTTTTTCCGGGCGCGGCGTGCCGGGCTTCCGGCGCTCAGCCGGCATCGGCCTCGACCCGGTTGCGGCCGGCGCGCTTGGCGGCATACAGCGCCGCGTCCGCGCGGCGCAGCAGCGAGTCCGGGTCGGCCTGCACTTCGGGCTGGTAACCCGCCACGCCTATGCTGACCGTCATGCCGGCGTCGCTGGCGGCGATGGCGGCGCGGATGCTCTCGGCGCGGCGCGTGGCCTCGGCCTGGTGCACGCCCGGCAGCAGCAGGGCGAACTCCTCGCCGCCGTAGCGCGCCAGCAGTTCGCGCTGCGGGTCGTGCTGCTGGCTCAGGCGCTGGGCGATGCCGCGCAGCTGCACGTCGCCCTCCAGGTGGCCGTGGGCGTCGTTGTAGGCCTTGAAGTTGTCCACATCGATCATCAGCACCGACAGCGGCCGGCGCTGGTCCAGGCAGCGGAACCATTCGCGGCGCAGGCCGTTTTCCAGCGCGCGGCGGTTGGACACGCCGGTCAGCGCGTCTTCGGTGACCAGTTTGGCCAGCTTGCGGTTGACCTCTTCGAGTTCGCGCGTGCGCTCGGCGATGCGGGACTCAAGCCGGCGATTGGCGGCCAGGAAGCGTTCGGTGCGCTGGCGCACGGCCCAAAGCGTGATCGCCACGGCCAGGCTGATGAAGGCCAGCGCCAGCAGCGCCAGCACCCACCACTGTTCGTACCAGCGCGGCTCGACCTGGAAGTGGTAGCTGATGCCCGGGGCCTGGCGGCCGTTGAGCGTGCGCGCCTGGACTTCCAGCACGTAGTCGCCGGCGGGCAGGGCGCGCACGAAAAGATCGCGGTCGGTCCAGCTGCTCCAGTCCGGCGTCACGCCGTGCAGCAGATAGCGGAACTCGGCGCCGCTTTCCATGCTGACCATGGCGAAGCGCAGGTTGAGGCTGTGGCCGGGCGGCACCGACACGGGATCGGTGCCGCTTTGCCGCTCCAGGCGGCTGATGCTGCCGTCGGGACCGCGCGCCGTGACGCTTTCCATGGCCAGCCGCAGCGGCTGCGGCGTGGGCGCGGCTTCCTTCGGGTTGAACTGCAGGATGCCCTTCCAGGTGGCGATCCGGAGCACGCCGTCGCTGCCGTAACGCAGGTAGGAATAGCCGGCGGCGCGCTGTTGGCCCGGATACAGCGGCTGCCACTCGCCACCTTTCTTCGCCCGGTGCCAGAGCTGGCGCGACGTGTAGGCATAGTCACCGAGCGGCGTTTCTTCCACCGCCAGTTCGTACGGGCGGTCCACCAGCGTGAACGGCGGCGCCACGTCGGCGACGAAACGGTCGCCGTCGAGGCGGAACCCGGCGTTGCCGCTGACCGCGTGGATGCGACCGTCGAGCTGGTAGACGCTGGTGCCCGACAGCGGGTCCACCGCCAGCCCGCGCGAGTCGTCGAAGACTTCCCGCTCCAGCACCTTGCCGGCGTCCAGGTCCAGCCGCCAGCGCTGCAGCGGGCCGCGGCTGTCGCCGATCCACAGCACGCCCGGCGCGGATTCCTCCATGCCAAAGGTGCTGATGCCGTCGAACGGAATGCTGGACTGCAGCTGCCAGCGGCCGTCGCGATTGCGCAGCAGCAGCAGCGCGGTGGACGTGGTGGCGTAGGCCAGGCCGGGCACGTGCAGCGAGGGCTCGATGGTGTACACGCCGCTCAGGCCGTCGTGGAAGAGCGTGCGGGGCTCGGTGGCGCCGGGGTCGAGCACCAGCAGGCCTTCGCGCAGGCCCACCAGCAGGCCGGCGTCGGTGGAGTACAGCGAGTGGCCCTCGAACTCGGTCCAGGGCTTGTGTTCGTTGGTGCGCTTGCCGTCGGCGTTGGCGCTCATGCGGGAAATGCCGTGGGTGGATGCGATCCACAGCGCTCCCTCATGCCACTCGAAATCAATCGGGGTGCCCAGCACGCCCTGCGCCTCGCCGATCACCGACCAGGGCGAAGGCAGGGACACGCGCACCAGGTCGGCGTCGCTGGCCACCCACAGCCCGCCTTCCCGGTCCAGGCCCATGGCCTGGATGCCGAACGGGCCCAGCTTGAGCTGCTCACGCAGCTGCAGGTCCTTGCCGACGCGGAACAGTTCGCCGTCCAGCGTGGCCACCACGAAACTGTCGTCCACCAGCGGCTGCACCACGTAGTTGCGCTTGCCCGCCAGCAGCGTGCCTTCCTTGCCGGGCAGCAGCGCGATGCCGGTGGCGTCGGCGCGGTAGAAGCCGTCGCGGCTCACCAGCAGGTGCCAGCCACCGCGGTCGATCAGGCCCACCAGCACGCGTTTGGCAAACATTTCGCCGCCGGGCACCAGGGTGAACTTGCCGTCCTCGAACCGGCACAGGCCGCGGCCATCAATGCGTGCGTACAGGGCGTCACCGACCGGGAAGAAACTGCGCACGTTCTCGTCCAGCGGCCAGCGCTTGGCTTCGCCTGGCCCGTAGGGCACGAAGTGCATGGCCTGCTCGGCGCGGAAATACACGCCGGTGGTGGTGGCGATGGTTTCCCAGACGATGCCCACGAACCGCTGCTGGTCGCGCAGGCCGGCGCGGGTGAGCAGTTCTTCGAACGACAGTTCGCCGTCGGCGTTGCGCACCAGGCGTCCAAACGTGTCGTAGCCACCCACGTACACCTGGCCGTCGGTGCCGATGGCAAGCGACCGCGCGGGGGATCGTCCCGGCAGCGGCGTGATCAGCCAGTCCACGCCGTCGTGCCGCAGCACGCCTTCGACGTTGCCGACGAACAGCTCGCCGTTCACCCCCGTGGTCAGCGCCAGGTGCGTGGGCGTGGCCTTGGTGTCCTCGGCGCTGAAGTGCCGCAGCATCGGCTCGCCCGGGATGGTCTCCGCCGGGGCCATGGCGGGCGCCAGGCAGGCCAACGCCAGCAGGCAGGTCAGTAGCGTTTTCGTCAGGCGCATCTTTGGATTATCCACCAAAGGCCCTGGCTGGAAACGTGCGCCCGTCGGGGTTTCCGGGGGTGCCGGCAGCGGGTACGCTGGCGGCATGACCGTGCTCAGCGTCAACGTCAACAAAGTCGCCGTGCTGCGAAACTCCCGCGGCGGATCCGAGCCCAGCGTGGTGGCCGCCGCCGAGGCCGCCATCGCGGCCGGGGCAGGAGGCATCACCGTGCACCCGCGGCCCGACCAGCGCCACATCCGCCCCGATGACGTGGTGGCCCTGGCCGCCACGGTGGCGGGTCGGGTGGAGTACAACCTCGAGGGCAACCCCTTCGCGCCGCCGCGGCCGGGGTATCCCGGCTTCCTGGCGCTGGTGGCCGCGGTGCGCCCCACCCAGGCCACGCTGGTGCCGGACGGGGACGGGCAGATCACCTCGGACCACGGCTTCGACCTGGCGCGCGACGCCGCCCGGCTGCGTCCGCTCGTGGCCGAACTCAAGGCGATGGGGGTGCGCGTGTCGCTGTTCATGGATGCCGGTGCGCCCGGCCTGGCGCTGGCCGCGGACATGGGCGTGGATCGCATCGAGCTCTACACCGGCCCCTACGCCGAAGCGCACGCCGGCGGCGATGCGGCGGCCGCGCTGGCGATGTGCGCCGCCACCGCGCGGGAGGCCCAGGCGCTGGGCCTGGGCGTGAACGCGGGGCACGACTTGAGCCAGGCCAATCTCGGCGATTTCCTGCGGGGAGTGCCCGGTGTACTGGAAGTGTCGATTGGCCATGCGCTGTTCGGCGAGGCGCTGCATGCGGGCCTCGGGCCCACGGTGCGGGCCTATCTGGCGATCATCGCGGCCGCGAACGGCCGCTGAGGCGGGGCCGCAGCCCCGCCCCGGGCGTGGCCCGCGTCAGGGTTCGACCAAGCCAATGTTCTCGACGCCCGCGCGCCGGGCCAGGGCCATGGCGGTGGCGGCGGACTGGTAGTCGGCATCCGGGCTGACGGCCAGCTTCAGCACGCCTTCGGGTTCAGCCACCCGCCATTGCGACAGCGCCGATTCCATCGCGGCCGGGGTCATGGCCTCGCCGTCCAGCCGGAAGAGGTCGCCGGGTTCGACGGTCAGTTCGCGCTCGACGCGGGGGATGGGCGGCCGTTCGCTGGACTGGGACAAGCCCATGCCGATGCGCAGGTCCATCAGCGGCGCGGTCACCATGAAGATGACCAGGAGCACCAGCATCACGTCCACCAGCGGCGTGATGTTCATTTCCGACATCGTGTCCGAAGCGTCCCGCGCGGCGGTGAAGGCCATGGTGCGTCTCCTTTCGGTGATGGGCACTTTCCTTCTACGCCTGCTTCGTGGGGCGGTGCAAGCACGACGCCGTCGCCGATTCCCGCAGCCTGCGGGAAGGGCCAAAAAAAACGCCGCCCGGAGGCGGCGCTGCTGCAGGGTGCGGGAAACCTGGCCTTACTGGCCGGGATCCACGAAAGCGATCTTTTGCAGGCCGGAGTTCTTGGCCCGGGAAAGGACCTTGGCCAGCATTTCGTACTGTGCATCGGGGTCCGTCTCAATCTCCAGCGTGGGCTGCTGGGCGCGCTGGGCTTCGACTTCCAGCGACGACTGCAGCACCGAGATCGGAATCGGCGAGTTGTTCCAGGTGACGGTGCCGGCCGCTTCGATCCGCAGGCGGATCGGCTCGGGCGGATCCTTCGGCTGCGGCGGCGGATTCGTGGTCCGCTGCGGCAGGTCGACCTGGATCTGGTAGGACAGGGCGGGGGCGGTGACCATGAAGATGATCAGCAGCACCAGCATGACGTCCACGAGGGGCGTCACGTTGATGTCGGCCATCGGGCCGCTGCCGGAGTTGGAGGTGAATGCCATGCGGGTTTCTCCTCAGCGCTCGGGCGTGGACACGAAGCCCACCTTGCGGATACCGGCCAGGCGAACCTTCTTCACCACGTCGGCGATGACCTGGTACCGGGTGATGTTGTCGGCGCGCACGTCCACCTGCGGCTGCGGCGTGCGCTGGGCCAGGACGGCCAGGCGTGCGTCGAGCATGTCAGGGTTCACTGCCTCGTCGTTCCAGTAGATCTTGCCGTCCGCCGTCACCGCGAGGGTGATCGGCGGCAGGTCGATCTTGGGTTTGTCGGCAAGGGTGGCCTGGGGCAGGTCGACCTTGACCTTATGCGACATCAGCGGCGCGGTGATCATGAAGATGATCAGCAGCACCAGCATCACGTCCACCAGGGGCGTGACGTTGATGTCGGCCATCGGGCCACCACCGGACGAATTGCTTGAAAAGGCCATGCCTGCGGCTCCTGGTTAGGCTTCTGTGACTCAGCGCTTGGCCGGCATGTCGCCGACGCGCGAACCGGTCGCGAAGAAGTCGTGCAGGTCGTGCGCGAAGGTGTCGAACTTGGCGTAGGTGTTGCGGTTGGCGCGGTTGAACGCGTTGTACGCAAGCACGGCCGGGATGGCGACGAACAGGCCGAGGGCGGTCATGATCAGCGCTTCACCCACCGGGCCGGCGACGGCGTCGATGGACGCCTGGCCGGTGGCGCCGATGCGGATCAGGGCGCCGTAGATGCCCCAGACGGTGCCGAGCAGGCCGACGAAGGGCGCGGTGGCGCCGACGGTGGCCAGCCAGGTCATGCCGTTCTCGAGCTTGGCGCTTTCACGGGTCACGGCCTGGCGCAGGGCGCGGTCGATGAACTCCGAGCGGTTCAGGGCGTCGACCAGGCGGCTGCCCTCATGGCGCTGGTGGTGCGCAGCGGCCTGGGCGCAGTCCAGGGCGATCTTCGAGAACGGCTCGTTGGCCGGCTGCTCTTCCATGAAGCGGATGGCGTCCTGCGCGTTCGGGGTTTCCCAGAAGGTGCGGACCACCGTATCGGCGCGCTTGGCGACGACGGTGTTCTTGATGGCGTTCACGACCGTGTACCACCACGAACCGAACGACATGACCACGAGCATCAGGAAGACGACCCAGGAGACGAAGAACTCGCCCGGCTGGGAGACCATCTCATCCATCAGGTGGGAGAAGCCCATCTTCGACAGGGCGTCGGCGTTGTTGGCAGCGCCGCCAACAGCGGCCGCGGCGGTAAGGAGGATGTCCTGCAGCATAAGAGTGCCTTTCTTTGTGATTAACCGTTACGGGAATGTCGGCGGGATCTGGGATTACGGGGGAGTGAACTTGACGGGGACGAGGACATCGCCACCCACCTTGACGCCATTGCGCAGGCCGGCGTTGAACTTCCAGCGGCGCGCGGCGTCCATGGCCGCACGATCAAGGTTGCGGTTGCGGCTCGACTTGTCGACGACCACGTTGAGCACGTTGCCGTTGGCGTCGATGGTGACGCGCAGCATCACCGTGCCGCCCACGCCTTCACGCAGTTCCTTGGCGGGGTAGCGCGGCTGGTTCAGCGCGCGGCCGCTGATGTCCTCGGACGGCGCGAAGTCGGACGGCGGGGCCGGCGGCGACGGCGGGGCCGGCGGCGGGGCTTCGATGTCGATCGGGCTCGGGTCGTCGAACACCACCGGCGGCTCTTCCGGCGGCGGCGGAACCGGCGTCGGCTTGGGCTGCTCGATGATCTTCTGGACCACCTTGGGCGGTTCCGGCGGCGGCGGCGGCGGCGGCGGGGGCGGCGGCGGCGGCTCGATGAAGCTGACCTGGGTCACTTCGTCGTCCTTGTCCGGCGCATCCGGGGTGGCCACCGGCACCAGCATCAGCATGAAGGCGATCGCATGAAGCGCGATGGCAAACGCGTTGCCGCCGATGCGAGCCCAGCTGATGCCCTGGGGTGGGTTGTCGTAGTTGTAATTCTTGTCCGTCATGCGGGTGGCGGCTCGAGCTCTCGGTCGGTCGGCATTCAGCCGTGACCCGCCGGGGACCGGCGGGAACTTGTTAGCTTATACGAAGGTGCCTGGTTTACCAACCAATCAGCGGGAGATCTGGGCCAGGGCCTTCTGGGCCTCGGCCTTGGTGCTGGGGTCCTTGGCGGCTTCACGGTAGGCCGCCTGGGCCGCCGCGATGTTGTCTGAATAGTACTCCGCCCGGGCGATGGCCATCCAGGCGTTGCCGGGGTTCTTGAGGCCCTTGGCCAGCGCCTGCTGGGCCGCGGCCTTGGACTCGGCGTTGCGGTCCTCCTGGCCGAGGATCTGGGCCAGGAACAGGGCCGGCTCGCCGTCGGTGGCCAGCGGGGCCGCCTTCTGCGCCGCGGCGATGGCGGCGGGGATGTTGTCGCTGAAGTAGTGCGCCTGGGCCAGCTGGGAGTAATTCTTGCCGTCGGCCGGGACGATGCCCTTGGCCATGCCCTCTTCCAGGATGGCGGCGGCGTCCTTCTCGCGGTCCATGCCGAAGTACATGCTCACCAGGCGCTGGTAGTCCACCGCTTCGGTCAGCATGCCCTTCTGGCGGGCGGCGTCGAGCAGGGCGGCGGCCTTCTCGGTCTGGTCGGCATTGCTGTAGATGCCGGCCAGCATCATCATCGCGCGCTTGTCGTCGGGCTTCTGGCGCTGCAGCTGCTCGCCCAGGGCGATGGCGGCGGCGTTGTCCTCGGTCTCGGCGTAGCAGGCCAGCAGCATCTGCAGCCACTGGTCCTCGGGGGCGTCGGGCTTGAGCTCGATGGCGCGCTTGAGGGCCGGGATGGCTTCGGCGAACTTGTTGTTGTTGTAGAAGCTGGCGCCCTGCAGGCCGTACACCTGCGGGTTGGTGGTCTTGGTCTCGGCGATGACCCGGGCGATCAGGGGGTCGGCCAGGTCGTAGTTGCTGGCGTTCACATGCACCGAGGCCAGGCTGAGCATGGCGGTGTAGTGGTTGTCGTTGGACAGCGCGTTCTCTTCGATGGCGCGGGTGAGGTAGCTGATGGCCCGGGCGTCGTCTTCGAGGTTGATGGCGGCCGTGCCGGCCAGCAGCGAGGCCATGGCGCGGTCGTAGGGCTTGGCCTTGTCGTTGGCGAGGATTTCCTCGGCCGCGGCAATCACCTTCTCTTCCTCGCCGTCGGCCTCGTAGGCCTTCTGCAGGCGCGTGACCGGCTTGGCCAGGCGCGGCGAGAACTCGCCCTTGGGATCTTCGCGGGTGGCGTCCGGGTACTGGGCTTCGCGCTCTTCCTTCTTGCCGCGACGGTCGCGCTGCGCTTCGGCCTCGGGCGCGGCGACGCAGAACGCGAGCAGCATCAGCGAAGCAAGCTTGAGGGAATGGGTTGCCTTCATGGGGGAAGCTCCTGGACGCCGCGCTGTGCGGGGCAGTGGGTCAGCAAGGGTAACGGGGAATGGAGCATTTGCTCAAGTGCGCCTGGCCGCATTTGCCGTTCGCTCCCGTATCCATTCCTCTGGCCCAAGCTTGACCGGTTGTGGCACCGGCCGGATTAAGACGGCGTTAACCGGCCCGCCGCGTTCAGCCCGTGGTGGGAAAATTCGCGATCGCGAAGGCCACGCGCTCGGCGGGATCCTTCGAAAGTTGACCGCTGTCACGCAATGCCTCGACCTTGTGCAGGCGCCCCTCCAGCCCGTTGCCGTTGGCCATCTGGATGGCCAGGCCCGGCCGCGCGTTGAGCTCCAGGATCAGCGGGCCCTTGTCGCGGTCGAGCACGAAGTCCACGCCCACGTAGCCCAGGCCCGACAGCTCGTAGCAGCGCGACGCCATCTGCAGCAAATCGGTCCAGTGGGGAATGGCAAGGCCGACAATGGAATGTTCCGTATCCGGATGCTCCCGGATGATCTCCGTGCCCCAGACGCCGCGCTTGGTCTTGCCGCTGGGAATGTCGATGCCCACGCCGATGGCGCCCTGGTGCAGGTTGGCCTTGCCGTCGGACAGGCGCGTGGGCAGGCGGATCATGGCCATCACCGGGTAGCCCAGGAAGACGATGATGCGGATGTCGGGCACGCCCTTGTAGCTGACGTTGTCGAAGATGGGGTCGAACTGCACGCAGTATTCGACGATCAGGTGGTCGGGCTGGCCGCCCAGCGAGAACAGCCCCGAGAGCCCGTTGGACAGGTGGTGCTCGAACTCTTCGCGGCTCATCAGCGAGCCGTTCGCGCGGCGGTACTTGTCGCCGCGGCGGCCGGAGATGACCAGGATGCCGTCGCCGCCCGAACCGTGGGCGGGCTTGACCACGAAGCTTTCGCGGCACTTGAGGATCTCGTGCAGCTCGGCGATCTCGTGTTCCTCGCGCACCACCGCGTACAGGTCGGGCACCGGCAGGCCGGCCTGCAGCGCCAGCTTCTTGGTCAGCAGCTTGTCGTCCACGCGCGGGTAGAACTTGCGCGGGTTGTGCATCAGCACGTAGTGGGCATTGCGCTGGCCGATGCCCATCAGCCCGATCTGGCGCAGGCGCTTGGCGACGCGGAAGGGGTTGAACCAGCCCATGGCTCAGGCCTTGGCCTGGGTGTCGGCGGTGCCGGTGGCGTCGTCGGCCGCGGGCGGCGGCACGATCGGGTCCGGTTCGCGGGCCAGGGCGCGGAAGCGCAGCAGTTCGTTGAGGCGGTAGCCCGAGTAGCGGCCCAGCAGCAGCGCCATGGCGAACAGCACCAGCAGCACTTCCGGGAACACGAACACCAGGTGTTCCAGCGGCTGCCAGCTCATCACCAGGTAGGCCAGCGCCGACACCACCAGGGTGCCCACGCCTTCGCGGATGGCGGTGCCCGCGCCGCGTTCGTCCCAGGCCACCGACATGCGCTCGATGGTCATGGCCATGATGACCATCGGGAACAGCGCCACCGACAGGCCCACTTCCAGGCCCAGGCGGTTGGACAGCACGCTGACGGCCGCCATCAGCAGCACCACCAGGATGAGGATGGCGGTGAGGCGCGGCACCAGCAGCAGGCGCAGGCGCTCGAGGTAGAAGCGCACCAGCAGGCCGAAGCCCACCACCAGCACGAACAGCGTGACGCCGGCCACCAGCGCGGTTTCACGGAAGGCCAGCGCGATCAGCACGGGCATGAAGGTGCCGTAGGTCTTGATGCCCACCAGGTTTCGCAGCAGCAGCATGATGAAGGCGCCGATCGGCACCATCAGCAGGATGCGGTAGGTTTCCTGCGCCTGCAGCGGCAGGCTCAGCAGCGAGTAGCGCACCAGGTTGGCGTCCTGCACTTCCAGCCGGCGCTCGGCGGTGGCCATGGCGTCGGCCAGGTTGCTGCGCACGGTGAACATCAGCGCCGACGGCGGTGCGCCGTCGATGGCCATCAGCGGCTTGCCGCTGCGGCTCCACTCGAACAGGTCGGCCGGCTTGCCCTCGGCGGCGGTGCGCGGGTCGAGCATGGTCCAGCCCAGGCCGTTGTGCACGATCAGCCAGGTCTGCATGCGCGATTCGGGGTCGCGGTCCACTTCGGTCAGGCGGATGCCGTAGACCACGCGCGCCGGGATGTTGCGGTTGGCCAGCAGCTCGACGATGAAGTTGCTGCGGGCGACGTCGTCTTCGCCGAAGCGCTCGCGCAGCAGCGCCACTTCCTCGCTGGGCGAGGACTCGTTGAGGCGGCCCAGCAGTTCGCGCGCGAAGGTGATGGTGTTGGACGAACGGTCGCGCACCTGGTCGAGCAGGGTTTGCGCGGCGGTGGCGTAGGGTTCCTCGAGCACGGCCGGTTCGGGGATGACCGGGTCGAGCTCTTCCTCGGGCAGGGCCTGGTGGTCGTCGGCGCGCACGATGGTGGCGCGGTAGTAGAGGTCCTGTTCGCCCAGCGCGCGGCGGATGGCCCACTGCACCTCACGGCCGCCGTCGCCGGACTCTTCGAGCTTGGAGTAATTGCGGGCGACGAAGCGCTCGTCCAGCACGGTGTAGCCGGGCACCGTTTCGGGCAGCTGCAGCGTGACGGTGTTGGCGCCGGTGCGCGGCTGGTATTCCACGTGCGCCTGCACGGTCCAGACCTGCACCTTGGCATCGGGCTGGAGCGGGAACTTCAGCACGCTCCATTTGTAGTACATCGCCGCGAACGCGACCGCGATGATCGAGAAGGCCAGCAGGTAGAGGTGGCGTTTGCTCATGAGGATCCTGGTCGTGTTGCCGTGGCCGCCGCTCCGCTCCCCGGGCGCCGTACGCCCAGTGTAACCCCGGAGTCAGGAAGCCGAATACGCCGCCACCAGCAGGGCCGTGGCATTGCACGCGGCGTGGGCCAGGAAGGCGGCGCGCAGGCGCCCCGTGCGCAGGTAGACCAGCGCGAACGCGGCGCCCATGCCCGTGTACATGGCCAGCCCGCCCAGCCAGGCGGCGACGCCGGCCTCGGTGGGCACGGGTTCGTGCAGCAGCGCGAAAGCCACCGAAGTCAGCACCAGGCCGATGCCGCCGAAGCCGGCCAGCGCGAAACGCCGCAGCAGCACGTGGCGCAGCAGCAGCTCTTCGGCGAACGGCCCGACGGCCACGATCAGCAGCCAGGCAAGCCAGGGCGCACTGCCCAGCAGCGCCGTGACCGGCTGGGCGTTGCTGGGTTCAAGCCCCGCGCCCGACTGTTCAAGCAACCATGCGAACGATTGCGCGCCCATCTGGATGGCGACACCCGCCGCCAGCGCCAGGCCATAGGCTGGCATCGGCGCCATGCGCGGCAGCGCACCGGCAAGCTTGCGGCCGCGCAGCCACCACACCAGCACGGCGGTGCACAGCATCGCCAGGATGGCCGCCACGGTGATGGCGGGCATCATCGGACCCATGTCCGGCGTGCCGACCACGGGCGTGCCGGCGGCCGCCAGCCCGGCCATGTGCAGCATCACCACGGGCACGATCATCAGCGTGGACAGCGCCACCAGCACGACGGTGGACAGCACGCAGTCCACCAGGAAGCCGCGCCAGGGCAGGACGGGGTGCGGCGTCGCCATCGCGGCGTTCGCGCGTTCCGAATCGCCCGGGTCGCCGCTGGCGGTCCCGGGCAACGTCGGGTCAGACGTCAAGGTTGGCGACCCGCAGGGCGTTTTCCTCGATGAAGTCGCGGCGCGGTTCCACCACGTCGCCCATCAGCGTGGAGAAGATCTGGTCGGCCGCAACGGCGTCCTCGATGCGCACCTTGAGCAGGCGGCGCGTTTCCGGATTCACCGTGGTTTCCCACAGCTGCTCGGGATTCATTTCGCCCAGGCCCTTGAAGCGCTGGATGGTGCGGCCCTTCTTGGCCTCTTCCAGCAGCCATTCCTGCGCCTGCAGGAACGTGGACACCGCACTGCTCTTGCCGCCGCGCGCCACGGTGGCGCCTTCCTGCAGCAGGCCGTGCAGCGTGGCCGCCATTTCATTCACCTGGCGCAGCTCGCCGCCCAGCAGCTGCGGCGCGGCGAGCACCTGCGTGGCCACGAGGCCATGGTGCTGCTTGCCGATGACCAGCGCGCCGGCATGGCCTTCGTCGCTGGCGGGCTGGATGCTGAAGACGTAGCGCGCGCGGCCCAGGCCGGTGGCGTTGAGGCGCTTCTCGAGTTCGCGGCACCACGGCGCCAGCGTCTCGGCGCTGGCGAAATCCTCGGCCTTGAGCGGCGCCATTTCCAGCATGGCCTCCAGCACCGGCGTGTCCACGCGGTGGGCGAAGCGGTCGATGGTTTCACGGGTGGCGACGAAGTCGAGCAGCAGCTTCTCGAGCTGCGCACCCGACACCGCCGGCGCGCCTTCGGCGATGCGCAGTTCGGCGTTCTCCACCGCGTTGTTGACGAGGTAGGCGTTGAGCGCGCCGTCGTCCTTGAGGTACATCTCGTTCTTGCCCTGCTTGATCTTGTACAGCGGCGGCAGGCCGATGTAGACGTGGCCGCGCTCGATCAACTCCGGCATCTGCCGGTAGAAGAAGGTCAGCAGCAGGGTGCGGATGTGCGAGCCGTCGACGTCGGCGTCGGTCATCAGGATGATGCGGTGGTAGCGCAGCTTGTCCGGGTTGTACTCGTCCTTGCCGATGCCGCAACCCAGCGCGGTGATCAGCGTGCCGACCTCGGCCGAGGCCAGCATGCGGTCGAAGCGCGCGCGCTCGACGTTGAGGATCTTGCCCTTGAGCGGCAGGATGGCCTGCGTCTTGCGGTTGCGGCCCTGCTTGGCGGAGCCACCGGCGGAGTCACCCTCGACGATGAACAGTTCGGACAGCGCGGGATCTTTTTCCTGGCAGTCGGCGAGCTTGCCCGGCAGGCCGGCGATGTCGAGCGCGCCCTTGCG
>DAORUD010000002.1:0-55334 GCA_035433005.1 Arenimonas sp. | reverse complement strand
CCCATGCTCGACGAAATCTCCATCACCTGCCCCCACTGCGGCGAGCGCATCGAAGCCCTCGCCGATCCGTCCGCCGGCGACGCCGACTACGTCGAGGACTGCCCGGTGTGCTGCCGCCCGATCCGCCTGCGCCTGCAGGCCGGGCACGACGGCGAGCTGCTGGGCCTGGACGCCGACCGCGACGACTGACCCCGGTTTCGCATAGACTTCACGCCGCCCCAGGTGTACGGGAAGCCGGTCTGACTCCGGCGCTGCCCCCGCAACGGTAGGCCAGGACACGTTTCCAGCTATGCCACTGTGCCCCCGGGCATGGGAAGGCGGAAACCCGGTACGGAACCCATCCCGCACCCCTGGCAAGCCCGGAGACCGGCCTGGAGCACGGCCATTCCCACCGGGGATGGCCAGCACGGCACGTTGCGGAGGGCGACGGGGCGGCGTCGTGTCCTGCGCTCTCGGCAGCACCCTTCGTTTCCCCGGCACTCCCCGTCGCGCGCTCCACGAACCGCGGGTGAGCGTTCCAGGAGGAACTCCATGCACTTCACGATCCACAAGACCGCGCTTGGCGCGGCGATCTCGCTTTGCCTCTCGCCGGCCGTCCTGGCCAGCGACGCCAGGACCCTCGACACGGTCCAGGTGACCGCCAGCCGCGTCGAGCGCCCGCTCGACGAATCCCTGGCCTCGGTCACCGTCATCCGACGGGCCGACATCGAAGCCAGCCAGGCCCCCGACCTGCTCGACCTGCTGGGCCGGCAGGTGGGCGTGGACATCGCCCGCACCGGCGGCCCCGGCGGCGGCAGCGCGGTGTTCCTGCGCGGCGGCAACTCCAACCACAGCCTGGTGCTGGTGGACGGCATCCGGGTCACGTCCACCGGCCAGGGCGTGTTCGATTTCGCGCACCTGCCGCTGGAACAGATCGAGCGCATCGAAATCGTGCGCGGGCCGCGCGCCGCGTTCTGGGGCTCGGACGCCATCGGCGGCGTCATCCACGTGTTCACCCGCGACCCGTCGCAGCCTTCGGTGCGCGTGCTGGCGGGCAGCTACGGCCGGGCCGGCGCCAGCGCCGGAGCCGGGTTCGGCGACGACGACCGGGGCCTGGGCGTGACCGCCGGCTTCCAGCGGCTGGATGGCTTCTCGGCCACCAATCCCGACTCGGTGTTCTCCTACGACCCCGACCGCGACGGCTACCGCAACCGCAACCTCAGCCTGCGCGGCCGCACTGCGCTGGGCAGCCAGCGCCTGGCCTTCAGCGCCCTGAGCACGAATGCCGACGTGCAGTTCGACCGGGGCCAGACCGAAGCCCGCAACGCCTCGGCCGGCGTCACCCTGGGCGGCGACCTGCGCCCGGGCTGGAGCCACCAGCTCACGCTGGGCCACGCCCGCGAAGACCTGGACACCGCCAGCAGCTTCAGCAACCGGTTCCAGAGCCGCCGCACCAGCGTGGACTGGCTCAACAGCCTGCAGGCCGGCGCCGACGCCACGCTCAGCTTCGGCCTGAACTGGCAGCGCGAGAACGGCGCCTCGCAGAACGCCTTCGACGGCGAACTGTTCGACCAGCAGCGCACCAGCCGGGCCGCCTTCCTGGCCTACGGCGGCCGCTTCGGGGCCCATGTGCTGGACCTGTCGGTGCGCCACGACGACAGCGACCAGTACGGCGCCGCCACGTCGGGCAACGCCGCCTGGGGCTGGGACCTCAGCGACCGGGCCCGGGTGCGGCTGTCCTGGGGCGAAGGCTTCCGCGCCCCGAACTTCAACGAGCTGTTCTACCCCGACAGTGGCTACGGCTTTGCCGGCAACCCGGACCTGCGCCCGGAGTCCTCGCGCACCTGGGAGGCGGGCATGGAGTTCGAACCCGCCCCGGGCCAGCGGCTGGGGCTGTCGGTGTACCAGTCCCGGGTGCGCGACCTGATCGCCTTCGCGGCCCCGACCACCAACAACGCCATCAACATCAACCGGGCCGAACTCGAGGGCGTCGAGCTGGAGTACCGGTTCGTGCGCGACGGATGGACCGCCGGCGGCAACCTGGCCTGGCAGGACGCCGTGGACGCCGGCACCGGCAACGCCCTGCTGCGGCGCGCCAAGCGCAAGGCCCACGTGGACCTGGGCTACCGGTTCGGCAGCGGGCTGGAGCTGGGCCTGGACGGCGACCATGTCTCGGCCCGGCCCGATTTCGGCGCCCGGCTGGACGCCTATTCGCTGGTCCACCTGCGCCTGGCCTGGCCGATCGGCGACCAGTGGCGGGTCGAAGGCCGCCTGGAAAACCTCACCAACCGGGACTACGCCATGGTGAGCGGCTATAACACTCCGGGTCGCAGCGGGGTGGTCAGCGTGGTCTGGAACGGCAAACGCTGAAGGCCCCGGCCAGCCGCCCACGCCCGGTGGGCGGTGGCTTGCGCGCCTATGCACCGGGCCACGGCTGCGCCTAGAATCCGACAGGGAACCTCACTACGGAGCGCAGAATGTCCTCACCGGGCACACCTCCGCACGCGTCCGCACCGACGCTGGCGTCACGGGCTTTGCCCGACCGCGTCCGGGTATTGCTCGGCGGCATCCTCGAGTATTCGTCCGACGAGATCGAACGCACCCTGGTCGCGATGCTCAACGAGTTTGAGCAGCAGCTGTTCAAGTACGCCGAGCAGGCGCGAAGCAACATGGTGCAGATCCGCTGGCTCGAGGCGCAGCGCCTGGTCAAGCGCACCCGCCCCGACCTGGTGCCGCGCTTCCTGATTGCGCTCGAGGCCGAGCTGGCCTGCATCAAGGACCCGCCGGGCGCCAAGCCCGCCGCCACCAATTTCCGCAACACCCGCGGCGAACTGTCGCTGGTGGACAACCTGGACATGGACGAGGCCACGGTGCTGGCCGAGATCTCCAGCCGCGCCGAAGTCCGCAACAGCCTGCCGCTGTACCTGCTGGGCCAGCGCTTCGGCGTGGTGGCCGGCAAGCCGGCGTTCGACGCCGAGAACCTGCCCATCGGACCCCAGGCCCTGTGCCGCATGATCCGCCAGGCCAGCGACTGCCTGGAGCTGAGCGGCGAACACCGCCTGCTGCTGTTCCGCACGTTCGAGCGGCACCTGATGCCGCTGTACGGCACCTTCATCGAATCGGTGAACACCTACCTGTCCCGCAACGGCGTGCTGCCCAACCTGCACTACGTGCCGGTGCGGCCGCGCGCGGCGGCCCCGGGCGCCGTGTCTGCGGACCGGCGCCCGAAGCCGGCGGCCGAGGCCGCGCGCGGTGCGGCGGGTGCGCCGGATGCAGCTGGTGCGCGCAACGGCGCTGGTGCCGGCGCGGCAACGGGCCAACCAGGCGGCACGGGCGCCCCTGGCGGCGCGGCCGGCGGCATGGGCGGCGCGCCCGGCGCCATGGCTGGCATGCCCGGCGGCGCGGGCAGCGGACCGGTCGGCGTGCCGGGCGGTGGGCAGGAGGGCGGTGCGCCCGAAGACGCCTTCCAGCAGATGCGCCACCTGCTGGCGGGACGACGCCAGCTGCTGGGCAAGCTGGTGGGCGGGCGGCAGGCCAATGCCGGCGCCACCGAGCCGGTCAGCACCGAGCAGGTGCAGGACGTGCTGGGCAAGCTGCAGCAAAAGGCCGGCACCACCGTGATGGTGAACGGCAAGCAGACCCAGCGCACCGTCACCCATCTCAAGCAGGACCTGCTGGCGCAGCTGCGCCAGAGCACCCCCGAGGGCAAATCGCCGGCGCTGGCCGAGGAGGACGGCGACGCCATCGACCTGGTGGGCATGCTGTTCGACCACATCATGAAGGACGTGCGGCCCAACAGCCCCGCGGCCACCCTGCTGGCCAAGCTGCAGGTGCCGCTGCTGCGCGTGGCCATCCAGGACAAGGCTTTCTTCACCCGCCAGCAGCACCCGGCGCGGCAGATGCTCAACACCATCGCCGAGACCGGCGCCTACTGGCTGAGCGAAGAAGACGCCGACCAGCAGCTGGTCGGCAAGATGCAGGCCGTGGTGGACCGCACGGTGCGCGATTTCGACGGCGACCTGGGCCTGTTCAACAACCTGCTCGAAGACCTCAGCGGCCACCTGCAGACCGTGACGCGCAAGGCCGAGGTGGCCGAGAAGCGCCACGTCGAGGCCGCGCGCGGCAAGGAAAAACTGGCGATGGCGCGCGAACGCGCCGCGTCGGTGGTGGAGAACCTGCTCAAGAAGCAGAACCTGCCGCGCTTCACCCACACCCTGCTCAGCCAGGCCTGGACCGACGTGATGGCGCTCACTTCCCTGCGCCAGGGCGAGGACTCCGAAGCCTGGAAGCAGCACCTGGAAATCGCCGAGCGGCTGATTTCCGTGGCCAAGAACCCGGCTGGCGCCAACTCGCTCACCAGCGAAGACGCCCAGGGCCTGCGCACCGAAATCCAGGCCTCGCTCACCCAGGTGGGCTACCACGCCGAAGAAGCCAGCGCGATCGCCCAGCGCCTGGTGGACCCGCAGTCCGGCGCGGACGACGACTCGGCCGCCAGCCGCACCGAGCTCACCATGCGTCTCAAGGCGCGCGCCCGCCTGGGCGAGGACCTGCAGGCGGCCAAGAAAAGCAAGAAGCCGGCGCTCAGCGCCGAGGAACAGATGCGCGTCGCCCAGATCCGCCAGCTGCCCTTCGGCACGTGGTTCGAGTTCAAGCTCAACCAGCAGGGCGAGAAGGTGCGGCGCCGCATGTCGTGGTTCTCGCCGGTCACCGGCCAGGTGCTGTTCGTGAACCATCGCGGCCAGAAGGTGGGTGACCACACGCTCGAAGGCCTGGCCAAGGCCATGATCCAGGGCCAGGTGCGCCTGGTCGAGGAAGAGAAGGGCACCCTGATTGATCGCGCCTGGAACACCGTGATGAGCGCCCTGCGCTCCTTCGCCGGCCAGGCCCCTGCCGAGGCGCCCGCCCGATGAACGAATACCGTCGCGCCAAACGCCGCAAGGTCGGCAACATCGACGTGGTGGACACGATGACCAACCAGGTCATCGGCAAGCTCAGCAACCTCTCCGAAACCGGCATGCTGCTGATCCTGGGCGAAGCGGTGATCAGCGACGCGCTGTTCCAGCTGCGCTTCACCCTGTCCGACCACGTCGGCAACACCCGCAGCGTGGACGTCGGCGCGCACGAACTGTGGTCGGACGAGGCCGCCGCGCCCGGGCAGGTCTGGACCGGCTTCCGGTTCATTGACGTCGGCCCGGAAGACGTCGCCTTCATCCGCGAGTGGGTGGATGCGCCGGGCAGCCAGTACGTCTGAGCGCAGGCCCGTGCGGCTTCTCGCCGCCTGCCTGTGGGTGGCGCTGGCGGGCTGTTCGCGCGGCCCGGCGCCGGTGGTCGAACAGATCCACGTCTTCGGCTCCACCACCGACGTCGAGATCCGCGGCGCCGACCACGCCAGCGCACAGGCGGCCATGGCCGAGCTGTCGGCCCTGCTGCGCCAGCGCGAGGGCGAATGGCACGCCTGGCAACCGTCCGACGTCACCCGCATCAACGCCGCGTTCGCCCGCGGCGAACCGGCGCCGGCCCCGGCGTCCGTCATCGCGCTGATCGAACGCTCCAAGCCGCTGTCGGAAGCCAGCGAAGGCCTGTTCGACCCGGCCGTGGGCGGGCTGGTGGCGGCCTGGGGCTTCCACACGTCCACCTACCCCGTGCTCACCGCCCCGCCCACGGAAGACGCGCTGGCGCAGTGGCGCGCGCAGCGCCCCCGGGTGGGCGACGTGCAGGTGCGCGGCGACAGCCTCTGGACCAGCAATCCGCGCGTGCAGCTGGATTTCGGCGCCATCGCCGAGGGCGCCGCCGCGGCGTCGGTGATGGAGGTGCTGGCCAGGCACGGCGTCAGGCACGCCTTGGTCAGCCTGGGCGGCGACGTGATGGCGCTGGGCGATGGCGACGGCCGGCCCTGGCAGGTGGGGCTGCGCGACCCCTTCGGCGGCGTGCTGGGCGGCGTGGAGCTGGCGGGCGGCGAAGCGCTGTTCAGTACGGGCAACTACAGCAAGTTCCGCGACTCGCCGTCGGGCGCGCGCTGGTCGCACATCCTCGACCCGCGCACCGGCCACCCGGCGCGCGGCGCGGCCGCCGTGGTGGTGCTGCACACCGACCCGCTGCTGGCGGACGCGGGCGCCACCGCGCTGTTCGTCGCCGGCCCGGCTGGCTTCGAGCGCCTGGCCCGGCGCATGGGCCTGGCCTGCGCCATGATGGTGACCGAGGAAAACGAAATGCTGGTCACCCTGGCCATGCGCGGACGGCTTGAAATGCTGCGCGACCCGGTGCCACTGGGGCCGCCGCTGGACCTCGGCCCGGACTGCGTGCTGCCCTAGGGCGAGGCCGGCCTGGCGCGGAAGCAGAGCGCCGCTTCGGGCCGGTGGATGGCGAAACCCTGGGCGTAGTCCACGCTCAGGCCGCGCAGCAGGTCGCGCGCGCGATCGTCGGCCACCCACTCCGCCACCACCTTCAGGCCCAGCTGGTGGCCGATGTCGGTGACGGCCCGCACGATCGAATAGCTCACCGGGTCGGTTTCGATGTTGCGGATGAAGCTGCCGTCGATCTTGATGAAGTCCACCGGCAGGTTCTTGAGGTAGCCGAACGACGCCATGCCCGAACCGAAGTCGTCCAGCGAGAACCGGCAGCCGGCGCTGCGCAGCCGCTGCATGAACTCCACCGCGCGGGACATGCTGCTCATCGCCGCGGTTTCGGTGATCTCGAAGCAGATGTGCCGCGGCGACACGCCGTAAAGCTCAAGCCGCTGCAGCACGAAATCGGCGAAGGACTCGTCCTCGAAGGTCGGGCCCGACAGGTTGATGGCGCACAGCTTCACCGGCTTGCCCGACGGATGCAGGCTGTCGAAGTTGGCCAGCGTGGTGTCCACCACCCAGCGGTCGAGCTGGGGCATCAGGCCGAAGCGTTCGGCGGCGGGAATGAAGGCGCCGGGCGGCACGATGGCGCCGGCGTCGTCGCGCAGGCGCACCAGCATTTCCATGTGCACGCCGTCCGACTCGTCGCCTGCCCACAGCGGCGCCAGCTCCTGGAAATGCAGCACGAAACGGTTGTCCACCAGCCCCTGGCGGATGCGTCCGGCCCATTCCATCTCGCTGCGGCGCTGGCTGGTGGTGGCGTCGCTTTCCGAGAACAGGTGCACGCGGTTGCGCCCGCGCTCCTTGGCCATGTAGCAGGCGGTGTCGGCGTAGGCCAGCAGCGTGCGCTGGCTCAGCCCGGGACCGGACAGCATCACCACGCCTATGCTGGCGCTCACGGTGTAGTTGCGCTGTTCCCAGCCGAACACGTAGCCGTCGATCTCCTGGCGCACGCGCTCGGCCAGGCCAACGGCCCGCGCCTCGTCGGTGTCCTGCACCAGGATGGCGAACTCGTCGCCGCCCAGCCGCGCCACCAGCGCGTTCTCGGGCAGGATGCCGGGGAACAGCGACGCCAGCTGCGAAAGCAGCTGGTCGCCCGCGAAGTGGCCCGAGGTGTCGTTGATCAGCTTGAACTGGTCCAGGTCCAGGTACAGCAGCGCGCCCGGCGGCGCCCCGGCATCCTGCGCGGCGATGGCCGCGATCAGGCGGCGCTCGAACTCGCGGCGGTTGTAGAGCGAGGTCAGCGAGTCGTGGCTGGCCTGGTAGCTGAGCTCTTCGCTCAGCACGCGCAGTTCGGTGATGTCGTTGGCCACCGCCAGCAGGTGCGGCTGTTCGCCCAGCATGATGCGCGACACCGACAGCGTGGCCCAGAACGATTCCTGGCCCGGCACCTGCAGCCGCGCCGACTCGTTGAGGATGGCGCCCAGCCCGTGGCTGGCGGCGGCGATGCGCGCGCGCAGCGTGGCCTCCTCCACCAGTTCGCCCAGCCGCAGCTGCGTGGCGTCGTCGCCGATCGAAAGCCGGTCGCGGGCGGCCTGGTTGGCATACACCAGGCGGCCGTCTTCCTCGCGCGCCAGCATCACCAGCGCCGGCAGCAGTTCGTTGAGCACGCGGAAGCGCTCTTCGCTCTGGCGGTACTGCGCGGCCATCTCGCGGGCCAGGCCGAGCGCCCGCGCACGGGTGCCGGCGATGGACCAGGCCAGCAGGGCCAGCAGCAGGCTGGCCAGCACGCCGATGCCGAAGGTGAGCCAGGGCAGCGAGAACGCATCGCGGGCCACCGGGAGCGCCTGCGCCTGCACGCGCCAGGTGCGGCCGCCGTAGCGGATGTCGCGCGTGAACAGCGGCGTGTCGCGCGCGCTCATGGTCGGGTCGCCGCTGCCGTACAGCAGGCGGTCGCCGCCGTCGGTGATGTCCAGCACCCGCACGTCGAAGCGCTCGAGCGTCTCCGTGGGCAACGCATTCTCGATCAGGCCCGCCACCCGGAACGAAACGGCCAGCGAACCCATCTCGCGCTGGCGCCGCTCGGCCAGGTTGGCTGGCTGCGGGCCGGTGCTGAACACGGGCAGCCGGATGGTGATGCCGTCGTTGGGGCCGGGCATGCCGCTGCGCTGGACCAGCTGGAAGGCCGCCGACATGACCGGCAGGTCCGCGTCCCGCGAGAAGCGCGCGGCGGCGAGGTTGGCAGGCTGCGTGGTGATGTCCAGGCCCAGCAGGGCGCGGTTGCCGGGCAAGGGCGCCACCAGCCCGGTGATGGAGCGCTCGGAACCGGTCAGCTCGTCGCGGCTGCGCTCGGCGAAGGCGATCGCCTGCAGGCTGGGGAACTGTTCGCGCGGACGCAGGCTGGCGTACATCGCTTCGAACTCGGTGGCGGTGACGTTGTCAGACGCCAGGAATAGCGCCTGTACCGAACGCACCAGCAGGCCACAGGTCTCGAGCTTGGCGGCCACGGCGTCGAAGCTGCGCTCGGCGAGGCGATCCAGGCGGACCTGCTCGGCGCGGACCAGGGCCTGATGGTGCAGCGAGGCCGCCAGCCCGCTCAGGGCCAGCCCCAGCAGCAGGGCACCCAGGCTCCACAGCCACGCTGGCTGCCCCAGGAACCCGCCGTCCGTGCGCCGCTTTTCCAAACCCAACTCCTGCGCTGCGCCGCCCAATGCGGCAATATCCACCGGTCCGGTCCATGAGGCAAAGCGCCATGTCGTCCAGTTCTGCCGCCGCGCTTTACCCCGCGCATCTTCACATTATCACGCAGCGGGCGGATTCCGCGCTGTCACGGCACGGCTTCGACCACCTGCTGGTGGCCTCGGGCGTGGAAAAGTTCGAGTTCCTCGACGACCGCCCCTACCCGTTCAAGCCCAGCGCCCAGTTCAAGGCCTGGCTGCCGCTGACACACCACGCCAACAGCTGGATCGCCTACACGCCGGGCCGCAAGCCCGTGCTGGTGTATTACCAGCCCGACGATTACTGGCACGTGCCGCCCACCGCGCCCGAGGGCGCCTGGGTGGAGCACTTCGACATCCGGGTCATCTCCGACCCGGCCGATGCCGCCCGGCACCTGCCCGCCACGGGCCGCCGCGCCATCATCGGCGAGGCCGACGCGGCCCTGCCCGGCTTCGAACCCAACAACCCCGCGGCCCTGCTGGCCCAGCTGCACTATCACCGCGCCTACAAGACGCCCTACGAGCTGGCCGTGATGCGCCTGGCCCAGCGCCGCGCCGTGCCGGGCCACCTCGCGGCGCGCGCCGCGTTCCAGGCCGGCGGCTCCGAGGCACAGATCCACGCGGCCTACCTGGCCGCCACCGGCCACACCGACCACGACCTGCCCTACAACAACATCGTCTGCCTGAACCAGAACGGCGCCACGCTGCACTACCAGTACAAGTCCAGCGCCGTGCCTTCGCAGCACCGCTCGCTGCTGATCGACGCCGGCGCGGACGTGGACGGCTACGCCAGCGACATCACCCGCACCTGGGGCAACGGCGATGCGCGCTTCGAGGCGCTGGTGAACGCGGTGGAAAACGAGCAGCAGGCGCTGTGCGGGCTGGTGCGCGCCGGCACCGACTACCGGAACCTGCACCTGGAATGCCATCTGCGCTTGGGCAACGTGCTGCGCACGCTGGAGATCGTCGACATGGACCCGGGCCAGATGCTGGAAACCGGCGTCACGTCCACGTTCTTCCCGCACGGGCTGGGCCACCCCATCGGCCTGCAGGTGCACGACGTGGCGGGCTTCAGCGACGAGGAAGGCAACCTGATCCCGCGCCCCGCGGGTCATCCCTACCTGCGCATGACGCGCACGCTGGCGCCGGGCATGGTGGTCACGATCGAGCCGGGCATCTACTTCATCCCGACGCTGCTGTCCAAGCTCAGGGCCGGCCCGCACGCGAAGGCGGTGAACTGGTCGAACGTGGAGCACCTGCTGCCCTTCGGCGGGGTGCGCATCGAAGACGAAGTCCACTGCACCGACGCCGCCCCCGAAAACCTCACCCGCGACGCGTTCGCCGCCCTGGCCTGATCGAAGCGCGTGCGCGTTGCGCACGACATGTTGTTGTATGGCGAGCGCCGTCCCACCCACCGGGCACCCCTGCCCGGCGTCTTGCTAGCGCCATCCATGGCAGCAAACGCCGGCCGTTCCGGGCATCCTGCCCTCCACTTCAGGGGTGCCCGGTGGGTGTGACGTCGCCCCGATCGACACCCGCACACCGCAGCAAGATCAACAGCGTGACCGTAGCTCCGAAGACAGGCACGGAGCGTTGCCAGCGTCATTTACCGACCCAAAGCGGACGTGTACGAAACTCTTCATCGAATCAGAAGGCTACGCGCCTGGGGGCTTTCCAATGAAATTGTCTGCGGCAATCGCTATCTGCATGGTCACGACAGCCCTGGGGACAGCCGCACTCGTCGCATTTCTGTTCGGAGCGCCTGACTTTCTTCGCACCATAGCTAGGGCACTTGGTTTTCTTGCGCTGTTTTTCATGGGTGTGACCTTTGTTGGATTCATCACTTGCGTGATCGCAAACGACTTATCCAAGAAGTAAATGCTGATTTGAGTCCGTCCGATTCGGCTCTCCGCGCTGTGCCCGCTTGTGGCCGGAAGCAGCCAATCGTTAGTGTATTTCCCACTTCGCCGGGCAGCAGTTCTTGACCTTGGTGCGGTGTGCGCATGTCGGTCGGGGCGACGGCACACAGCGATAAGGGGTCTGAAGTGGAGGACAGGAGTCCGGAACGGCCGGCGTTTGCTGCCATGGATGGCGTTAGCAAGACGCCGGGCAGACCCCTTGTCGCTGTGGGGCGGCGCTCGCCGTACTGGCCCATGTCGTGCGCAAAGCGCACGCCCGGAACTCGCGGCCAAGCCGCTGATTTGGTAGGATTTGGGGCATTCCCCGCCCCTTCGGCCCGGCCCCGTGCCGGGCGGTTGCATTGAGTGCCCCATGGAAAAGAGCTTCGAGCCCCAGACCTTCGAGACCAAGTGGTACGCCCACTGGGAAGCCACCGGCTGCTTCAAGCCCTCGGGCCAGGGCCAGCCCTACACCATCATGCTGCCGCCGCCGAACGTCACCGGCACCCTGCACATGGGCCACGCCTTCCAGCACACCCTGATGGACGCCCTGGTGCGCTACCACCGCATGAAGGGCTTCGACACCCTCTGGCAGGTCGGCACCGACCACGCCGGCATCGCCACCGAAATGGTGGTGTCGCGCAACCTCGCGCTCGAAGGCAAGGGCGAAACCCGCGATTCGCTCGGCCGCGACAAGTTCATCGAAAAGGTGTGGGCCTGGAAGCAGGAATCCGGCGACACCATCACCCGCCAGATGCGCCGCATGGGCGCCTCGGGTGACTGGAGCCGCGAAAGCTTCACCATGGACGCCGGCCCCAGCGAGGCCGTGGTGGAAACCTTCGTGCGCCTGCATGAAGAAGGCCTGATCTACCGCGGCCAGCGCCTGGTCAACTGGGACCCGGTGCTCAAGACCGCCATCTCCGACCTGGAAGTGGTGAGCGAGGAAGAGGACGGCAAGCTGTGGTCCATCCGCTACCCGCTGGCCGGTGGCGTCACCTACGAGCACGTGGAGCGCGACGCCGACGGCAGCGAGATCCTGCGCGAGACCCGCGACTACCTGGTGGTGGCCACCACGCGCCCGGAAACCATGCTGGGCGACACCGCGGCCATGGTGCACCCGGAAGACGACCGCTACGCCCACCTGGTCGGCAAGGCCGTGCGGCTGCCGCTGAGCGACCGCGAGATCCCGATCATCGCCGACGACTACGTGGACCGCGCCTTCGGCACCGGCGTGGTGAAAGTCACGCCCGCGCACGACTTCAACGACTACGCCGTGGGCCAGCGCCACGAACTGCCTCTGATCAACATCCTCACCCCCGAGGCCGCGATCAACGGCAATGCGCCGGAAAAGTACCGCGGCCTGGACCGCTACGCCGCGCGCAAGGCCGTGCTGGCCGACCTGGAGGCCCTGGGCCTGCTGGTGGAGGAAAAGAAGCACAAGCTGCAGGTGCCGCGCGGCGACCGCACCGGCCAGGTGATCGAGCCCTACCTCACCGACCAGTGGTTCGTGCGCATGGAGAAGCTCGCCGAGCGCGGCCTGGAACTGGTCGAGAACGGCAGCGTGCGCTTCGTGCCCGAGAACTGGATCAACACCTACCGCCACTGGATGGGCAACATCCAGGACTGGTGCATCAGCCGCCAGCTCTGGTGGGGCCACCGCATCCCGGCCTGGTATGACGCCAGCGGCAAGGCCTACGTGGGCCGCAGCGAGGAAGAAGTGCGCGCGTCCCATGCCCTGCCCGCCGACGTGGTGCTGACGCGCGACAGCGACGTGCTGGAAACCTGGTTCTCCTCGGCCCTGTGGTCGCACAGCACGCTGGGCTGGCCCAACCCGCAGGCCATGGGCGAGCGCGGCTTCCACACGCGCCTGCCGACCTCGGTGCTGGTGACGGGCTTCGACATCATCTTCTTCTGGGTGGCCCGGATGATCATGATGACCGACCACTTCACCGGCCAGGTGCCGTTCAAGGACGTCTACATCACCGGCCTGGTGCGCGACCGCGACGGCCAGAAGATGTCCAAGTCCAAGGGCAACGTGCTGGACCCGATCGACATCATCGACGGCATCTCGGCCGACGCCCTGGTGGCCAAGCGCACCAGCGGCCTGATGAAGCCGACGGATGCACCGAAGATCGAGAAGGCCACCCGCAAGGAATACCCCGAGGGCATCGCCGCCTTCGGCGCCGACGCGCTGCGCTTCACCTTCGCCTCGCTGGCCACCCACGGCCGCGACATCAAGTTCGACCTGCAGCGCTGCGAAGGCTACAAGAACTTCTGCAACAAGCTGTGGAACGCCGCGCGCTTCACGCTGATGAACTGCGAGGGCTTCACTGTGCGAGGGCCTTCAGGCCCGACCCCCCGCACCGACGCCGAACGCTGGATCCTGCACCGCCTGCAGCACATGCTGCGCGACGTGGAGGCCGGCTACGCCGACTACCGCTTCGACCTGGCCTCGCAGGCGCTGTACGAGTTCGCCTGGAACGAGTACTGCGACTGGTTCGTCGAACTGGCCAAGCCCGCCCTGTGGGGCGACGACAAGGCCGCCGCCGACAGCACCCGCCACACCCTGCTGTACGTGCTGGAAACCCTGCTGCGCGCCCTGCACCCGCTCACGCCCTTCGTCACCGAGGAAATCTGGCATGCGGTGGCGCCCACGCTGGGCATCACCGGCAACAGCATCAGCACCCAGCCCTATCCCGAATACGACGAGGCGATGCTCAACCCCGCCGCCGCGTCCGACATCGAATGGCTCAAGGCCGCCGTCACCCAGCTGCGCTCGATCCGCAGCCAGATGGGCATCTCGCCGGCCAGGGCCGTGCCGCTGCTGCTGCAGGACGGCAGCGCCGACGACCGCGCGCTGCTCGAGCGCCACGGCGCCGCGCTGAAGTTCCTGGCCAAGCTCGAGTCCATCGAGTGGATCACCGACGAAGCCCCGGCCTCGGCAGCGGCGCTGCTGGGCGGCCTGAAGCTGCTGATCCCGCTGGAAGGCCTGATTGACCTGGGCGCCGAAACCGCGCGCCTGGACAAGGAGATCAAGCGCATCGCCGTGGAAATCGGCAAGTGCGAAGGCAAGCTGTCCAGCGAGACCTTCGTGGCCAACGCCCCGGCGGCCGTGGTGGACCAGGAGCGTGCGCGCCTGGCCGACTGGACGGCGCAGCACGCGGCGCTGGTGGCTCAGCGCGCCAAGCTGGGTTGAACCGGCCTGACCCCTCCTGACCCTGTGGGAGGGCCTTCAGGCCCGATGCTCGTCGCCGAAAAGCATCGGGCCTGAAGGCCCTCCCACAGGGTCAGTCAGGCGGCAGCAGCTCCAGCGCCATCACGATGGCGTCTTCGCGGCCCTTCGCGGCGGGATAGTAGTTCGGCCGCTGGCCGATCTCGTTGAAGCCTTCGTCGCGATACAGCGCAATGGCGGCGGGATTGGACGGCCGCACTTCCAGGAACACCTGCTGGGCCTTGTGCCAGCGCGCCAGATCGATCAGCCGGCGCAGCAGCCGGCGCCCGTGGCCACGCCCCTGGTATTCGGGGGCGATGCAGATATTGAGGATGTGCGCTTCGCCCGCGGCGGCGCTCAGCACGCCGTAGCCCAGCAGCTGGGTGCCCGCTTCCAGCACCCAGCACTGGTGCCCGGCGCGCAGGCAGTCGCGGAAGATGCCGGGCGTCCACGGGAACACGTACGCGCGGTTCTCGATGGCGGCCACGGCGTCAATGTCCGCCTGCTTCATCGGCCGCACCTGCGTGCCGGGGGCGGGACGCGCGCTCACGGCTCAGTGCTTCCGGCGCAGGGCCCGCAGCGCCGGCCACAGCGCGCGCTTGGCGGCGCCGCTGGCGCGCAGCTGTTCCATCGGGGGCAGGGCCAGCGCGGCCACGTCGCGGCCACCGGCGGCGCGCGCCAGGGCCTGCAGCAGGCGGTCGCCCTGCGCGGTCGGTTTCGGTGCCGGTGCCGGCGGCCGGCCCGCAGGTTCCGCCACCGCGGCCGGCAGCGCCGCGGGCGCCGCCCCCGCCTGGCGATAGAGCGTGTAGCCCATCGCCGACAGCATGGCCTGCTGCTGCGGGCTCCAGCTCATGCCGGGTTCTTGCGGCGCACCCGGGTCCAGGCCCACCACGCCGGGCCGGACAGCGCGTAGGCCGCGGCGATCGCCAGCAGGCCCTTGGCCTGGGCGATGAACAGCGCGGCAATCACCAGCACGATCAGCAGCAGCACGAAGAACGGCACGCGCTCGCCCTTCGGGAAGCCCTTGAAGCTGTAGTACTTGATGCGGCTCACCATCAGCAGGCCCGCCGCCACCGTCACGCACAGCGCCAGCCAGCGCAGGCCCTGCCCGCTGAAGCCAAAGGTGTTCATGGCCCACACGAACGACACCACCAGCGCCGCCGCGGCCGGGCTGGCCAGGCCGATGAACCAGCGCTTGTCGGTCGAACCCACCTGCGTGTTGAAGCGCGCCAGGCGCAGCGCGGCGCAGGCGGCGTACAGGAAGGCCGCCGCCCAACCCACCTTGGCCAGCACCGGGCCGTCGGCCCGGAAACCCACCAGGGCCCAGTGGTACATCACCAGCGACGGCGCCATGCCGAAGCTCACCAGGTCGGCCAGCGAGTCGTACTGCACGCCGAAGTCGCTGGTGGTGCCGGTCATGCGCGCCACCCGGCCGTCCAGGCCGTCGAACAGGCCGGCCACGAACACCGCGATGCAGGCGTTCTCGAAGTTGCCGCTGGCCGCCGCGAGGATGGCGTAGAAGCCCGCGAACAGGCCGCCGGTGGTCAGCAGGTTGGGCAGCAGATAGATGCCGCGGCTGCGCGCCGGGCCCGGTTCGTCGTTGGGTTCCATGCCGGCCAGTGTAGCGGCTCCCTGAATCGGCCCATAGCCGGGCGTCGGGACGCGGTTGCGCGCCTTGCAGGGCCGGGGCGGGGGTGGTATCACGGGCGCACCACGCCACCCCGAACCTCCCGGAGCCCCCCATGTCCCGCCCGACCCTGCTGATTGCGCTGTCCCTCGTCCTGGCGCCCGGCCTGCTGCTGGCCCAGGAAACCACCGTCTACAAGTCCAAGAACGCCGACGGCACCAGCGTCTACACCCAGATCGAGACCCGCGGCGCCGAACGCAGCCAGGTCCAGAGCCGCGACCCCAACCTGCCCCCCGCCGAGGCCGCGCCCAAGTCCGATACCGAAGTCGCCTGCGAGCGCGCCCGGGCCAACCTGACCCTGCTGGACTCGGGCAAGACCCTGCAGCGCGACAAGAACGGCGACGGCACGCCCGAAGACCTTACCCCGGAAGAAATCGCCAGCGAACGCGACCTCGCCACGCGCCAGGCGTCGGCCTACTGCCCCAAGCCCGAGGCCTGATCGCAAGGCCCGGCGTCGGGGTCGCGCCGCCGTTACAATGGCGGCCCACCCCGCGGCCGGTCCCTTCGATGCGTCTTTCCCAGTTCCACCTCAACACCAGCAAGGAAACCCCCGCCGACGCCGAAGTCGTCAGCCACCAGCTGATGCTCCGCACCGGCATGATCCGCAAGCTGGCCGCCGGCCTCTACACCTGGAGCCCGCTGGGCCTGCGGGTGCTGCGCCGCGTTGAAGCGGTGGTGCGCGAGGAAATGGACCGCGCCGGCGCCATCGAACTGCTGATGCCGTCCATCCAGCCGCGCGAGCTGTGGGAAGAAACCGGCCGCTGGGAAAAGTTCGGCGGCCAGCTGCTCAAGATCAAGGACCGCAAGGACGGCGAGTTCTGCTACGGCCCCACGCACGAAGAAGTCATCACCGACTTCGCGCGCAATGAACTGCGCAGCTACAAGCAGCTGCCGCTGAACTTCTACCAGATCCAGACCAAGTTCCGCGACGAGATCCGCCCGCGCTTCGGCGTGATGCGCGCGCGCGAGTTCCTGATGAAGGACGCCTACTCCTTCCACCTGGGCCACGACAGCCTGGCCAAGACCTACCAGGCGATGTACGACGCCTACACGCGCATCTTCACCCGCCTGGGCCTGGTGTTCCGCGCGGTGAACGCCGACACCGGCGCCATCGGCGGCACCGCCTCGCATGAGTTCCACGTGCTGGCCGATTCGGGCGAAGACGCCATCGCCTTCTCCGACGGCAGCCAGTACGCCGCCAACGTCGAGATGGCCGAAGCCGTGTCGCCCGGCCCGCGCCCCGCACCGTCCGAAGCCATGGCCGAGGTCACCACGCCCTGGCAGCGCACCTGCGAGGAAGTGGCCAAGCTGATGGGCATCGACCTCAAGCGCACCGTGAAGTCGGTGGCGCTGATGGGCGAACAGGGCTTCGTGCTGGCGCTGGTGCGCGGCGACCACATGGTCAACGAGATCAAGCTGGCCAAGCTGCCCGGCCTGGCCGACTACCGCCTGTCCACCGAAGCCGAGCTCACCGAATACCTGGGCAGCGAGCCCGGCTTCCTGGGCCCGGTGAATCCGCTCAAGCCCATCACCGTCATCGCCGACCGCAGCGTGGCCGCCATGGCCGACTTCGTGGTGGGCGCCAACCGCAAGGGCTTCCATCTGTCGGGCGTGAACTGGGGCCGCGACCTGCCCGAGCCGGCCCTGGTGGCCGACCTGCGCAACGTGGTGGAAGGCGACCCGTCGCCCGACGGCCAGGGCACGCTGCGCATCGCCCGCGGCATCGAGGTGGGCCACGTGTTCCAGCTGGGCCAGAAGTACGCCGAGGCCATGAAGGCCACCGTGCTGGACGCCGAGGGCAAGGCCCAGGTGATGCACATGGGCTGCTACGGCATCGGCGTGTCGCGCATCGTCGCCGCCGCCATCGAACAGAACAACGACGCCAGCGGCATCTGCTGGCCGGCGCCGATGGCGCCCTGGCAGGTGGCGGTGTGCATCATCAACCCCAAGAACGACCCCGCCGTGGTGGAAGCCGCCGACGCGCTGTACGCCGAACTGCAGGCGGCCGGCCTGGACGCCGTGATTGACGACCGCGGCCTGCGCCCGGGCGTGATGTTCGGCGACATCGAACTGATCGGCATCCCGCACCGCGTGGTGGTGTCGGGCCGCGGCCTGGAGTCGGGCCAGTTCGAGTACCGCGGCCGCTGCGACAGCGACAGCCAGAACCTCGACCGCGCCGCCCTGATGCAACGCCTGGGCATCGGCTGACGCCACGCCGCGGGTTTGGCTGACACAACGGGGCCCGGCCAACGCCGGGCCCCGTTTTGTCTGGGCCCGGGGATGCGGCTACCATCGGGGCATGCGGCAGCCGCCGCGGCACCCACCAAGGAAGCTGCCATGTCGATCGATCTCGAGGGCCTCTCGGCCAAGGAACTCCAGGCGCTCATCGCCAAGGCCAACCAGCGCAAGAAGACCCTGGCCAAGCGCAAGCCGATCGCGGCCGTGCGCAAGAAGCTGGTGTCGCTGGCCAAGGCCGAGGGCTACACCGTGGACGAGCTGTTCGGCACCGCGCGCGCGCCGCGCGAAAAGGCCGGCGCGCCCGCGGCGGCGAAGAAGTCCACGGCCCGCAAGTCGGCCCAGAAGGGCAGCAAGGTCGAGCCCAAGTACCGCAACCCCGCCAACCCGGCCGAAACCTGGGCCGGCCGCGGCATGCCGCCCAAGTGGCTCAGCGCGCAGCTGGCCCAGGGCCGCAAGCTCGAAGATTTCCTCATCGCCCGGTAAGGGCTTTTTTGCCGCGGATTGCGCGGATAAAAGCGGATAAAGCCAGGGCGTGAGTGGGCCGCGGCCAGGTGGTCGGTTACGCGAAACGCCTTCCAACCGATTTCGCTTTATCGGCTCTTATCCGCGTTCATCCGCGTAATCCGTGGCCAAAAAACCGCTCACAGGTTGCGGCGCGAAGGCAGGATCAGGTTGCCGAACAGCAGCCCGGCCACCAGCGCGATCAGGGCCGACAGCAGCGCGAAAGCCGTGTCCAGGCCCAGGAACACGTCGCGCTCCATCACGAAGTTCAGGCTGCGGAAGCCCACGCTGCCCGGCACCAGCAGGATGATGCCCGGCACGCGGATCAGCGCGCCCGGGCGGTTGAACCAGCGGCCGTAGGCATTGCTCACCACCGCCACGCCCATGCCGGCGAAGAAGGCGCCGCCGGCGAAATTGTCCGAGGCCAGGCCCAGCACTTCGCCGCCCAGGCGCGTGAGTGCGTAGCCCAGCACCACCGACGCCATCACCAGCGGGTAGTCCCGGCTGGACGCGCGGAACAGCACCGCGAACGCGTAGGCGCCCACCAGCAGGGCCGCGCCCTCGGCCTGCCAGGTCAGCGGGTGCGGCACCGCTTCCTGCGGCACCCAGCCCAGCAGCCGCACCACCTGCATGGCGGCCACGGTGCCGAAGGTCAGCTTCATCAGGATCATCAGCGCGCCGGCGAAGCGCGCCGTGCCCGACACCAGCTGCTGGCTGGACAGTTCGCTGACGGCATTGGTCAGCATCAGGCCCGGCATCAGCACGATCAGCGACGCCACGATGACCGTCTTGAGCGACAGCGGTTCGATGAACGTGGCCACGGCGGCCGCCAGCAGGGTGGCGATGAGCGCGGCGATGGCCTCCAGGCCCTCGGCCAGGCGCGGGCGGCCGGCGCCCAGCACGTACAGCACGCCAATCAGCGTGCCGATGGCGGCGCTGGTGATGACGTCGGCCCAGCCGGTGCTCAGCAGGCCGGCCACCGCCGCCGCCGACAGGCCGAAGCTCAGCGCCGTGAGCACGTCGGCGCGGCGATGCGGCGGGCGGTCGAGCGCCCGCAGGGCCGCGAAGCCCGACTCCAGGTCCAGCTTGCCCGCCAGCACGTCCTCGGCAATGGCGTCGGTGGCCGCCAGCCGGCCCAGGTTCTGGTCGCCGGGGGCCAGGCGGATGACGCGGGTGATGCCGTTCTGCTGGCCGCGCACCGGGTCGGCGAAGCTCAGGATGATGCCGGTGGGGTTGGAGAAGACTTCGCAGTCCAGGCCCAGGCGATGCGCCACGGCCTCCACCGCGCCCTCCAGGCGCTGGGCCGAGGTGCCGTACACGTGCAGCCGCGTGGCCAGCTCGGCCACGAAGGCGGCCTGCGCCTCGTAAGCGGCCTGGCTGTTGAGCACCGGGGTATTCATCGCGAAAGCATGGCATGAAACGGCGACGGCACTAAGCCGGCCGCGCCGGCGGCCCTGCCCTCGCCCCCGGTACCGGTGGCCGGCCGCGGCGGCTATCCTGAGGCCTCGGCCCGGCGTCCCGCACGGCCGCGGCCTGACCGGCGGCATGACGCCGTTGGAGGGTTGAACCCGAGGAACCCGCGCCGGCATGAGCGAGAGGCCCAGCATCGAGCACAGCGAAAGCCACCCGGGCATCCTGGTGGCCAGCGGCGACTGGACCCTGGCCAACGCCACGCACCTGCTGGCGCTGCTGCGCGACGCGCCCGACAGCGCCAGGGACATCGACGGCCGCGACATCTCCCGGCTCGATTCGGCCGGCGCCATGATGCTGTCGCGCTACGCGGTGAAGGTGGGCCTGGGCCTGGCCACGGTGGAAGTGCAGCCCGAATTCCAGCCGCTCACCGGCACCGTGCAGGCCATCTGCGAAAACCCGCCGCGCACCGTGCGCAAGGACTACGGCTTCCAGCAGATGCTGGGCCGCATGGGCTACGCGGTGGAGGACTACACGCGCGAAACCCTGGCCCTGGTCGGCTTCCTGGGCCTGACGCTCAAGACCGGGCTGGGCGTGCTGCTGCGGCCCGTGCGCTTCCGGCTGACGCCCACCGTGCACCACATGGAACAGGTGGGCCTGGACGCGGTGCCGCTGGTGGTGCTGCTGAGCTTCATGGTGGGCGCGGTGATCGCTTTCCTGGGCGCCACGGTGCTCCGCGATTTCGGCGCCGAGATCTTCGTGGTTGAACTGGTGGGCATTGCCTTCCTGCGCGAGTTCGGCGTGCTGCTGACCGCCATCCTGCTGGCCGGCCGCACCGCCAGCGCCTTCACCGCGCAGATAGGCGCCATGCAGTCGGGCGAGGAAGTGGACGCCATCCGCACCCTGGGCCTGGACCCGATCGAACTGCTGGTGATCCCGCGGCTGGTGGCGCTGCTGGTGATGCTGCCGCTGCTGACCTTCCTGGCCATGATCGCCGGCATCGGCGGCGGCCTGGCGGTCAGCATGGCGTCGCTGGGCTTCACGGCCGAGATGTTCATCACGCGGCTGCAGGAAACGCTGTCGGTCACGCACTTCTGGGTGGGCCTGTCGAAGGCGCCGCTGTTCGCGATGGTGATTGCGCTGATCGGCTGCCTGGAGGGTTTCCAGGTGCAGGGCACGGCGCAGTCGGTGGGCGAGCGGACCACGTCGAGCGTGGTGCAGTCCATTTCCATCGTGATCCTGCTGGACGCGTTCGCGGCGCTGTTCTTCATGGAGATGGACTGGTGAGCGCGGCCGGCGGCGACGACATCGCCATCCGCGTGCGCGGCCTGCGCAACAGCTTCGGCAGCCAGGTGGTGCACGATGGCCTGGACATGGACGTGCGCCGGGGCGAGATCATCGGCGTGGTGGGCGGTTCGGGCACCGGCAAGTCGGTGCTGATGCGCGCCATCCTGGGCCTGCGCGAACCGCAGGGCGGCCACATCGAGGTGCTGGGCGTGGACGCGCTGTCGCCCGCGGGCCGCGACAGCGGCGTCATCGAGCGCAACACCGGCGTGCTGTTCCAGAACGGCGCGCTGTTTTCTTCGCTCACCGTGGCCGAGAACGTCGCGGTGCCGCTGAAGGAACACTACGGGCAGCTGCCCGACGACATGATCCACGACCTGTCCATGCTCAAGATCCGCATGGCCGGCCTGGGCGAGGATGCCGGCGCCAAGCTGCCGGCGCAGCTTTCCGGCGGCATGCGCAAGCGCGCGGCCCTGGCCCGTGCGCTGTCGCTCGACCCGGCCCTGCTGTTCCTGGACGAACCCACCGCCGGCCTGGACCCCATCGGCGCGGCCGCCTTCGACGACCTCATCAAGACCCTGCAGCGCGCCCTGGGGCTTACCGTGTTCCTGATCACCCACGACCTCGATACCCTGTACACCATCTGCGACCGCGTGGCCGTACTGGCCGACCGCCGCGTGCTGGTGAACGCCCCGCTGGCCGAAGTGGAGCGCTTCGACCACCCGTGGGTGCAGGAATACTTCCACGGCCCGCGCGGACGCGCTGCGCAGGCCGCCCAGGCCAAGGAGGCTTGACCATGGAAACCCGCGCCAACCATGTGCTCATCGGTGCGTTCACGCTGGGCGTCTGCCTGTTCGCGGTGCTGTTCGCGCTGTGGGCGGCGAAGTACACCACCGAGAAATCCTTCCAGGAATACGACGTGGTGTTCCAGGAAGCCGTCACCGGCCTGAGCGTGGGCAGCCAGGTGCTCTACAGCGGCATCAGCGTCGGCGCGGTGCGCAACCTGTCGCTGGTGCGCGACGACCCGCGCAAGGTGGTGGCGCGCATCCGCCTGTCGGCCGACACGCCGGTGAAGACCGACACGCGCGCCAAGCTCACGCTCACCGGCCTGACCGGCACGGCCGTGATCCAGCTCACCGGCGGCAGCCCCGGCAGCCCCGCGCTGGAAGCGCCCGAGGGCAAGCGCGTGGCCACCATCCCCAGCGAGCCGTCGGCGCTGCAGAACATCGCCGCCACCGCCAACGAAATCGTGGACCGGGTGAACGTGCTGCTGAGCGAGGAGAACATCGCCCGCGTCACCCGCACGCTCGACCAGCTCGACCAGATCAGCGGGACGATCGCCGGCGAGCGCGAGGAAATCGCCGGCCTGATCCGCAGCGCGCGCGCCGCCAGCGAGAAGCTGGAGGCCACGCTGGCTAGCGCCGACAAGGCCATCACCGGCATTGACCAGGGCGTGGTGCAGCAGCTGCCCGAGATCGTGGCCAAGCTCGACCGCACCCTGGCCGAACTGGAGAAGACCAGCCAGACCGCGAACGGCATGCTGTCGGAAAACCGCGAGGCCATCGCCGATTTCAGCAACGACGGCCTGGGCCAGGTGGGCCCGACCATGCGCCAGCTGCGCTCGCTGATCCGCGAACTCGACGACCTGGCCGACAAGGTCGAAACCAACCCCGCCGGCTTCATCCTTGGCCGCGAGCAACCCGAGGAGTTCGAACCATGAGCCGCGCTTCCCTGATCACCATTGGCGCGCTGGCCGCGCTGCTGGCCGGCTGCGGTTCCATCGGCGGGCCCAGGACCGAGGTCACCGTGTATTCGCCGGCCACGGCGGTCACCGTGGATCCGTCGTGGCCCAAGGTGGACTGGTCGCTGTCGGTGGGCGTGCAGGCCGCCAACGCCATGCTCGATTCGCCGCGCATCGCGGTGCGGCCCACGGCCAACGAACTGCAGACCTACAAGGGCGCACGCTGGGCCGACAACGCGCCCGAGCTGCTGCAGACGGCGCTGGTGGAGGCCTTCGAAGACTCCGGCCGCGTGCCGTCGGTGATGCGCGTGGGCGGCGGCAGCTCGCGCGGCGACTACGGGCTGTTCGTGGAAGTGCGCCAGTTCGAAACCGTCTACGAGGACGGCACTCCCGCGGCGGTGATCGAAGTGCAGGCCCGCCTGGTGAAGCTGCGCGGCGGCGGCCTGGTGGCCAGCCAGCGCTTCCGCCACGCCGTGCCCGGCCGCACGCCCGAAGTGGACGACATGGTGGCTGCCTTCGGCGACGCCATGTCCGCCCTCGGCACCGACCTCGTCACCTGGACCCTCACCGAAGCCAAGTGAAAATGTACCAGGTACATTTTCACGCTGATTGAGACAGCTGCAGGACCTCAACCCGGGCGGGCAGGATCCCGTTTCACGGGTGCGATTCCATCGTGCGGATCTGCCGGAACGTGAGGTTGAGCCGGGGTTCGACAGCCTGCGCCGTGCGCGGCAGCGCATGCTGCCAGTTCGCCTGCGTGTCGCCCGACATCAGCAGCAGGCTGCCGTGCGGCAGTTCCATCGCGAACGTCTTTGAATGATCGCGGCGGTGGCGGAAGCGGAAGCGCCGCGTGGCGCCCAGGCTCAGCGAGGCAATCACAGGCCGCGGACCCAGCTCGGGCTCGTCGTCGCTGTGCCATCCCATCGCGTCCTGGCCGCTGCGGTAGAGGTTGGCCAGCACGCTGTTCATGGCCACGCCGCTGGCCTCGTCCACGCGCGCGCGCAGCGCCGCCAGCGCCGGCGGCCAGGGCCGCGGTTCGAAGCGCACGCGCGAATACACGTAGCTGGCGCCGGGATCGCCGATCCAGCAGCTCAGCCGCGGCGAATCGTGCTCCTGGCCGAAGATGCGGATGCGGTGGGTTTCCCAGGCGATCTGTTCGCGCAGCGCCTCGAGCAGGGCATCGGCTTCGGACGCGCCCAGCCACTGCGGTTCGAACCGCAGCTGCGCGTCGGGGAGGTCCGGCAATTCGGGTGGGAAGAGCATTTCTGCCACGGATTCACGCGGATGAACGCGGATTCAAAAGCGATGGCATGAGTTTAGCCCGCGGCTGGACGCACGCCGTGAAACCCATCCGCCCCGCTCCATCCGCGTCCATCCGCGCAAATCCGTGGCCAATAAAATCGGCGTGTCTCACCGTCGATGAAAATGTACCTGGTACGATTTCAGTGCCCGTCTCAGCGAGGATGAAAATGTACCTGGTACATTTTCATTCTTCGGCGACGGCGGCGATGACCTGGCCTAGTTCGAGCAGGCGCAGGTCGCTGCCGGGGGCGCCGACCAGCTGCAGGCCCAGGCCACCGGGCAGCGGCAGGCTGAGTGCGGGGCAGCCGGCCAGCGAGGCCAGCGCGGTGAGGTCGGCGAGGTTGGCGGGTTCGTCGGCGCCGTACGCCGGCGGCGGCGACGCGGTGGTGGGCAGCAGCAGCACGTCGAACTGTTCGAACAGCCGGCGCACGCGGACCACGTGTTCGTCCAGGCGGCGGTCGGCGCGGGCGAAATCGGCGGCGGTCTTGCGGGTGGCGAAATCCAGCAGCCAGCGCAGGCGCGTGGACGCCCCGTCCAGGCGGTGTTCGTGCGCGGCCAGGATCTCGGCCTCCATCAGCAGCAGCGCGGCGCGGCGGGTGGCGGCCACGTCCAGCGGCGCCACGTCCAGCGCCACCGGCAGCGCACTGCCGAACACCGGCGCCACGCGCGCCATCACGGCGCTGAAGTTCTCGACCACCGCGTGGTCCACGCCCAGCGCCGCGAGGTCGGCCACCACGCCGGCCTTGAGTTCGCCCGGCACCCAGTCGGGCGGCGACAGCGGCACGCGGCGCTTGCGCGAGCGCGGGTCGCCGGCGTCGTAGCCGGCCAGCACCGGCAGCAGCAGCGCGGCGTCCTGCACGGTGCGCGTGATCAGGCCCGGGCAGTCCAGCCGGCGCAGGCCCGCCGCCAGACCGCGGCAGCTGAGTTCGCCGAAGGTGGGCTTGTGGCCCACCAGGCCGCAGAACGCCGCCGGAATGCGCACCGCGCCCAGCGTGTCGGCGCCCAGCGCGACCACGGCGTGGCCCGCGGCCACGGCGGCGGCGGCGCCGGCGGACGAACCGCCCGCGGCGCGACCGGGCAGCACCGGGTTGTGGACGTCGCCATGGTGCGGATTGCGGCCCACCGTGCCGAACGCGGCTTCGTCAATGCTGGTCTTGCCCAGGAACACCGCGCCCGCGCCGCGCAGGCGGCGCACCACGTGCGCGTCGTGCTCGGCCAGGCCCGGGTGGCCAGGCAGGCCCAGGCCGGTGGGCATGCCGGCCACGTCGAAATTGTCGTTCACCGCGATGGGCACGCCGTCCAGGCGCCCCAGCGGCTTGCCCTCGGCGCGGCGCTCGTCGCTGGCGCGGGCGGCGGCCAGGGCGCCGGCCGCATCCACCCAGGTCCAGGCGTTGAGGTGGCCGTCGCGCGCGATCGCGGCCAGGCAGGCGCCGGTCAGCGCCTCGCTGCTGGTTTCACCCCGCGCCAGCGCGTGAAGCACGCGGTACAGCGGGGCCTGGCGCAGGGCATCGGGGCTGGCAGTCATGCGGGGGGCATTCCGGATCCGAGGGGGCTCCCGAAGTCTCCTTGATTGCCCGCCCGCGGGCAAACCGGGACAATCCGCACTTCAGCGTATGGAGTGGCCGTGATGACCGAACGTGACGTGATGGAATACGACGTGGTGGCCGTGGGCGCAGGCCCGGCGGGCCTGTCGTTCGCGATCCGGCTCAAGCAGCTGCGGCCCGAACTGTCGGTGTGCGTGATCGAAAAAGCGTCCACCATCGGCGCGCACATCCTCTCGGGCGCCGTGATCGAACCCGGCCCGCTGGACGCCCTGCTGCCGGGCTGGCGCGACAGCCCGCCGCCCGTGTGCGTGCCCGCGAAGGAAGACGAGTTCTGGTTCCTGACCAGGACCGGCGGCACCAAGGCGCCCATCGTCCCGCCGCAGATGAACAACCACGGCAACTTCATCGTCTCGCTGGGCGCCATGTGCGCCTGGCTGGCCCCGCAGGCCGAGGCGCTGGGCGTGGAAATCTACCCGGGCTTCGCCGCCGCCGAAATGCTCTACGACGAGGCCGGCGCCGTGTGCGGCGTGCGCATCGGCGACATGGGCGTGGCCAAGGACGGCACCCACAAGCCCGCCTACACCCAGGGCATCGACATCAAGGCCAGGATCACCGTGCTGGCCGAGGGCGCGCGCGGCCACCTGACCAAGCAGCTGGTGCGCAAGTTCGGCCTGGACGCCGAGTCCGACCCGCAGAACTATTCCATCGGCATCAAGGAACTCTGGCAGGTGCCCGAGGGCCGCGTGAAGCCCGGCAAGATCGTGCACACGCTGGGCTGGCCGGCCGACAGCCACACCTACGGCGGCAGCTTCCTGTACCACCTGGAAAACAACCAGATCGCGCTGGGCTACGTGTCGGGCCTGGACTACCGCGACCCCCACTACCAGCCCTACGAAGCCTTCCAGCAGTGGAAGAACCACCCGCTGGTGAAGTCCCTGCTCGAGGGCGGCACCATCCTCAGCGCCGGCGCGCGCGCCATCGTCACCGGCGGCTGGCAGTCGCTGCCCAAGGTGGAAATGCCCGGCGCGCTGCTGATCGGCGACACCGCCGGCCTGCTCAACGTGCCCAAGATCAAGGGCACGCACCAGGCCATCCGCAGCGGCATGCTGGCGGCCGAACACCTGGCCGCTCAGCCCGACTCGCTGGCCAGCGCCGGCTTCGACGCCAGACTGCGCGCGTCGCCGGCCATGGCCGAGCTGCGCAAGGTGCGCAACATCAAACCCGGCTTCAAGAAGGGCCTGTGGTTCGGCCTGCTTAACTCGGCCTGGGAAACCGCCACCGCCGGCCTGTCGCCCTGGACCTGGCGCTGCAAGCCCGACTGGAGTTCGCTGCAGAAGCTCGACGTGGCCGAGAAGCCCAAGCGCGACTACGTCGAGCGCACCCTGGCCCCGCGCGACCGCCTGGCCGGCGTCTACTTCGCCGCCACCGAACACGACGAAGACCAGCCGGTGCACCTGCGCGTGTCCAACACCGACGTCTGCGTCACGCAGTGCGCGCAGGAATACGGCAACCCGTGCACGCGCTTCTGCCCGGCGGGCGTCTACGAAATGGTGGACGACGACAAGGGCAAGCGCCTGCAGATCAACGCCGCCAACTGCGTGCACTGCAAGACCTGCGACATCAAGGACCCGTACCAGATCATCACCTGGGTGACGCCGGAAGGCGGCGCCGGCCCGAACTACCAGAACCTGTGAGCCACCGATGAAACTGGCGCTGGTCACCGCCATTGCCGCCTTCGGGCTCGACGAAGACCTCGAGCCGCTGCGCGCAGCCTGCGCCGATGCCGGCATCGAGGCGTCCATCGTGGCCTGGGACGACATGACCGTGAGCTGGGCGCGCTTCGACGCCGCCCTGCTGCGCTCGCCCTGGGACTACGTGGACCGCCTGCCGGAGTTCCTGGCCTGGTGCGACCGCACCGCGAAGCAGACCGCGCTGTGGAACCCGCCCGGCGTGGTGCGCTGGAACACCGACAAGCGCTACCTGGGCGAACTCGCCGCCCGCGGCCTGCCGGTGATCGAAAGCCACTTCCTGGCGCCGGGCGACGACCCGTCCACCCTGCCCGACCTGGCCGAGTTCGTGGTCAAGCCCACCGTCGGCGCCGGCTCGCGCGATGCGCAGCGCTACCTGCGCGCCGACCGCGCCGCCGCCATCGCCCACGCCCGGCGCCTGCTCGACCAGGGCCGCCACGTGCTGGTGCAACCCTACCTCAAGGCGGTGGACGAACAGGGCGAAACCGCGCTGCTTTTCTTCGGCGGCACGTTCAGCCACGCCATCCGCAAGGCGCCGCTGCTCAAGCGCGGCGAAGACCCCACCAGCGCGCTGTTCAAGGCCGAAAGCATCACCCCGCGCCAGCCGTCCGCCGCTGAACGGGACGTGGCCACGCGCGTGCTGGCGGCGCTGCCGTTCGACACCCTGGCCTACGCGCGCGTGGACCTGCTGCCGTCCGAAAGCGGCCCGCAGCTGCTGGAGCTGGAGCTGACGGAGCCGTCGGTGTTCCTGCCCTATGCCGAAGGCGCAGCGGCACGCTTCGCCGCCGTACTCGCCGCCCGCCTCACGCCGTAAAGCCGGGAAAACCGGGGTCAGAGCCCGATTTTTGCCCTGGCTTTATTCGGCCAGGACGCGGGCGACCACGTGGTCGGCCAGGGCTTCGGGCGTTTCGTGCAGCGTGTCGAGCACCAGCTCGGCGTGCTCGGGCGCTTCGTAGGGCGAATCAATGCCGGTGAAGTTGCGGATCTGGCCGGCGCGCGCCTTCGCGTACAGGCCCTTCTGGTCGCGGCGCTCGGCTTCCGCCAGCGACGTGTCCACGTACACCTCCAGGAACTCGCCGGGCGCGAACAGCTCGCGCGCCATGCGCCGCTCGGCCCGGAACGGCGAGATGAAGCTCACCAGCACGATCAGCCCGGCGTCGGACATCAGCTTGGCCACTTCGGCCACGCGGCGGATGTTTTCCACGCGGTCTTCGTCGGTGAAGCCCAGGTCGCGGTTCAGGCCGTGGCGCACGTTGTCGCCGTCCAGGATGAAGGTGTGGAAGCCCTGCGCGTGCAGGCGCTTGTCCACCAGGTTGGCGATGGTGGACTTGCCCGCGCCCGACAGGCCGGTGAACCACAGCACGCGCGGCTGCTGGCCCTTGAGGCGGGCACGCGCGGCCTTGTCCACGTCCAGGTGCTGCCAGTGGATGTTGGCGGCGCGGCGCAGGGCGAAGTCCAGCGTGCCCGCGGCCACGGTGGCATTGGTCTGGCGATCGATCAGGATGAAACCGCCCAGCGTGCGGCTGCGCGCGTAGGGCTCGAAGGCAATGGCCTGGTCCAGGCTGAGGTTGCAGCAGCCCACCTCGTTGAGGTCGAGGTGGCGCGCGGCGAGTTCAGCCTGCGTGTTCACGTCCACCTTGTGCTTGATGTCGGTGACCTGGGCAGTGACCGTGCGCGCGCCGATCTTGAGCCAGTACGGCCGGCCCGGCAGCAGCGCCTGTTCGCCCATCCACAGCAGGTGCGCGGCGAACTGGTCGGCCACCTGCGGCGGGTCGCCGGCGGCGGCGATCACGTCGCCGCGGCTCACGTCCACTTCCTCGGCCAGCGTGAGCGTGACCGCCTGCCCCGCCACGGCCTGCGCCAGGTCGCCGTCGGCGGTGACGATGCGCTGCACGCGCGTGCGCCGGCCCGAAGGCAGCACC
The DNA here is from genome assembly GCA_035433005.1 of Arenimonas sp. Taxonomy (GTDB): domain Bacteria; phylum Pseudomonadota; class Gammaproteobacteria; order Xanthomonadales; family Xanthomonadaceae; genus Arenimonas. Next base: position 25,868 of record DAORUD010000002.1, on the reverse strand, counting down.
ACCACGTCGTCGCCCGGCGCCACGGTGCCGGCGGCCACGGTGCCGGCGAAGCCGCGGAAATCCTGGTTCGGGCGGTTCACCCATTGCACCGGCAGGCGCAGCGGCGAGGCGGCGTCGAGCGTGGCCACGTCGGCGCTTTCCAGCGCCTGCAGCAGCGACGGACCGGTGTACCAGGGCATGGCGGCGGACGCCGACAGCAGGTTTTCGCCCTTGAGCGCCGACAGCGGGATGGCCTGCACGCGGGTGATGCCCAACGTGCCTGCCAGCGCAGCGTAATCGGCGGCGATGGCCTCGAATACGGCGGCATCAAAGCCCACCAGGTCCATCTTGTTCACCGCCAGCACCACGTGCCGGATGCCCAGCAGCGAGACGATGTAGCTGTGCCGGCGCGTCTGCGTCAGCAGGCCCTTGCGCGCGTCCACCAGCACCACGGCCAGGTCGGCGGTGGACGCGCCCGTGGCCATGTTGCGCGTGTACTGCTCGTGCCCGGGGCAGTCGGCGACGATGAACTTGCGCTTCTCGGTGCTGAAGAAGCGGTAGGCCACGTCAATGGTGATGCCCTGTTCGCGCTCGGCGGCCAGGCCGTCCACCAGCAGCGCGAAATCAATCTCGCCGTTCTGGGTGCCGTGGCGCAGGCTGTCCTTTTCCAGCGCAGCCAGCTGGTCGTCCAGCAGCAGCCGCGTGTCGTGCAGCAGGCGGCCGATCAGCGTGCTCTTGCCGTCGTCCACGCTGCCGCAGGTGATGAAGCGCAGCAGGGGCTTGTCTTCGTGCTGCTTGAGGTAGGCCGCGATGTCGGTGGCCATCAGAAGTAGCCCTCCTGCTTCTTCTTCTCCATCGACGCGGTGGGGTCGTGGTCGATCACCCGGCCCTGGCGTTCGGAGCTGCGCGCGACCAGCATTTCGGCAATCACTTTCTCCAGCGTGTCGGCGTCCGAATCGATGGCGCCGGTGAGCGGGTAGCAGCCCAGGGTGCGGAAGCGCACGCGGCGCAGCGTCGGCACCTCGCCCTGGCGCAGGGTGAGTCGTTCGTCGTCCACCATGATCAGCGCGCCGTCGCGGTCCACCACCGGCCGCTCGCGCGCCAGGTACAGCGACGGCACCGGGATGTTCTCGCGGTAGATGTACAGCCACACGTCAAGCTCGGTCCAGTTCGAGATGGGGAACACGCGCACGCTTTCGCCCTTCTGGATGCGCGTGTTGTACACGTCCCACAGCTCGGGCCGCTGGTTCTTCGGGTCCCAGCGGTGCTGGGCGCTGCGGAACGAGAAGATGCGCTCCTTGGCCCGCGACTTCTCCTCGTCGCGGCGCGCGCCGCCGATGGCCGCATCGAAGCCGTGCAGGTCCAGCGCCTGGCGCAGCGCCTGGGTCTTCATCACGTCGGTGTGCACGGTGGCCCCGTGCGAGATCGGGCCGATGCCCTGGGCCAGGCCCTCGGGGTTGGTGTAGCGATGCAGCTGCACGCCGGTATCGGCGGCACGCTGGTCGCGGAAGGCGATCATTTCCCGGAACTTCCAGCCCGTGTCCACGTGCAGCAGCGGGATGGGCGGCCTGGCCGGGTAGAAGGCCTTCACCAGCAGGTGCAGCAGCACCGAGCTGTCCTTGCCCACCGAATACAGCATCACCGGATTGCGGAACTCGGCGGCCACCTCGCGCAGGATGTGCAGGCTTTCGGCCTCGAGGCGATCGAGGTGGGACAGGGCGTGGGCGGGAATCATGGCGAAAGGATAATGGGTTTGAGCAGGTTGTAGACGCTGATCGCCGCCACCAGCAGGCCCACCGCGGCCATCAGCGGCCGCGCCGGGATGCGCCGCGCCAGCCACGCCGCGAACGGCGCCGCGACGACGCCGCCCACCAGCAGGCCCAGCACCACGTGCGTATGGCTGATGCCCAGCGTGGCCAGGAACACCACCGAGATGGCGAGGCTGACGAAGAATTCAGCGGCATTGGCGGTGCCGATGGCGAAGCGCGGCTCCACGTGCCGCGCCATCAGGCTGGTGGTGGTGAGGGCACCCCACCCGCCACCGCCCACCGCGTCGAGGAAACCGGCGCCCAGGCCCAGCGGCGCATTGCCGCGTTGACGCACCGGCGCGCGCACGCCGCGCCAGGCGCGCCGCACCAGCAGCACGCCCAGCACCAGCAGGTAGGCCGCCACCAGCGGCCGCAGCCAGTGCCAATCCACCCAGCTCAGCAGCAGCGCCCCGGCGATGCCGCCGGCCACGCCGGGCAACGCCAGCTTCCACAGCAGGGTCTTGTCCACGTTGCCGAAATGCAGGTGGCTCAGGCCGGACACGCCGCTGGTGGCGACTTCGGCCGCGTGCACGCTGGCGCTGGCCAGGACCGGCGGCAGGCCCAGCGCCAGCAGCAGGCTGGAGCTGGTGATGCCGTAGGCCATGCCCAGCGCGCCGTCCACCAGCTGGGCCGCCAGGCCGACGAGCACGAAGTAGAAAAACTCCGGGGGTAAGTCCATGTCGCCCTGCGGCAAGGGCCGCTCTGGAAGAAGCCCAGAGTATTCGTATCCGCGCATCGCGTCAGGAAATAAGCCGCGGGCATGTGCGTATGCCGCTTCGCCCTTTCCGGGGCCGAAAGGCCGCGCGTAGTTTCGGCCTGGACGCCACCGCGAGCCCGACCCCATGCCTCCCGCCCCCGCCACCCTGCCCGTGCCGCCCCTGCCCGAGGACAAGGTGGACCTGCTGGCGCGGCTGACCGACGGGCTGGATGCCCCCGGCCTGTGGTGGCTGTCGGGCTATGCCGCCGGCCTTGCCGCCCGACCGGGCGCGCGGCCGGCGGCGGCGGTGGACGCGGCGGCGCGGCTCACCATTGTTTTCGGCAGCCAGACCGGCAACGCCAAGCGCCTGGCCGAGCAGCTGGCGCGCCAGGCGGAGGGCTCGGGCCTGGGCGTGCGCCTGCTGCGCGCCGACGCCTATCCGCTGCGCGAACTGGCCACCGAGAAGTTGCTGTATGTCGTCATCAGCACCCAGGGCGACGGCGATCCGCCCGACGACGCACGCGGCTTCGTCGAACACCTGCTGGGCAAGCGCGCGCCCGCCCTGCCGGGGCTGAAGTTCGCGGTGCTGGGCCTGGGCGATTCAAGCTACCCGCAGTTCAACGCCACCGGCCGCCAGGTTGACGCGCGCCTGCACGAGCTGGGCGCCCAGCGACTGTTCGCGCGCGGCGAAGCCGACCTCGACGTCGACAGCGTGGCCACGCCCTGGCTGTCGCAGGCGCTGGACGCCGCGAAGGAACAGCTCAGGACCGCCGCGCCGCTGGCCACGGTGACGCCGCTGCGTCCGGCCGCGCTCCCCGCGTCGCCGTGGTCGCGCGAAAAGCCCTTCGCCGCCGAAGTGCTGGCCCACCAGCGCCTCACCGGCCGCAGCAGCCGCAAGGACGTGCGCCACGTCGAGCTCTCGCTGGAAGACTCCGGCCTGGTCTACCAACCCGGCGACGCGCTCGGCGTGTGGCCACAGAACCCGCCCGCCCTGGTGGACGCGGTGCTCGCCGAGCTGCGGCTCGACGGCGAAACCCGCGTCGGCTCCGGCGGGCAGGACCACTCGCTGCGCGACTGGTTCGGCCGGCACCGCGAGCTGACCCGTCTCTCGCGCCCGTTCCTGCAGGCCCATGCGGCGCGCAGCGGCAGCACCGAACTGCAGCGCCTGCTGCAGCCCGATGGCGCCGCCGCCCTGTCGGCCCTGCTGGCCTCGCACCAACTGGTGGACCTGCTGCAGGCCTGGCCCGCCGCGTGGCCGGCCGAAGAACTGCTGGCCGCACTGCGGCCGCTGGCCCCGCGCCTGTACTCCATCGCATCCGCGCAGTCGGCCGTGGGCCCGGAAGCCCACCTCACGGTGGACCACGTGGACTACGTCGCGCCGGGTGGCCGCCGCTGGGGCGCCGCGTCGCACTTCATCGCCAGCGCCGCCGAGGGCGCGACGCTGCCGGTGTTCATCGAGGCCAACGACCGCTTCCGCCTGCCGCGCGACGGCGCGCGCGACATCGTCATGATCGGCCCGGGCACCGGCGTGGCGCCGTTCCGCGGCTTCGTGCAGGAGCGCGCCGCCACCGGCGCCGGCGGCCGCAACTGGCTGCTGTTCGGCAACCCGCATGCACGCCACGATTTCCTGTACCAGCTCGAGTGGCAGCAGGCGCTGAAGGCGGGCCAGCTGCAGCGGCTGGACCTGGCGTTCTCGCGCGACCAGGCCGAGAAGGTCTACGTGCAGCACAAGCTGCGCGAACACGGCCGCGACCTGTTCGACTGGCTCGAGGGCGGCGCCCACCTGTACGTGTGCGGCGACGCCAGCCGCATGGCGCGCGACGTCGAGGCCGCGCTGCTGGACGCCATCGCCACCCACGGCGGCCGCGACGCCGACGGCGCGCGCGACTACCTGGCCGGGCTGCAGCAGCAGGGCCGCTACGCCCGGGACGTGTACTGATGTCCGCCCATTCCGTCGAAGACATCAAGACCGGAAGCGGACGACTGCGCGGCACGCTGCTGCAGAGCCTGGCCAACCCGGTCACCGGCGCGCTGGCCGAAGCCGACCAGGTGCTGATCAAGTACCACGGCAGCTACCAGCAGGACGACCGCGACCTGCGCGACGAGCGCCGCCAGGCCAGGCTCGAGCCCGACTACAGCTTCATGATCCGCACCCGCACGCCCGGCGGCGTGGTCACCCCGGCGCAGTGGCTGGGCCTGGACGCCATCGCCACCACCTTCGCCGAGCGCGGCCTGCGCATCACCACGCGCCAGGCCTTCCAGTTCCACGGCGTCATCAAGGGCAAGCTCAAGCCCACCATGCAGGCCATCAACGCGCAGCTGATGGACACCCTGGCCGCCTGCGGCGACGTCAACCGCAACGTGGCGGTGGCCGCCAACCCGCTGGAGTCGCGCGCCCATGCGGCGGTCCACGCGCAGGCCGCCGCGCTGTCCGAACACCTGCTGCCCAACACCCGCGCCTACTACGAGATCTGGCTGGACGAAGAGCGCGTGGCCGGCAGCGGCAGCGAGGACGAACCCGTCTACGGCAGCGCCTACCTGCCGCGCAAGTTCAAGATCGGCTTCGCCATCCCGCCGGTGAACGACGTGGACGTGTTCGCCCAGGACCTGGGCTTCATCGCCGTGCTCGAAGGCGGCGAACTGGCCGGCTACAACGTCAGCATCGGCGGCGGCATGGGCGCCACCCATGGCGATGCCGAAACCTATCCGCGCCTGGCCGACATCATCGGCTTCATCACGCCCGACCAGGTGATCGCCGTGGCCACCGCCGTGGTCACCGCCCAGCGCGACTTTGGCAACCGCACCGTGCGCAAGCGCGCGCGCCTGAAGTACACGATCGACGACCGCGGGCTGGATTGGTTCACGCAGCAGGTGGAAAGCCGCGCCGGCTTCACGCTCGCGCCGGCGCGGCCCTTCGCCTTCGACCACAGCGGCGACCGCTTCGGCTGGGTTGAAGGCCACGACGGCCGCTGGCACCTGACGCTGCGGCTGCTGTCGGGCCGCATCCAGGACGGCGCCGACGGCGCGCACCTCACCGGCCTGCGCGAGATCGCCCGCGTGCACGAAGGCGATTTCCGCCTCACGCCGAACCAGAACCTGGTCATCGCCGGCGTGCCGGCCGCGCGCCGCGCGCAGATAGATGCGCTGGTGGACGCGCACGGCCTGCACGGTTTCCGCACCGCCAGCCCGCTGCGCCTGAAGTCCATCGCCTGCGTGGCCCTGCCCACCTGCGGCCTGGCCATGGCCGAAGCCGAGCGCTACCTGCCGGCGCTCACCACAAAGGTCGAGGCGCTGCTGGATACGCATGGCCTGGGCGACGCGCCCATCCTGCTTCGCATCAGCGGCTGCCCCAACGGCTGCTCGCGGCCCTACCTGGGCGAAATCGCCCTGGTGGGCAAGGCGCCCGGCCGCTACAACCTGATGCTGGGCGCGGACCACCGCGGCCAGCGCCTGAACGCGCTGTACCGCGAGAACATCGACGAGCCGCAGATCCTCGCCGCGCTTGATCCGCTGCTGGCCGGCTACGCCGCGCAGCGCCGCCCCGCCGAAGGATTCGGCGACTTCCTGGTGCGCACCGGCGTGGTCACGCCGCGCATCGGCATTCCCCTGGAGCTGGTCCCATGAGCATCGTCCCCGACCCCACCGCCGCCGCCGAATCCCGCCAGGCCCTGGCCGAACTCAACGCCTGGCTGGCCGGCCTCACGGCGCCGCAGCGCATCGAGTGGGCGCTCGAATCCCTGTCGGGCGAACACGCGCTGTCGTCGAGCTTCGGCGCACAGTCGGCCGTGGCCCTGCACATGGCCACGCGCGCCCGCTCCGACCTGCCGGTCATCCTGGTGGACACCGGCTACCTGTTCCCCGAAACCTACCGCTTCGTGGACCAGCTCACCGATCGCCTGGGCCTGAACCTGAAGGTCTACCGCCCGCAGGTGGGCATCGCCTGGATGGAGGCGCGCCACGGGCGGCTGTGGGAAAACGGCGTCGAGGGCATTGATCGCTACAACCGCCTGCGCAAGGTCGAACCGATGAACCGCGCGCTTTCCGAGCTGGGCGTGCGCACCTGGATCGCCGGCCTGCGCCGCAGCCAGACCCGCCAGCGCGCCGACATCGACTTCCTGCAGATCCGCGACGGCCGCTGGAAGCTGCACCCGCTGGCCGACTGGAGCGACCGCGACGTGGGCCATTACCTGGCACGCCACGACCTGCCCTACCACCCGCTCTGGGACCAGGGTTACGTGTCGATCGGCGACGTGCACACCACGCGCCCCTGGCAGCCCGGCATGCGCGAGGAGGACACCCGATTCTTCGGCCTGCGCCGCGAGTGCGGCCTGCACTTCGACGAGGTGCGCGAAAGCGCCTGAGGCGCGGCGGGAGCGGTTTCCGTGGGATTATGGCGGCCTTCCCAGGCCCCACCGCCCCGCCCGATGCTGCGACTCACCGACCTCACCCTTCCCCTGGACCACGCCGACAGCGCGCTGCGTGACGCCGTGCTGGCGCGCCTGAAGCTGCCCGCCTGCGCCCTGCGCAGCCTCACGGTGGCCAAGCGCAGCTACGACGCCCGCAAGCGCGGCCACATCGTGCTGACCTATTCGGTGGACGTGGACGTGGCCGACGAGGCCGCGGTGCTGGCGCGCGCGTCGGCGCAGAGCCACCGGGTGAAGGTGACGCCGACACCCGACACCACGTACCGCTTCATCGCCAGGCCGTCGCCGACGCAGGTGCTGCGGCCGATCGTGGTGGGCATGGGCCCCTGCGGCCTGTTCGCCGGCCTGGTGCTGGCGCAGATGGGCCTGCGGCCGATCATCCTCGAGCGCGGCAAGCAGGTGCGCGAGCGCACCGTGGACACCTTCGGCCTGTGGCGCAAGAAGGTGCTCAACCCCGAATCGAACGTGCAGTACGGCGAAGGCGGCGCAGGCACCTTCTCCGACGGCAAGCTCTACAGCCAGATCAGCGACAAGCGGCACCTGGGCCGCAAGGTGCTGGACGAATTCGTGAAGGCCGGCGCGCCGGACGAAATCCTGTACGTCAGCAAGCCGCACATCGGCACCTTCCGCCTGGTGTCCATGGTGGAGCACATGCGCGCCACCATCGAAGGCCTGGGCGGCGAGATCCGCTTCTCGCAGCGCGTGGACGACCTGGACATCGCGCTGGACGCCGACGGCGACCGCCGCGTGCGCGGCGTGGTGCTGGCCAGCGGCGAAACCATCCGCGCCGACCACGTGGTGATGGCCCTGGGCCACAGTGCGCGCGACAGTTTCGCCATGCTGCATGCGCGCGGTGTTTACATGGAGGCCAAGCCCTTCTCGATCGGCTTCCGCATCGAGCACCCGCAGTCGGTGATCGACGAAGCGCGCTTCGGCCCGCAGGCCGGTCACCCGCTGCTGGGTGCGGCCGACTACAAGCTGGTGCACCACTGCCGCAACGGCCGCTCGGTGTACAGCTTCTGCATGTGCCCGGGCGGCACCGTAGTGGCGGCGGCCAGCGAGCCCGGCCGCGTGGTCACCAACGGCATGAGCCAGTATTCGCGCAACGAACGCAACGCCAACGCGGCCATCGTGGTGGGCATCACGCCGGAAGACTTCGCCGAGTTCGACCCCAGCGGCAGCCCGCTGGCGGGCATCGCGCTGCAGCGGCACTGGGAGTCGGTGGCGTTCAAGCTGGGCGGCGAAACCTACGAAGCGCCGGCGCAGAAGGTGGGCGACTTCATCGCCGGCACGCCCTCGGTGGCGCTGGGCGCGGTGGTGAATTCGTACACGCCGGGCGTGCGCCTGGGCGACTTGTCCGGCGCGCTGCCGCGCTACGCCATCGAAGCCATCCGCGAGGCGCTGCCGGCCTTCGGCAAGCAGATCAAGGGCTTCGACATGGCCGATGCGCTGCTGACCGGCGTGGAAACCCGCACCTCCTCACCCGTGCGCCTCACGCGCGGCGAAGACGGCCAGAGCCTCAACACCCGCGGCCTGTTCCCGGCCGGCGAAGGCGCCGGTTACGCCGGAGGCATCCTGTCGGCGGGCGTGGACGGCATCCGCGCGGCGGAGTGGGTGGCCGAGGCGATGATGCAGGACTCAAGCGCGCTGCCGGCCTGAGCCTCAGTTGGTGATGGCCTGGCTGAGCTCCACCCACGTGGGCGGCACCGGCCAGGTGGGCGTGTCGTGGCCGGCCACGGCGCGCTTGAGGTCGCTGCGGTCGAGCTGCGGGGCCAGGGCCAGCAGCAGCTCCAGCGCGTAGTCGCGCAGCACGCGTTCGCGCGGCAGCACGGCCCAGCTGACGCATTCGGGCACGGCGGCGGGCGCGGGCAGCGGGCGCAGGTCGGCGTCGTCGCGGGCGCTGACGGCCATTTCGGCCAGCAGGCCCACGCCCAGGCCGGCCCGCACATAGGTCTTGATCAGGTCGGCGTCGCGCGCGGTCATGGCGACCTGCGGCTCCAGGCCGGCGGCGGCGAAGGCGCGGCGCAGGGAAGACTCGGGACGGTTGGTGGATTCGTAGCTGACCAGCGGCAGCGGCGCCAGTTCGGCCAGCGTGGGCGCGCGGCCCAGCGCGGCCAGTTCGTGCGCGGCCGGCACCAGCACCACGCGGCGCCAGCGGTACAGCGGCACGGCCAGGCCGCCGGGCGGGATCTCGCCCGCCGTGCTGACCACGGCGAAGTCGGCCAGGCCGCCCGCCAGTTGATCCAGCACTTCGCCTTCCGAGGCCGGCTGCAGGTGGATGCTGACGTCGGGGAAGCGCCGCGCCAGCGCGGCGATGGCCGGCGGCAGCACGAAGCGGGCCTGGGTGTGGGTGGTGACCAGGGTGAGGCGACCCTGCTTTTCGCCGCGCTCGTTGGCGGCGTAGGCGCGGATGTTGCCGGCCTCGGCCAGCACGCGGCGGGCGTGGGCCAGCACGTCCTTGCCGGCCGGCGTGATGGACTCGAGGCTGCGGCCCTTGCGCTGGAACAGCAGGAAGCCCAGCTCGTCCTCCAGCAGTTTGAGCTGCTTGGACAGGCCGGGCTGGGTGGCGTGCACCTTCTCGGCGGCCAGGGTGATGTTGAGGCCGGAGTCGGCGATGGCAATCAGGTAGCGCAGCTGCGTGAGGGTCATGAACGTTCCAAGGGTTGTCGGGCGCCAGCGGTTCAGGGCACGGGCGGGCGACAACACAGCGGGGAACGGAGCATGGACACGGGCATTCCAGGGGCGGCGCGCGGCGCCGGGGTCGTACCCGCAACCTAACCCGGCCCCGCCGGTGCGTCCATACGCCCCTGATAACCGGAAGGCATATCCACGGGGCCGCTGGTCATTTCCGGCGGTCGGGGCGCACGGCCTAGCGTGGCGACATGGCCCAAGACCCCGCCCCGCTGTTCCCCCTGTTCGCCGACCTGCGCGGCCGCCGCGTGCTGGTGGTGGGCGGCGGCGCAGTGGCGCGGCGCAAGCTTGAGCCGCTGCTGGCGGCGGGCGCGCGGGTGGTGGTCGGGGCGCCGTGGCTGGAGCCGTCGGTGATGGCGCTGTTCGCCGAGGGCCGCATCGAACACCTGGCCGGTCGCTTCGAACCCGAGTGGCTGGACGGTGCCTGGCTGGTGGTGGCCGCCACCGACGACGGCGACGTGAACCGCGCGGTGGCCGCCGCCGCCGAGGCCCGCCGCCTCTGGGCCAACGTGGTGGACGACCTGGCGCTGTCGAGCTTCCAGTCGCCGGCGCGGGTCGAGCGCGGGCCGCTGCAGGTCGCCATCTCCAGCGGCGGCGGTGCGCCGATGCTGGCACGGCACCTGCGCGAGAAACTTGAAACCGAGCTCGACGAATCCCTCGCCGGCCTCGCCACCCTGCTGCTGCGCGAACGCAGCCGCATCCGCGCGCGGCACCCGCGCCTGGCCGAGCGGCGGCGATTCTTCGAAGCGCTGCTGGCCGGGCCCGTGGCCGAGCGCTGCCGCGCCGGCGACACCGCGGGCGCCCTGCGCGCCTTCGACGCCGCGCTGGGCGAAGCGCCACCCTCGCGCGACCTCGGCTCGGTGGCGCTGGTGGGCGCCGGCCCCGGCGACCCGGGCCTGCTGACGCTGCGCGCACTGCGCCTGCTCAACCAGGCCGACGTGATCCTGCACGACCGCCTGGTATCGCCCGGCGTGCTGGCCCTTGCGCGGCGCGACGCCGAGTTCATCGAAGTGGGCAAGCAGGCGGCCAACCACCACGTGCCGCAGGACGGCATCCATGCGCTGATGCTGGAACACGCCCGCGCCGGCCGGCGCGTGGTGCGGCTCAAGGGCGGCGACCCGTTCGTGTTCGGCCGCGGCGGCGAAGAGCTGGAGTTCCTGCAGGCGCACGGCATTGCCTTCGAGGTCGTGCCGGGCATCACCGCCGCACTGGCCTGCGCGGCTTATGCCGGCGTACCGCTCACGCACCGCGACCACGCGCAGTCGGTGCGCCTGCTCACCGCGCACTGCAAGGACTCGCTGGACACGCTGGACTGGCGCGCGCTGGCGCAGGAGAAGCAGACGCTGGCCGTGTACATGGGCGTGGCCGGCCTGGCCGGGTTCCGCGACCGCCTGCTGGCGCATGGCCGCGACGCCGGCACGCCGTTCGCGCTGGTCGAGAACGGCTCGCGGCCCGAGCAGCGCGTGGTCACCGGCACCCTGGCCGATCTGCCGTCGCTGGCCGCCGTGCATGGGGTGCAGTCCCCCGCGCTGCTGATCCTGGGCGAAGTGGCGGCGCTGGCAACGCCGCTGCACTGGTTCGGCGCCGCGCCACTGGGCGCGCCCGCCAAACCCATCGCCCACGCCGCCTGAAACCGGTTTTTTCCACAGGAGATTGGCATGGCGATTTACGACAGCATCCTCGACACCATCGGCCGCACGCCCATCGTGCGGCTGCATCGCATCGCGCCGCCGCACGTGTCGCTGTACGTGAAGGTGGAAGCGTTCAACCCCGGCGGTTCGGTGAAGGACCGGCTGGCGCTGGCGGTGATCCTGGACGCCGAGAAGCGCGGCGTGCTCAAGCCCGGCCAGACGGTGGTGGAAGCCACGTCGGGCAACACCGGCATCGCGCTGGCGATGGTGTGCGCGGCGCGCGGCTATCCGTTCGTGGCGGTGATGACCGAAACCTTCTCCATCGAGCGCCGCAAGCTGATGCGCGCCTACGGCGCCAAGGTCATCCTGACGCCCGCGGCCGAGCGCGGCAGCGGCATGGTGCGGCGGGCGGCGGAGCTGGCGGCGAAACACGGCTGGTTCCTCGCGCAGCAGTTCGAGAACCCGGCCAACCCCGCGTACCACCGCAGCACCACCGCGCCGGAAATCCTGCAGGACTTCGCCGGCCGTCGGCTGGACTTCTTCGTCACCGGCTGGGGCACGGGCGGCACGCTGACCGGCGCCGGCCAGGTACTCAAGCTGGCCAGGCCCGACCTGCGCATCGTCACGTCCGAACCCGCCGGTGCCGCCCTGCTCACCGGCAAGGACTGGGCCCCGCACAAGATCCAGGGCTGGACCCCGGACTTCGTGCCGGGCGTGCTGGACCGGGGCATCGCCGACGACATCCGCCCGGTGGACGACCTCACCGCCCGCGACACGGCGCGCCGCCTGGCGGCCGAGGAAGGCGTGTTCGTGGGCATCAGCGCCGGCGCCACCGTGGCCGCCGCGCTGCAGGTGGCCCAATCGGCCCCCGAAGGCAGCGTGCTGCTGGCCATGCTGCCCGACACCGGCGAGCGCTACCTGAGCACCTTCCTGTTCGAAGGCGTGAACGAAGGCTCCGACGACGACTGGCTGGCAGGCCTCGACACAGCGGCCAGCGCCGCCTGAGGCCCTACTCGGCGCCCTGGAGCACGGCCTCGAGCTTGCCCGGCTCGATGTTCTTGTCCAGGCCGCTGATGTACTCGTTCACCGCGGCATCGGTCATCAGCCCCTGCATGGCGACCTTGCCGAGCACCTCGAAGCTGCTGGCAATCACCGAGGACCCCTCGTACTTCACCGCGGCCGCGGTTTCGGTGGCGCAGCGGTCGGCCAGCAGCGCCACGAACAGGTCGGCCACTTCCTTGTTCATCGTGTCGGCCTGGGCCTGGCTGACCTGGGTGAGGTCGGCGACGTCGGGGTGGCGGGACATGGCGCCGAAGATCCAGCGCATCAGGGTGGTCTTGTCCGCCTGGGAGGTCTTTTCCACCAGGCAGATCGCCAGCTTGTCGTTGAACGGGCCCGCGTGGACGGACGAGGACAGGCCCAGCAGGACCAGGGCAGGCAGGATGCGAAGTTTCATGGGGACTCCCGGAGTGGACCGGCAGCCTAGCAAAGGCACCCGCCGGGCGGCATCCGGCGGCGCCGGGGCCCGTTGACTGGGCCGCGACGGGCGGGAGAGGTAGAATCCGGGTTCCCTTCGAAGTCCGCCGCCCGGCCCCACGCCGTGCGCCGGCCTGCCCCACAGGAAAGTCGCGACGATGAAGATTCTGGTCGGTTACAAGCGGGTGGTGGACTACAACGTCCGCATCCAGGTCAAGCCCGATGGCTCCGGCGTGGTCACCGACGGCGTGAAGCTGTCGCCCAACCCCTTCGACGACATCGCCCTCGAGGAAGCCCTGCGCCTGCGCGACAAGGGCATCGCCACCGAAGTGGTCGTGGCCACCATCGGCCCGGCCGACTGCCAGGCGCACCTGCGCAACGGCCTGGCCATGGGCGCCAACCGCGCCATCCACGTGGTCACCGACCAGGCCATCCAGCCGCTCACCGCCGCCCGCGCCCTGCTCAAGCTGGTCGAGAAGGAACAGCCGCAGCTGGTGCTGCTGGGCAAGCAGGCCATCGACGACGACGCCAACCAGACCGGCCAGATGCTGGCCACGCTGTGGGGCCGCCCGCAGGCCACCTTCGCCGGCAAGCTCGACGTGGCCGACGGCAAGGCCACCGTGGTGCGCGAAGTGGACGCCGGCCTGGAAACGCTCGAAGTCGACCTGCCCGCCGTGGTCACCACCGACCTGCGCCTGAACGAGCCGCGCTTCATCAAGCTGCCCGACATCATGAAGGCCAAGTCCAAGCCGATGGAAACCATCGCCTTCGCCGACCTGGGCGTGGAAGCCGGCGACCATCTCAAGACCACCCACTACGCCCCGCCTGCCAAGCGCAGCAAGGGCGTGATGGTGAAGGACGTTGCCGAGCTGGTCTCGGCGCTCAAGGCCAAGGGCCTGGCGTAAGGAGCCGATGACATGAGCAAGGTACTGATCATCGCCGAGCACCTCGGCGGCAAGCTGAACTCTTCCACCGCCCGCTGCGTGAGCTGCGCCCAGGCCATCGCCGGCGCCGAGATCCACGTGGCCGTGCTGTCCGACGCGCCCGCGGGCGTGGCGGCCGAGGCCGCGCAGATCGCCGGCGTCGCCAAGGTCATCACCGTGGCCAACGCCGCCAACGCCCAGGCCATCGCCCAGGTGCTGGCGCCGCAGGTGGCGCAGCTGGCCGCGGGCTATTCGCATGTGTTCGGCCCGTCCACCACGTTTGGCAAGGACCTGATGCCCTGCGTGGCGGCGCTGCTGGGCGTGGCCCAGGTCAGCGACATCATGAGCGTGGAGTCGAGCCACGTGTTCAAGCGGCCCATCTACGCCGGCAATGCCATCATCACCGTCGAGGCGCCGTCGTCCATGGCCATCGTCGGAACCGTGCGCACGGCATCGTGGCCGGCGGCGGGCGGCGGCGGCAGCGCCGCGGTGGAAGCCGCGTCGGTGGACGCCGCGCTGCCTTCGCACACGCGCTTCGTCGGCCTGCAGCAGGGCAAGTCCGACCGCCCCGACCTGCAGGGCGCCAGCAAGGTGGTCAGCGGTGGCCGCGCGCTGGGTTCGGCCGACGCGTTCTCGATCATCTACTCGCTGGCCGACAGGATGGGCGCGGCCGTGGGCGCCTCGCGCGCCGCGGTGGACGCCGGCTACGTGCCCAACGAACTGCAGGTGGGCCAGACCGGCAAGATCATCGCGCCGGAGCTGTACGTGGCCATCGGCATCAGCGGCGCCATCCAGCACCTCACCGGCATCAAGGACGCGGGCACCATCGTCGCCATCAACAAGGACGCCGAGGCGCCCATCTTCGAAGTGGCCGACTTCGGCCTCGTCGGCGACCTCTTCACCCTCGTCCCCGAACTCGAAAAAGCCCTGTAAGTGAAAATGTACCAGGTACATTTTCACGGGGCCTGAGACGCGGGAAATCGCGCGCCGGGCCGGAAATCCAGAAGGGGGTCCAAGCGTGCTTGGGCCCCCTTTTGTTTCCCACCGCCGCCAGGGCTGCAAACCCCGGCCGCGGGCGGCCGGTCCCTCCATGCCGCCCCGTTGGTAGAGGCAGTCAATCCGAACAGGGGAAGGGTGATGTCGAGCAACCAGGTCCTGGGCATGGGCGCCGTGGCCGTGCTGGCGATGGCGGTGTCTCCCGGCGTGTCGGCCGGCGTGATCAATGGCGTGCTTTCGCAGTGGAACCTGCAGGCCGAAGCCTGCGAGGACGGGCCCATTGACCTGGCCGCCATGGTGAACGTGGCCATGTTCGAGGCAGTCAACGGCATCGCCGGCAAATACACGCCTTACCTCCCGCAGTCCCCCTCCGGCGGCCGCGGATCGATGGACGCGGCGGCGGCCTCGGCCGCCCATGACGTGCTGGTGGCGCTGTGCCCGGACCAGGCCGAGATGTTCGCCGGTCCGCTGAAGGCCTCGCTGGCCGAGGTGAAGGACGCCGCTGCACGCGACGGCGGTGCGCGGCTGGGCAAGGCCGCGGCCGCCGCCCTGATCGCCGCGCGCGCCGACTCCGGCGCGAACCTGCGCGACCCGGTGTTCGACGCCCAGGCCCCCGGTCTCTACGTGCCCACCCTCCAGCGGGTGGGCGTCAACATCGCCCGCATCCGTCCTTGGGTGATGACCCGGCCCGACGAGCTGCGTTCGCCGCCACCGCCGGCGCTGGACAGCGAAACCTGGGCCCGCGACTTCAACGAGATCAAGCGCATGGGCGGCAAGAAATCCACCGACCGCACGGCCACCGAGGCCGACGTCGGCAAGTTCTGGGGCGGCCGCAGCGTCCGCATCGTGCTGCCGCAGCTGGTGGGCCGCCCGGGCAGGACGCTGGTGGACGACGCGCGTTTCCTGGCGCTGGCGGAGATGGCCTGGGTGGATTCCTACGTGGCGATGATGGACGGCAAGTACGCCTACAACTTCTGGCGCCCGATCACCGCCATCCGCAATGCGCAGTCGGACGGCAACGCCGCCACCGATCCCGATGCCGATTGGGAACCCCTGCTGGGCAACACCCCGCCGCATCCCGAGTATCCGTGCGGCCACTGCCTGTCGGCCGGCGCCGTGGGCGCCGTGATCGAGGCCGAGTTCGGCGACGACGCGCCGCCGATCGTGCTGGCCGAGGAGGACAGCCAGCTGCGACGTTTCGACACGCCGCGCGAATACATCGACGACGTCAGCGAATCGCGCCTGCTGGGCGGCGTCCACTACCGGTTCTCGGTCGACGCCGGCCGCGACGCCGGCATGGCCCTGGGAAAGCTGGCCGTGGCCCGCTACTTCAAGCCGGTGGCGGGCAAACCCTGACGGGCATCGCTGCCGTCAATCGTCCTGTTGCGCTGCGCGCCGGGCGGCCTCGATGCGCTCGGCGCTGGCCGGGTGCGTGGACAGGTAGCTGATGGCGCCCATGTCCTGTTCGCCGTGGTGTTTGGACAGCCGCGCCATCACCGTGCCGAAGTCGTTCGGCGAGCGGCCCCGCTGCTTGAGCAGGGTGAAGGCGAACTGGTCGGCCTCGGCCTCGTGCCGGCGCGAGAAGCCGCTTTCGAGCAGCAGCACCGGGATGGACACCGACAGCGACCCGGTGCCCGACAGGTCGCCGAACAGGAAGCCCGCCACCACCACCACCGCCGAGCTCTGCAGCGCCTGGCGCATGCCGTGCCGGTGCTCGTGGTGGCCGGCTTCGTGCGCCAGCACCGCCACCAGTTCGTCATCCGATTCCACCAGTTCGACCAGTTCATCGGTCACCACCACCAGGCCGTCGGGCAGTGCGAACGCGTTGGGCCCCAGTTTCGGTGCGCTGCGGAACTCCAGCCGGAAATCGGCCTCGCGCGGCAGGCCCGCCACCAGCGCGGCGAACTGCGCCTGCAGCGCCGCCCGGCGATCGGCCGGCAGCTTCGAGGGGTCGGTGTGCACCCGGTCTATCAGGGCCATGGCCTGGCGGGTGATGGTGCGCTCGATGGCGGGCGGCACCGACGGCGCCACCTGGTTGGCCATCCACGGCAGCCCGACCTGGAAGAAGAACACCACGCCCAGCACCGTCACCGCCGCGGCGCCGATGGCGGCGCTGCGCCGCTGCTCCAGCCAGTGCGCCACGGCCTCGACGCGGCTGGAGGTGGGAATCCACTGGTCGAGCAGCGGCGAGTCGGCGATGTCCAGGTGGCCTTCGCCCGGCAGGTCCAGCTTGCGCGCCATCGACCCCAGGCGCGGGCTGAGCGTGACCTCGGCCACGGCGAACTCCAGCACCATGCCCTCGGACTCCAGCCGCAGCGTATCCGGCGCCGGCTGGCTGAGCCGCGATGCGCGGCCGCGGCTGCCGCGGCCGTCGTACCAGGTGGCGTCCAGCAGGTTCAAATGCTCACGTCCATGTCCAGGTCCAGCGCGTCGAGCAGTTCCGCGCCGGCCGCCCCTTCATCGCGCTCGCGCTCGGCGATGAACTGGTCCAGGTCACCCGAGGCCAGCAGCACGAAATGCCTGGCCCGGTATTTCGCCAGCCGCACCATGGCCCAGGGCACCAGCAGGCCCAGGCTGAAGACGATGGCCACGCCGTTGCTGAAATAGATCCAGATCACGTCGCGCGCGCGCAGCGTGGATTCGAAGCGGTGGCCGCCCAGGCTGGCGAAGTTCCACATCAGGTTGGTGTAGCGCGTGCGCAGGAACACCGGCAGCGCCAGGAACAGCAGGTACACCGCGAAGATGGGCACCATGATGGCCACCATCGCGCCGGTGCCGGGGTCCTTGCTGTTGCCCGCGTCGTCGCCCATGCCCGCCGCCAGCAGGGCGCCGCCGACGGCCGCGAAGATCATCAGCAGGTACAGCCCGACGCCGATGCCGATCGAAATCAGGAAGGGCACGTAGTACTGGCCCAGGTCGCCGGCGAACTTGAAGCGCTTGCCGCCGAAGCGGTGGCCGGTGACCTGGTAGTCGTGCTGGTGCATGCGCACCCACGGCGACAGCATGTACAGCGTGATCAGGCCCAGCATCGGCCGGAACATGAAGTTCACGTAGGCCTCGTACACACCCTCGACGAAGCGGAAGCGCAGCCCGCGCCAGGCCGAATAGCGGGCGCGGAAGCGCAGCGTGCGCTGGATCAGCCACGGCAGCAGCGCCAGCACCGCCAGGATCAGCGGCACGTAGACCACCCAGATCTGGAAGTGCGCGCACAGGCCCAGCGCGATCGCCACCGCATACGCCACCAGGCGCCCCTTGAGGATGGCGATGGGATTGGCCAGGTACTCGAACGGCGCACCCGCCAGACGGGTGTTGCCGTAGAAATAGCGCTCGGTGCGCACCTTGGCCCAGGCCGAATAGATGCCCAGCGTGACGATGGACAGCACCAGGTTGACGAACCAGATGCCGAAGAATTCCTTGGCATTGCCGGTGAACTCGACGCCGTGGCGATGCACCTCGGGCGGCGGTGGCGGGGCGGGCAGCGGCGGCGGCAGGGGCGGAAGCGGCGGCGGGCTGGCGCCGGCCGAGGTGTCGTCGAGGTCGTACTGCATTACGTTCCTGGGTGGTCCCCGGCTCCCCGCCGGCCTCCCAATCTATCCGAACCCCCCGCAAATCAGAAACGAAAATGTACCAGGTACATTTTCACGCCACGGCCCGACCCGTCTCACGCTCGATGAAAATGTACCTGGTACATTTTCGTTTCAGGGGCGGTAGATCCAGTGGCGGGCGGCGAGGAAGCCGAGGGCGGCCAGCAGGGCTTCCACCAGCGGCTTGAGCAGCCAGGCGGCCTGCAGGCCTTCACGGGCGTCGATGGCCTGCACGGCCAGCGTGCTGGCGGCCGTGGTGGCCAGCCAGAACGCCAGGAAGCGCAGCGCATGGCGCCGCGCCAGCGTGGGCTGGCCTTCACGCGCGAAGGTGTAGCGGCCGTTGAGCCAGAAGCCCAGCGACGCGCCGGCCACGCGGCCCGCCAGGTTGGCTGGCACCACCGCCACGCCGGCCGCCGTCATCAGCACGAAGCAGGCCCAGTCCAGCACCAGCTGCAGGCCGCCCACCAGGCCGTAGGAGACCAGCTGCCGCAGTGCGGTCACTCAGGCGGCTCGGCGGAACGGGCATCCTGTCTTGGCGCGCAGTTCGTCGTCGCCCACGCCCGGCGCGGCTTCCACCAGCACCAGGCCGTCGGCGGTGACGTCCATCACGGCCAGTTCGGTGATGATGCGGTTCACCACGCCCAGGCCGGTCAGCGGCAGCGTGCACTTGGGCAGGATCTTGGGCTCGCCGGTTTTCGTGGTGTGCTCCATCAGCACCACCACGCGCTTCACGCCGGCCACCAGGTCCATCGCGCCGCCCATGCCCTTGACCATCTTGCCCGGCACCATCCAGTTGGCGAGGTCGCCGCGGTCGGTCACTTCCATCGCGCCCAGGATGGCCAGGTCAATGTGGCCGCCGCGGATCATCGCGAACGAATCATGGCTGCCGAAGTAGCTGGCGCCGGCGCGCGCGGTGACGGTCTGCTTGCCGGCGTTGATCAGGTCGGCGTCCACTTCGCCTTCGGTCGGGAACGGGCCGATGCCCAGCAGGCCGTTCTCGGACTGCAGCCACACGTCCATGCCGGCCGGGATGTGGTTGGCCACCAGCGTGGGCAGGCCGATGCCGAGGTTGACGTAGGCGCCGTCGGTGAGTTCGCGCGCGGCGCGGGCCGCCATTTCGTCGCGGGACCAGGACATCACTTGTCTCCTGCGCGCACGGTGCGCTGTTCGATGCGCTTCTCGGGCGTGGCGTTGAGCACGATGCGGTGCACGTAGATGCCCGGCAGGTGCACCTGGTCGGGGTCGATGCTGCCCACCTCGACGATCTCCTCCACTTCGGCCACGCACACCTTGCCCGCCATCGCCACGGCCGGGTTGAAGTTGCGCGCGGTCTTGCGGAACACCAGGTTGCCGGCCGCGTCGGCCTTCCACGCCTTCACCAGCGAGACGTCGGCGCGCAGCGCGGTTTCCATCACGTAGTGCTGGCCGTCGAACTCGCGGGTTTCCTTGCCGTCGGCGACGATGGTGCCGTAGCCGGTGCGGGTGAAGAAGGCCGGGATGCCCGCGCCGCCGGCGCGCAGGCGTTCGGCCAGCGTGCCCTGCGGATTGAACTCGAGCTCGAGTTCGCCGGCCAGGTACTGCCGCTCGAACTCCTTGTTCTCGCCCACGTAGGACGAAATCATCTTGCGGATCTGCCGCGTGGCCAGCAGCTGGCCCAGGCCGAAGCCGTCCACGCCGGCGTTGTTGGAAATCACCGTGAGGCCGGTGGCGCCCGAATCGCGCAGCGCGGCGATCAGCGCCTCGGGGATGCCGCACAGGCCGAAGCCGCCGACCGCGAGGGTCTGGCCGTCGGCGACGATGTCGCGCAGGGCGCTGGCGGCGTCGGCGTATCGCTTGTCGCGGCCGCGGGAGGTGCCGCTCGCGGCGGGGGTGTTCGGGGGCATGGGCGCATGGCTCCGCAGGGCTGGAAGGCCCGGGGATTATAGCCGCCCCCCTTGCCGCACCGGAGCCTGTACCTTCGGCCAGTTCCCCGCGCGCGATTACTGGCCCGACGCCGCCTTTTCGTCCCGGAAGCGCTTCACCAGGTCGTCGTATTCCTGGTCCGAAATGCCGCGGTGGGTGCGGAACCCCAGCACCTGGATACCGTCGCCCATCGTGAACACCCTGGGCTGGCGGTCCACCGCGGCGCCGATTCCGGTTCCGTCGAGCAGATCGCGCTGCATGATGGACAGGGTGGTCTGCTGGTCCGGACTGAGGTGGGACTGGAACGGCACGCCCACCAGGAAGATTTCGCACTCTTTCACGCCGGGCAAGGGCGGCCCGTCCACGCTGTCCACCTGGCCCATGTGGATCATGCGCTGGTCGTAGCCGTACTTGGGCACGTTCGGCAGGATCTGCCACAGCTCGCGGAAGATGCCCTGGTTGATGGCTACGCTGGAAGCGATCAGGCAGAAGCGACGCTCCTGGTTGCCGGGTGCCGCAAGCCAGCGCGAGATCTCCGAGAAACCATCGGCGAACCGCTGCTGCCGCGGCTTCCAGTCGTCGTAGCCGGCAAAAAGGGCCGGGCCCGCCTTGTCACCCCAGGGGCGCGTGGACAGTGCGCCGCCCAGCCCAATCAGCAGCGCGAGCACCACGGCCGCCCACGCGCCTAAGCGGCGCGCCAGGAGCAGGAACGATCCAGCAACGATGGACCCGAACAGAGGCATCAGCAGGTAGAAGTGATGCGGCCCCGGGCTCTGCACTTTCAGGAACAGGACGCAGGCTACCGCGGTCGCCACCACCAGCATGAGCAGGAGCCGTTTCTGCCTGCCCGCCACCCACAGCACCACGCCGCCGACAGCGATCAGCACGGGAACCACGATGCCGAAAAGCTCGGTGAAAATGGCGAGGTCCTGGCGCAGGCTGAAACGGTAGGACGCGTAGAGGTTGGAATAGTCGTGCTGCCCGAAATCGCGCGACCACGCGAACAGGAACCAGCAAAAGAACGGCAGCGCGGAGAACGCCACCAGCAGCGCCCCCGCGACGGCGCGCCACGCAAAGGCGCGCAGATCGCCGCGCGCAAAGGCTGCTTCGACCACCACCGCGAGCAACAGCGCGGCAGCGATGCCTGCGGCGAAGAAAACATACCAGCGCCGGAACACGAACATCAGGCCAAACAACACACCCACGCTCACCGCAGAGCGCAACAGCGCGGTCGAAACCTGCCCACGCTGCGTTGGCGCCCACGGCTCCCTGATGGCACCAACCAGCGAGGACGCGCTAAGCAGCGCCGCCACCGCCAGGACAACTCCACCGATGTCCGGCATCAGGTACAGGGTGACGCCGAAGAATGTCGGCAGGGAAACCATCACCGCCAGGCTGGACAACGCCCATCGGTTCCGGGACGAATGCCCTGCCATGGGAGCGCCATCGCCCAGCATCCGCTGGGCCAGGTAAGCGACCATGAGATAGGCGGGAACGCTGTACAGCATCGCAATAGACAGCGCGTAGTTGACGCGGCTTGGCTCGCCCGTAACCAGGCTCAGCGCGGCCGACGGAACAGCGGGCAGCATGGAGTAGTTGGAGGTGTAGGCGCTCGCGAAAACATCGATGGCCTGCTTCCAGGCTCCATCCCGGAACAGGCCGTACAGCGTTTCGGTCTTGTCCCAGTAGTTCCGGTAGTCCCAGAAATAAACATAGTTCGACTGGCCCTGCGACCAGCAGACGAACAGCAGGACCAGGGCGAGCACCAGGCCACCTTGCGCGAAACCCGACCCATGGAAACGATGGGCGCGCGCGCCGGACATGCCTTCGATGCCCAGCACCAACAGCAGCAGCAACAGGTACGCGCCAAGGCAGACCAACAACAGCCGCCCGATCAGGTCAACCTGCGCTTTCCAGTCCGGCACCTGGAATCCGACCAGCGTGAAGTCGCCGTAGGGCGTTCCCCCGGGCGGCCCCCATCCGGTCGAAATGCGGATTGACGCGATCCCCGCCGCCACCCGGACATCCTTCTCGACCCAATCGCCTGCCAGGAACTCTTCCTGGGGAATGACGAAACTCTCGGAGAAACCAGGATTCCCCTCGCCGTCGAAGGCCTGGAGGTCAATCGAGATGCCGTCACTTTCCACCGGCCGCCCGTCGGGCTGGAACAGGCCCTCGCGCGGCTTCGCGAACAGCACCTGCACCCTGGTCGGGCGAGCGGAGAACGTCGCGACTAGCGAATTGGGAACCACGGTCGCGTCAAACGATGGATGCAGCCCGTAGCCATCGACATTCCGGCCCCAGGCGCTCTTTGGCGAAGGCGGCACATCCGGTTCCAGCCGGCCGTCCGAATAGCCGACCTGGGCAAGGTCCGCGGACGCCACCTGAACCTCGAACGTGGAGTACAGGCTCCATCCCAACAGGAGTGGCGCGACCAGCAACCCGTACCGGGCGGCACCCAGCGGACGGACCGACACCCGCACCAGCAGGCCTCCCAAGGCCAGCATGGCCACGGCCACTCCCGTGAAACCGATGCGCAGATGCCCGGGCAGCGCGGCCAGCGCGCGGTAGAACGAGAACGCCACGGGAGCCAACACCAGCGCCGCCAGGCCGATGGAGAGCGCCAGATGGACAGCACGGCGACGGCCCGCAAGCGTCCATCGGCTGGCGGGATCCCCGCTTCCGGGTGACTCCTTCGTGTCGACCGCGGGCTGGATGGCGTCACTCATCGGCAGGTCCGGCGCCGGGCCTGGGCGCGAAGGTGTACAGCCGCCCCATGGCGTACATGGACACGGTGAACACCGCTGCCGCAGCGACCTGCGCGAACGCGGGCGGGACGCCCAGCCTCTCGATGGCGAAGCGGAGGACGGCGAGGTTGAGCAGGTAGGCCACCACGAAGGACAGCACGTAGCGCCCGCCCTCGCCCAGCACGCTGCCCTGGCTCCGGAACACGAACCGCCTGGACAGCACGAAACCCAGCACGAACCCGCAGGCATAGCCCGCCAGGTTCGCGGCCACCGGCGAGAAACCCGCCCACATCATGGCGAATATCACCGCGAAGCCGGCCAGGGTGTTGAAGACGCCGGTGCCGACGTAGCGGCCGGCGTAGCCTGACTCAGCGCGCCATCTGGACATAGTACTGCGCGCCCAGCGGCAGGCGTTCCAGCCACGGTTCAATGCGGCGCAGGAACGCGAGCGGCTTCGGGAAGAAGAGCGTGTACGCGTGCCGCTCGGAAGAAAAGCCGGCCTGGCGGGCCAGGGCCCTCGCCGTGGCGAGGCTCAGCATCTGCGCATCGGCATCGAACGGGCAGCGTTCGAAGACCCATCGCGTGGCGGGGTTGTACGGATTGTGCTCGAACATGAACATCTGGCCGCCGGGCTGCAGCGATTCACGGCATCGCACAAGGGCGCCAAGACGATCGGCCGGCGGAATGTGATGGAAGACGTTGGCCGCCACGATGCCGTCGAACCGGGTGTCGCCAAGGCTGGCCCAGTCGGAGAACAGACGCGCTCCGGGCGCATGGCCCGACGCCACGGCCAGCGAACCGGGTGACACGTCGTAGCCCCAGATCTCGCTGTCGGGGAAGTACTGCCGCAGGAAGGGCAGGCTTCGCCCCGCACCACAGCCGAAATCGAGGATCCGCGGTACGGCCGCGCCCTGCAGGCGCCTGGCCATCAGCGCGATCTTGTATTCCGCGAAGTACGTATTCTCGTTCAACTCGTCCGGGATGGTGCTGCCCAGGACCTGGTCGTAGTCTTTCGCGAACTTGTCGAATTCAGGTTCTTCCACGGGGAGCCGGCTCCTGCCAGGTGGTGCCGCCGATGACGAACTGTGGCCTGCGGTTCAACTTCAGGTAGGTCCGGCCAAGATACTCACCGATCATCCCGATGCACAGCGTCTGCACGCCACCGATGAAAAGCACCACCGCGATCAGCGAAGCCCAGCCGGGCGGGTAATCGGGATTCATGAACCGGGCCAGCACCACGAAGGCCACCATCACCAGGCTCAGTGCCGCCAGGCCGAAACCGACGTAGCTGGCGAAGCGCAGGGGCAGGATGGAAAAGCTGGTGGCCATTTTCATCCACAGCGACAGCAGTTTGCTGAAGTTGTAGTGGCTCTCTCCCTCCAGCCGCGGCTGGTGCGCCACGTCCACCGAGGTAATCGAGCGCGTGACATCCAGTATCAGGCCGTCGATGTAGGTGTAGGGGCCGTCGTACTTGATGATTTCATCGACGATGTCCCGATGCATGGCCTTGAACGAAGACAGGTACAGCCCGCGCGGCTTGCCCAGCAGCCGCGTGGCCACGTAGTCGTTGAACTGGCTGCCCGCGCGCTTCCACCAGGCGTGCTGGCGGTTGAGGTAGCGGGTGTAGCAGACGTCGTGGCCGGCGTTGATGGCGCGCACCATGTCGCCCAGCGCGCCGGGTGGATGCTGCAGGTCGTCGTCCATGATCGCCACGACGCGGCCGCGCACGTGGTTCAGCCCCGCGATGGTGGCATTGTGCTGCCCGGCATTCCTGCGCAGGTTCATGCCCCTTACGAAACCGTGCCCGGCAGCGAGCGACTGGATCACCTGCCAGCTGTCGTCGGGACCGGCGTCATGCACGAGGACCATCTCGAACGCGCCCGTCAGCCCCTCGGCGGCCATCGCGTCCTGGACCTGCTGCACCAGCACCGGCAGGATTTTCGCGCTTCCGTAGACGGGGACGACGATGGAAAGCTCGATACCCTCGCTGTTGTCGGACATAGGCCTGGACACTCCGATTTCCGGAAACGCCCGCGTCAGCGCAAGGCACTGACGGGGATGATGATTGCGGTGTTGCCCCGGAGTATAAACGCAGCACGCTTCGTACTGCCCCGGTACGCGCTACTGGCGCTTCAGCCAGGCCACCGTCTTCGCCAATCCTTCAGGCAGGCCCACGCGGGGCGCCCAGCCCAGTTCGCGCGCGGCCAGCGAGCAGTCCAGCACGCTCACCGGCACGTCGATCGCGCGCCCGGGCAGGTAGCGGCAGGGCACGGGAGCGCCGGTGGCCTCGCCGATGGCGCGCACCAGGTCGTTGAGGCTGGTGCCCACGCCCGAGCCGATGTTGAACACGGTGCCCGCGCCTTCGTAGGCCGTTGCCCGCACGAAGGCGTCGGCCACGTCGCCCACGTAGATGAAGTCGCGCATCACGCTGCCGTCGCCCCAGATGTCGATGGCCTGTCCCGACAGCACCCGGTGCAGGAACACGCCCACCGCGCCCTGCGCGGTTTCCACGCGCTGGCGCTCGCCGTAGGGATTGGCCACGCGCAGCACGATGGCGCGGATGCCGTGCATGCGCTGGTACAGCTGCAGGTACTTCTCGATGGCCAGCTTGACGATGCCGTAGGACACTTCGGGATCGGTCGGGTGCTTTTCGTCTATCGGCACGTAGTGCGGCGTGCCGTAGACGGTGCCGCCGGAGGAAATGTAGACGATGCGCCCGATGCCCTTGGCCACCATCGCGTCGAGCAGGCTCAGCGTGGCGATGACGTTGGTGCTCACGTCATAGGCCGGGTCGTCGTTGGAACTCTTGGGCAGCGTGGTGGACACCAGGTGGATCACCTGGTCGGCGCCGTCGATGGCCTGGGCCACGTCGTGCGCGCTGAGCAGGTCGCCGGTTTCCCACTCCAGCGCTTCGTGCGGCTGGAACTCGCGGTATGGCGCCATCCGCGGCCGCTCGAACACGCGCACCGCGTGGCCCTTGGCCAGCAGTTGGTTGACGATGGCCGAGCCA
>DAORUD010000001.1:0-61118 GCA_035433005.1 Arenimonas sp. | reverse complement strand
AGGTGCCGGCGGCGTTGCCGTGCTTGAACACGTCGCCGCAGCGGTCCACGCCCGGGCCCTTGCCGTACCACATGGAAAACACGCCGTCGTACTTGGCGCCCGGGAACAGGTTGGTCTGCTGGCTGCCCCACACCATCGTCGCGCCGAGGTCTTCGTTCAGGCCCGGCGTGAACTCGATGCCCGACGCGGACAGGTGCTTGCGCGCCTTCCACAGCTCCAGGTCGAAGCCGCCCAGCGGCGAACCGCGGTAGCCCGAGATGAAGCCGGCGGTATTGGCGCCGGCGGCCCGGTCGCGCATCTGCTGCATCAGCGGCAGGCGCACCAGGGCCTGCACGCCGGAGAGGTAGATGCGGCCCTCTTCGCGGGTGTACTTCGACTGCAGGTCGTAGTCGCGGTCGAGGGTCGGGGGAACGGGCAGGGTTGGCACGGACATGGCGGGGCTTCCGGGGCTGGAGCAAAGACTCGGAATTATAGCAGCGGCCCCGCGCGGGCCGGCTTCACGCCCCCGGGCCTGGCCCCGGCGACCTCAAGCCGGTCCGGCCAGACCCAGGGCGCGGCGGGACAGCTCGATCCAGCCGGGAGGAACCGGTCCCGGCCCGGCCACGGCGCCCACGTGCACCAGCCTGGCGTGAGGATCCCGGGGCGAAAGCATGTTGCCCGTGTCCCGCCGCTGCTTGAGGCGCGGGTCATGGAAGTCTTCGGGCTGGTAGACCACGTAATGGTGCGCGCCGCGCTCCCACCACAGTTCGCCCGGCGTCAGGAACGAGCACTCGCGTGATTCGAAGGTGGTGCTCACCTCGCCGGTATCGGGGTTCAGGCGAACGACGATTTCCAGCGGGCCATCGATCGTGGGCATGCGCGAGGTCACTCTTCAGGCGGGGGCGGTCAGTCCCGAAGTATGGCCTCAAGCGTGTTGGCCATCGCGTCCAGGTATGGCAGCTGGGCGGCAAGAAGGGCCGGTTTGCCCTGGACCATCAGGGCATGCCGTGTCGCCTTGGGCCGGTCGTACCAGGCCGCGGGCGCTTGCAACCCATCTGATAACCTTTCGCGGCGTGGCCCCTCCATCACTGCCGACCAACGGATTCCATCGAATGCAGAACATGAGCGGCCTGATCGCAGGTTCGGTGCTGGCCCGCCGGGAAGGGCTGGCGCAGGCGTTCGCGGTCGCGCGCCCGTTCCGGCATGTGGCCATTGATGGTTTTCTGGAAGAGACCTTCGCGCAGGCGCTGCTGCAGCAGTTCCCGACCTTCGAGCGCGGCAACGCGCTGGCCGAACACGGCCGGCCCGGCGACAAGTCCACGGTTGAACGCATCCGGGCCCTGGGCAGCCAGTACGCGCAGTTGGATGGGATGGTCCGCAGCCCGGAATTCCTGGCATGGCTCAGCGAAGTCACCGGCATCCCCGGCTTGCTCTATGACCCCGGCTACGTCGGGGGCGGCACGCATGACAATCGCGATGGCGCCTCGCTCGACCCGCACATCGACTTCAACTTCCATCCGATCGAACGCTGGCACCGCCGTCTCAACCTGATCATCTACCTCAACCCGGGCTGGAAGCTGGAATGGGGCGGCGCGCTGGGCCTGTATGGCGACCCGGCGCAGGACCCCGCGCCGGCGCACGTGTTCGCGCCGCTGTTCAATCGCTGCGTCGTGTTTGAAACCAACGAACACAGCTGGCACGGCTTCGACCGCATCACGCTGCCGCCGGAGCATGCCGGCACCAGCCGCCGCTCGCTGGCGTTCTATTTCTACACGCCGGCCGCGCACGACGAGGCCGAGGCGGCGGCCCACTCCACCGTGTACGTCACGCGCGGGCTGCCGGCGCACCTGCATGCCGGCCACGTGCTCACCGAGGCGGACATGGCGGCACTTCGCGGGGTGATCGCCGACAAGGACGGCCGCATCGCCATCCAGTATGACGAAATCGCCCGCCTGATGACCCTGGCCCGCGCCCACGAGCGCGGCCTCACCGGCAGCCTGATGTACCTCGCCCGCAAAGCCATGGCCACCCTGCGCCGCTGAAGCACGTGCTCGGATTTGGGGCATCAACCCGAGAGCAGCCGCAGCGCCAGCCAGGCCGGCACACCAAGGTAGAACGCCGCACGGCCCAGCCACTCCAGCGCATCGCGCACGGCCAGCGCCCGCGCGGCCGACAGGGCGAATGCCATCAGCGTGGTGGCTTCGATGGCCAGGCGCAGCGCCGCGGCAAACAGCATCAGCCCGATCGACCACGACGCCCACCAGATGGCCGCACCGGTCAGCCAGGCCTTGAGGCCATACGTGTAGTACTCGCCCAGCGGACCGCCGAAGGCGATCACCTGGTGCAGCCGGAACGCGATCGCCGCGGGCAGCATCGGGAACAGCGCGAACTTCACCAGCGCAGAGTCCAGCCGCGGATGCACCGTGGCCGCGCGCAGCTGTGCCCAGCGCGCCAGGCGCCCGGCCATGCCGCCGTGGATGGAAGCGGGCGAGCCGGCGCTGCCCAGCGCCCGCTGAAGCGCCATCGCGTCAACGCCCACCAACCCGCGAGGCCATGCCTGCCCTGACGCCAGCCGCAGGTCCACGCCCGCATGCGGCAGCGGCAGGCGCCAGGGCTGCACTGCCGCGATGGACGCCAGCGGGATCTCGGTGCGCTGGTGGCGCTGGTCCAGCACCAGCGCATCGCCTTCGATGCGCAGCGTGGCCGCGGCCGCGCGCGTGATGGCCCAGGCGGCCACGGCGGGCAACACCACCGCGAAGGCAAACAGCTTGAGCTGCGCCAGCGACTGCACCTGCAGGCCGACGCGCAGCAGCATGTCCAGCGCGAGCCAGGCCAGCCCCGCCGCTGAAACCAGGCGAAGCAGGCCGGCGGCCCATCGCGCGCCCCGGCCCAGCAGCGCCGCCTTGGCGACGAACGGGCCCGAGGCGTTCGCCACCGGGCGATGCCGCAGTGCACGCCAGGCGGCCAGCGCCACCAGCCCCAGCAGGAACCCCGCGCCCGCGCGCCCCACCCAGTCGCCCCAGCGCACCATCAGCGTGGGCGCGGGATCGCGCGCCGACAGCTCGGCGGTCAGCACGGCCTGGTCGCCCATGCCGGTGCTGGCCAGCACTTCGCCGGTGTCATCTATCACCGCGCTCAGGCCATTGGTGGTGACGCGCACCTGCGGCAGCCGCGTCTCGATGCTGCGGAACGCCGCCACCGCCAGGTGCAGCCGCGCGCCGGCGGGATAGTCGGTGAACCACGAATCGTTCGACATGCCGACGATGGCCTGCGCGCCCAGCCGCGCGCCGTCGATGGCCAGCCCCGTGTGCACGTCGTCCAGGCAAATCAGCGGCAGCACGTTCACCTCGCGGCCGTCGGCGGTGCGCAGCGGCAGCACGCGCGCGCCGGAGCCGGGCTGCCAGCCGCCGGTCCACGGCAGCAGGCGGCGCAGCGTCGGGCCATCCAGCCAGGCCGGCACGTGTTCGGTGAACGGGAAAGGATGGGTCTTGCGATAGAAGCCAATCAGCCCCGCGCGCGGTTCGACGAAGGCGGCGGCGTTGTATTCCCCCGCGCCGTCGATGTCGTAGGTGCCGAACACCAGCGGCACGCCCATGGCCTCGACGAAGCCCTGGATCTCGGCGTCGAGCGCGGCGCCGTCTTCGCTGCGGGCCTGGCCGAAGGTGGTGGGGTACACGGTTTCCGACCACAGCAGCACGTCGGCGCCGTGGTCGCGCACGGCCGACTGCGAAAGCGCGTAGTGCGTGTCGAGCACTTTTCGCACCACGCCGTAGGCGCCTATCTGCTGGCGCAGGCCTTCGTAGTCGGTGATGCTGGCTTGCACCATCGCCACGCGCAGCGCCGGCGCCGGCGCGGGGGGCGCATGCAGCGCGGCCAGGCGCGCCATGCCGTAGCCGGCCAGCGCCAGCACGATGGCCGCGGCCCCGGCCAGCGGTGCCAGCGTGGCGCGCACACCGCGCCTGCGTCGGGCCACGGCCTGCGCGATGCCTTCGTTCACCAGTATCAGCAGGAAGGTCAGGCCCGCCGCGCCGCCCAGGTCGGCGGCCTGGCGCATCAGCGCCGACGGAAACAGCCCGTGGCCCAGCGTGTCGCCCAGCAGCTTGGGCAGGGCCCACTCGCAGGCCACCCAGGCGCTGGCGCCCGCCAGCGCGCGCATCACCGCGCCGTGCCGGCGGCCGGCCAGGTGCCGCACCAGCGCGAACGCCAGCACCTGCGGCTGCATCACGGGCGCCAGCACCAGCAGCACGGCCACGCCCGGCACGGCGCCCATGCCGGTGAAGCCGCCGATGGCCGCGCCGAACCAGTAGAACGTGGCCGCCACCATCGCCGCGCACATCAGCAGCGCGCTGGCCAGCGTGCCGGCCCGCGTGCGCGTGGCGTCCAGCGCCAGCAGCCAGGGCACCAGCATCACGGCGCCCAGGCCCCACGCGGCGCCGCCGCGCGCGTACACGCCAATCAACAGGGCCGTGGCAAGGACGCCGGCCAACAGGCGCCAGCGGGAAAGCGGCAACCGATCCATGGTCAAGTAAGCAAACTCCGTAAAGCGCGGTCAGGTCGGCGGCGGTATCCGGACGCGCCGGATCGGCAGCCCCGGCGGCGCCATCCCGGGCGGCACCACGCGGTTGCCGGGCAGGGCGACGGGTCGGCCGCTGGCGTCGAGCAGGGTGAAGTCGGGCGCGAACATCAGGATCGGTTCAATCGCCACGCCCTCGTCGGTGGACTGGTAGTGGCGCACATAACCTTCGGGAAGTTCGTAGTCCTCCGGCACGGCCAGGCCCTCCAGCGGCGGGCTGGTGCCCGGCGGATTGAAGGCGCCGATGCCGGTGCGGATGCCGACGTCGTTCAGGGCGCCGATCAGTTCGGCGCCGGTGGGTTCGGGGTCGCCGGGCCGGAAGTAGTTGGCCAGGTCGTTGGGGTCGCCGTTGGGCAGGGCCTCGGCGGGTTCGTGCGGCGCGCTGGCGGTCGCGGTCGCGCGGCGCGCCGGGGCGCGGGCGTCCTGCGGCGCAGCGGGCGTGGGTACGGAGGCCTGGAGGTCCCGGCGATCGGGAGCGGCGGGCGCCAGCAGGCGCCATGCCACCACGGCGCCCAGCACCAGCACCAGGGCCAGCGCCCAGGAAAGCGCGGACCCGTGCGGGGTCCGCGCCTTGGAAATCACCCGCACACCGTCGCCGTCCGGACCGGACGGCGCAGGGGGCGGGGGACTTTGTTCAACCACGTTGGAGTCCTTCGTGCCGACGCAGGTTTACGGAGCCGCCGGGTTGTAGACCGACAGCGACCAGCCCATGCGCTCGTGGCCGAAGCTGTTCCAGATCGGGCTCTTGCCGCCGGTGAAGCTGGTGTAGCGCGCGGCGCCGGTGCCGGTGGTGCCACCCCACAGGCCGGCCGACACGGTGCCGCCGGTGTAGGTCGGGTGGACGTCGTCGGACTGGATGTAGTCGAAGCTGCTCGAGGCCGTGGCGAAGTGCGTGTTGGCATCGCGCAGGGTCGGGCGCAGCGCGCCGGTGATGCGGGCGAGGTAGGCGGCTTCAGTTTCACCGGCCACGTAGCGCAGCGCGTCCGAGTCCACCTGGCCGTCGCCGTTGCTGTCGTAGTCCGCGCCCATGTACTGGGCGAAGCTGTCGGCGCACTGGAAGCCCTTGAGGCGGGCCGAGTTGCACATGCTCCAGTTCATCCTGGCAATCGCCGGCAGGAAGCGGTCGCGCAGGTTCACCGTCTGGCCCGTGGTGGCGTCGCGGCACGAGCTCTGCACGTTGTCGGCGTTGTAGCCGGGGTAGTACAGGTTGGCGATCACCTTGAGCCGGGTGTTCGGGTGCGCGTTGGCGTTGATGAAGTCCATGCCCGCGGCCACGTAGGTGCGGCAGGAGTTCACGGCGTTGTCGAGCACGGCGTAGTTGCAGGTGCCGGTCTGGCCCTTGAAGGCGGTGCGGGCCTGCAGGCCGTCGTTGCCGCACATCTCGAAGGTGACCACGCGGGTGGAGGCGGCCTGCATGTAGGACCGTTCGGCGACGATCTTGTTGTCGTACACGTCCTTGGCCACGGCGCCGGACTTGGTGCGGCGGATGCTCTCGATGTCGGCGCCCCAGCGCGCGGCCAGGTATTCGGCGTCCACGGTGGGCGCGGAGTACTTGGCGGCGTTGCTGACCGAGCCGTTGTAGCCGGCGTAGATGGAATCGCCGTAGGCCACCACGCGGTACTTGGTGGTGGTGCCGGACCGGTCGATGGTCCACGAAACGTTCTGGTTGAGCGTGTTCGCCACGGCCGGGCCGGCCATCGCCAACAGTGCCACAGCCGGCAGCCACCGGCCCGCATTGCTGCGGTGTCGAGTCTTCATCGTTCTCTCCCCTTGGATTTGGTGTACGCCATGGACCCGCGCCGGCGTCCGACATGAAGCGACGAACCTGATCTGCAGTGGCGACGCCCCGGCATGCCGTGCGTCCCCCGTGCCACCGCAGGCCGGACGCTAGCGTATGGTTCGCGGCGATAGCAATGTGCGCTGCAGCACAGTTTCGACCCGGCGGTCTTCACGCGGGTCGGCGCCGGGGCGCCCCCGGCGCGGCCGGATCACCGCGGTCGCGACGTTGTCCGGAGAGCCCGCCGCTGCACCGCGGGGCAACTTCCAAGCTGAACGAAACGCGGGTTAGACTCGAAGCGCGAACACAACCGGGATGGCGGGCATGGGTTTGGCGGGGCTTTGCATCCTTCTGGTCGAAGACCACGGCTTCCAGCGCCGCCTGGGCCTTCGGCTGCTTTCCGACCTCGGACTGACCAAGCTGCACGAGGCCTCCGACGGCTTCCAGGCGCTGGACCTGCTGCGCGCCATGCCCGAGCCGCCCGACGTGGTGCTGGTGGACCTGGACATGCCCGGCATGGACGGCATCGAGTTCATCGGCATCGTCGCCCAGGAGCGGCTGGCCCACTCCATCGCCGTGGTCAGCGCGATGGAGCCGGCGCTGCTGCACACCGTGCAGGTGATGGCCAAGGCGTCGGGCCTGCGCGTGCTGGGCTGCGTCGAAAAGCCGCTCACGCCGGGCAAGCTCACCACGGTGCTGTCGGTGTACGAAACCGAAGTGGGTGCGGGCGCGGCGGTGCTGGACGTTGACGTCACCCTCGACCAGGCGCGCGACGCGCTGGCCCGCGGCGAAGTCCACCCCTGGTTCCAGCCGCAGGCCGAGTTCGGCAACGGCAAGATCGTCGGCGTCGAGGCGCTGGCCCGCTGGCGCCTGCCCGACGGGCGCATGGTGCCGCCGGCGGTGTTCGTGCCGATGATGGAGGCCGGCGGCCTGATAGACGAACTCACCAACCTGATGCTGGTGGAGTCCTGCGCGTGGTGGAAGCGCTGGCAGGCGCGCGGCCTGGACCTGAAGATCTCGGTCAACGTGTCGGCGCAAAACCTCACCGGCCCCGAAGTGGCCGACCGCTACGAGGCGGTGCTGCGCGAACACGGCCTGTCGCCCGAACAGGTGGTGCTGGAAATCACCGAAAGCTCGGTGATGAGCGACACCGCGCGCGGCCTGGGCATGCTGGCGCGCCTGCGCCTGAAGGGCTTCGGCCTGAGCGTGGACGATTTCGGCACCGGCTATTCGTCGCTGTCGCAGCTGTCGCAAATCCCGTTCTCGGCGCTGAAGATCGACCGCGGCTTCGTCAGCGGCGCGCCCACCCAGCCGCGCAAGCGCGCCATGATCGAAACCAGCCTCGACCTGGCCCGCAAGCTCGAGCTGCGGGTGGTGGCCGAGGGCGTGGAAACGGTGGAGGAGTGGCAGCTGCTGGCGGGCCTGGGCTGCGACTACGCCCAGGGCTATCTGATCTCGCCGGCGGTGCCGGGCGAACAGCTACCCGACGCGATCCTGCGCTGGCGCCAGACCCACCACTAGGCCGGCCATGCCGCGCCCCGGGCCCAAGTTCGGCATCCGGCTGCAGCTGCTGGGCCTGTTCGGCCTGCTGATGTTCACCGGGGCGGCGGTGCTGGCGCTGGACGAGTACGAGCGCCAGCGCAGCCAGCAGGCCCTGGTGCAGCTCAAGGACGAATCCCTCGCCGGCCTGCGCCGCATCAAGGCGGTGTCGGACGCCTATGGCCTGGACATCGTGGACACCACCTTCCGGGTCCGCAACGGACTGATTGCCTGGGAGGAGGGCGAACAGGTGGTGGACAACGCGCGCCTGCGCATCCGCGAGCACTGGTCGGCGCTCGAGGCCATGCCCAAGACGCGGCAGCAGCGCACGCTGTACGAGCAGATAGCGCGCGCCCGCATCCGCGCCGACACCGCCGCGCAGACGCTGCGCGGCGTGCTGGCGCAGCGCGACATCGTCGCCCTGGCCCGGTTCGCCGACACCGAGCTGTACCCGGCCATCGATCCGGTGACCATCCGCATGAAGCACCTGAGCGACCTCGAGATGATCGAGGCCGAAGCCCAGGTCCGCGAGCAGGAGCAGCGTGCGCAGCGCGCGGCCTGGATTCGCACGCTGCTCAGCCTGGTGACCCTGGTGGTGGTGGGCCTGGTGGGGCAGAAGCTGGTGCGCAACATCTACAAGGGCGTCGAGGGCCTGACCTCGCTGGCGCAGCAGATGCGCCGGCACGACTACCAGGCGGTGCCGCGGTTCCGGCCCAGCGGCGAACTGGGCGAAGTGCTGGACGCGTTCCTGGTGATGCGCGACGACGTGCGCAAGTTCGAGGCCGAGCTCAACCAGCAGCTGTACCGGAACGAACAGGTGCGCGAGGCGCTGCACGAGCGCGAGGTGTTCCAGCGCTCGCTGTTCGCGGCGGCGCGGGTGGCCATCATGTCCATTGACCTCGACGGCCGCTTCACCAGCTTCAACCCGCACGCCGAACGGCTTACCGGCTACCGCGCCGAGGACATGATCGGCAAGCGCAGCATGGAGCGCCTGATGGTGCAGGACGAGGTGGAGCGGCTGGCCGCCGACCTTACCGCGGCCCGCGACGAGCGCGTGCCGGCCGACGCGCGCCTTATCCCGGTGCTGATCGAGCAGGGTTCGCCGCCGCTGGAGTGGAACTTCGTGCGCAAGGACGGCAGCCAGGTGCCGGTGCTGCTGGCCACGTCGGCCATGCGCGACGGCAGCGGCAAGACGGTGGGCTACCTGGCGGTGGGCACCGACCTCACCCAGATCAAGCAGCTGGAGCAGCGCCTGCGCAAGAGCGAAACGCGCGCCCGCGAGGCCAGCGAGGCCAAGTCCAGCTTCGTGGCCGCGATGAGCCACGAAATACGCACGCCCATGATCGGCGTCACCGGCATGCTCGAAGTGCTGTCGCACAGCCAGCTCGACGACGACCAGCGCCGCACCGTGCAGGTGATCCAGCAGTCGGCGCGGTCGCTGCTGCAGATCATCGGCGACATCCTGGATTTCTCGAAGGTGGAGGCCGGGCGGCTGGAGCTGTCGCCCAGCACCATCTCGCTGCCCCGGCTGCTGCAGTCCACGGTGGCCAACTTCACCGGCTCGGCGTCCAGCAAGGGCCTGGTGCTGACCTGCAGCGTGGACGACCGCATCGGCCCCGCGCACGTGGCCGACGGCCTGCGGCTGCGGCAGGTGCTGGGCAACTTCCTGTCCAACGCCATCAAGTTCACCGAGGCGGGCATGGTGGAGGCGGCGCTGGAGTGGCGCGGCCGCGACGGCGACGGCGACCGCGTGTGCTTCCGCATCACCGACACCGGCATCGGCGTCACGCCCGAACAGCAAGCGCGGCTGTTCCAGCCCTTCCAGCAGGCCGAGGGCAGCACCACCCGGCGCTTCGGCGGTACCGGGCTGGGCCTGGTGATTTCGCGCCGGCTGGCCGAACTGATGGGCGGCACCGTGGAAATGGACAGCACGCCGGGCGCCGGCACCACGCTGCGGCTGACCCTGGTGGTGCCGCGCGGCGAGGTGGAAAACCTCGAGCCCGAATCACCCGCCGAGCCCGGCCAGGGCTTCCTGGCGCGGCCGCTGCCGTCGGTGGCGCAGGCGCTGGCCGAACGCAGCCTGGTGCTGATCGTGGACGACCATCCGACCAACCGGCTGGTGGTGGCGCGGCAGCTGGCGCTGG
Source organism: Arenimonas sp. (assembly GCA_035433005.1). GTDB lineage: Bacteria > Pseudomonadota > Gammaproteobacteria > Xanthomonadales > Xanthomonadaceae > Arenimonas. The sequence goes on along the minus strand of DAORUD010000001.1, from coordinate 51,106 downwards.
CCGGCTACGCCAGCGAATCGGCCGAAGACGGCGTGAAGGGGCTCGAGGCGTGGCGCACCGGACGCTATGCCCTGGTGCTGTCGGACGTGCACATGCCCGAGATGGACGGCTATGAAATGGCGCGCGCGCTGCGCACCGAGGAAGCGCGCAGCGGCCAGGCGCGCACGCCGGTGATCGCGCTCACCGCCGCCGCGCTGAAGGGCGAAGCCGAGCGCTGCCTGGCCGCGGGCATGGACGACTACCTGTCCAAGCCGGTCAGCATTCCCGAACTGGTGGCCTGCCTGCGCCGCTGGCTGCCGCACACGGTGCCGCTGGCGGGCGACATGGTGGCCAGCGCGCCGCTGCCGCAGGTGCGCACCGAGCCGCTGGCGCTGGACGCGTCGGTGCTCGACACGCTCACCGGCGGCGACCCGCGCGAATGCCGCGCGCTGATGGACGATTTCCTGGCCGCCACGGCGGCCGACCTGCAGGGCCTGCAGTCGGCCCGTGCCGCCGGCGACCTGGCGCAGGTGGCGCGCCAGGCGCACAAGATCAAGGGCGCGGCGCGCCTGGTGGGCGCCCAGCAGCTGGGCGAGGCCGCGGCCGAAGTGGAGGCCGCCGCGAAATCCGGCGACTGGTCGCAGCTGCTTCCGCACTGCGCCGACGTCGAAACCGCCGCCGAGCGCCTCCGCCTCCACGTAGAGATGACGTACCAGGTACATTTTCAGTCTCAATGAGACTGAAAATGTACCTGGTACGATTTCTTCTTCAGTAGCCGGCGGCTTGGCCGTCTTTGCGGCTTTCGCTGGCGCCGGCGTACATGCCGGTGTCGGGGTCGCGCCTGATGGCCTGGTAGCCGCCGTAGGGGCCGTCGGCGAACTCCACCTGGTGGCCCTTGCGCATCAGCGCGCGCACGGTGTCGTAGCTGAAGCCGGTTTCCAGGTTCAGCACGCCGCCGTCGTCCATCGCGACCATCTGCCCGGCGGGTTCGGTGCTGCCGTCGTGGTGGATGCGCGGGGCGTCGCCGGCTTCCTGCAGGTTCATGCCGAAGTCCACCAGGTTCATCACGATCTGCACGTGGCCCTGGGGCTGCATCGCGCCGCCCATCAGGCCGAAGCTGAGGTAGGGCTTGCCGTCCTTGGTCACGAAGGCCGGGATGATGGTGTGGAACGGCCGCTTGCCCGGCACGTAGGAATTGGCGTGCCCGGCCTTGAGCACGAACTGCTCGCCGCGGTTCTGGAAGATGAAGCCCAGCCCCGGCGGCGCCATGCCGCTGCCCATGCCGCGGTAGTTGGACTGGATCAGCGACACCATCATGCCGTCCCTGTCGGCCGTGGTGAGGTAGATGGTGTCGCCCTGGTTGAGCTGCGCGCCGGCGTCCACGGCCTTGGCGGCCTTGTCGGGGTCTATCAGCTTGCGGCGCTCGGCCGCGTACTCATCCGAAATCAGGCGCGCCACCGGCGCCGGCTGGAAGGCCGGGTCGGCGTACCAGCGCGCGCGGTCGGCGAACGCCAGCTTCTTGGCCTCGGTGAACAGGTGGATGTGCTCGGCGCTGCCGAAGGGAATCTTCGAGAAGTCGTAGCCCTCCAGCAGGTTGAGCATCTGCAGCGCGGCGATGCCCTGGCCGTTGGGCGGCAGCTCCCACACGTCCAGGCCGCGGTAGTTCACGCTCACCGGGTCCACCCATTCGCCGGTGTGCGCCGCCATGTCCTCGTAGCGCAGGAAGCCCTTGTTGGCGCGGAAGAAGGCGTCGATGGTGCGGGCCATGTCGCCCTTGTAGAACGCGTCGCGGCCTTCGCGGCCGATGGTTTCCAGCGTGTTGGCCAGGTTGGGGTTGCGCCAGACCTCGCCGGTGCGCGGCGCCCGGCCCTTGCCGTCCACGGTGAACTGCTCGACGAAGCCCGGCCACTTCGACATCTCCACCAGCTTGTTGTTCCAGTAGTAGGCGATCACCTCGTGGATGGGATGGCCGTTGCGCGCGTAAGCCACGGTGGGCGCCAGGTTCTGGGCCATGGTGCGTTTGCCGAAGCGCTCGTGCAGCGCGAACCAGGCGTCCACCGCGCCCGGCACCGTCACCGGCAGCGGGCCGCGCTGGGGCATTTCCTCGTAGCCGTTGGCCTGCAGCCAGCGCAGGCTGAGCGCCCTGGGCGAGCGGCCGGAGCCGTTGTAGCCGTGCAGCCTGCCCGTCTTGGGATCCCAGACGATGGCGAACAGGTCGCCGCCGATACCGCTGCCGGTGGGCTCCATCAGGCCCAGCGCGGCGTTGGCGGCAATGGCGGCGTCCATCGCGGTGCCGCCCTGGCGCATCGTGTCCAGCGCAATCTGCGTGGCCAGCGGGTGCGAGGTGGCGGCCATGGCCTCGGGCGCGTACACCTCCGAGCGGGTGGCGAATTCACGCCCAGTGATGCGGTCCCCGCCCTGGGCAGGCGCCACCAGCAGGGTGGCGCAGAAAACAAAGGCGGCAGGCATGACTTTCATCGGTAGGCTCCGGGCGTGGACTGCGCGAAGATAGCGCAAAGCCTCCCTGCCGAAAGCGAAGGAACCGTGATGCGCGTCCTGGTACTGATGTTGCCCTGCCTGCTGGCCGTCTCGGCCTGCAGCCGCGAGCCCGCCCCGGCCCCCGTCGCTCCCGCACCGGTGGCCGCCGCCGCCGACCCCGCGGCCGTGGCGGCCGAACTCGACGCCCTGCTCGAGCAGTGGCACGAAGCCGAACTCAAGGCCAACCCGATCTTCGCCACCGCGCTGGGCGACCTGCGCTACAACGACCAGCTGCCCGACTTCACCTCCGAAGCCTTCCGCGCCGAAAGCGAAGCGCGCGAGCGTGATTTCCTCGCCCGCGTGCAGGCCCTGGACCGCGACGCGCTCACCGGCCAGCACCGACTGAGCCGCGACGTGTTCATCAGCGACCGCGAACTCTCGCTCGAAGCCAACCGCTTCCCCGGCTGGATGCTGGCGGTCAGCCAGTTCGGCAACCACGGCAGCTTCTTCGCCCAGCTGGGCTCGGGCAAGGGCATCCAGCCGTTCCGCGAGGTCAAGCACTACGACGATTTCCTGGCCCGCATCGCCCGCTTCCCGGTCATCAACGACGGCGTCATTGCCAACCTGCGCGCGGGCATGGCCGCCGGCGTCACCCAGCCGCGCCCGGTGGTGGAGAAGATCGTGCCGCAGTTCGCCGCGCACATCGTCGCCAAGCCCGAGGACAGCGTGTTCTGGGGCCCGATCACCGACATGCCGGCCGATTTCCCGCCGGCCGAGCGTGAGCGCCTCACGGCCGCGTACCGCGCCGCCATCACCGACGTAGTGGTGCCGGGCTACACCAAGATGCGCGACTTCCTGCGCGACGAATACCTGCCCGCCGCGCGCGAAACGGTCGGCATGAGCGAGCTGCCCGACGGCCGCGCCTGGTATGCGCTCAAGGTGCGCGAGCAGACCACCACCGACCTCAGCCCCGAAGCCATCCACCAGTACGGCCTGGACGAAGTGGCGCGCATCCTGGGCGAGATGAACGCGGTGCGCGAACAGGTCGGCTTCCAGGGCGACCTGCCCGCCTTCTTCGAGCACCTCAAGACCGACGACCAGTTCTACTTCAAGACGCCCGAAGAAGCGCTGCAGGCCTACCGCGACGTGCAGAAGAAGATCAACCCGCTGCTGCCCAAACTCTTCGACGTGTTCCCCAAGGCCGACTACGAAGTGCGCGAAGTGGAAGCCTTCCGCGCGCAGAGCGACGCCGGCGCGTCCTACCAGGCGCCCACGCCGGACGGCTCGCGGCCGGGCGTGTTCTACCTCAACACCTACAACCTCAAGGCCCAGCCCAACTTCCTGGTCGAGACGCTGTCCATCCACGAGGCCTCGCCGGGCCACCACTTCCAGATCTCGATCCAGCAGGAAGTGGAGTCGCTGCCGGCCTTCCGCCGCTTCGGCGGCTACACGGCGTTCGCCGAGGGCTGGGCGCTGTACGCCGAGTCGCTGGGCAAGGAGCTGGGCGTGTTCACCGACCCCTACCAGTGGTACGGCCGCCTGAGCGACGAACAGCTGCGCGCCATGCGCCTGGTGGTGGACACCGGCCTGCACCACCTGGGCTGGAGCCGCCAGCAGGCCATTGACTACATGATGGCCAACTCGTCCATGGCCGAGTCGGACGTGGTGGCCGAAGTGGAGCGCTACATCGTCATCCCCGGCCAGGCGCTGTCGTACAAGGTGGGCCAGCGCGTGATCCGCGAGCTGCGCACCGAAGCCGAGGCCGAGCTGGGGGACAGGTTCGACGTGCGCGCCTTCCACCGCCAGGTGCTGATTGACGGCGCGCTGCCGATGGGCGTGCTGCAGGTGAAGATCCGCGAGTGGATCGCCCGCCAGAAGGCCGAAGCCGCCGCGGCCTGAGCCTGGCCGCTGCCGCGCGCCCCCGCCGGGCGCGCGGCATTGACGCCCCCGGGGGTTTGACGGTCTGATGCAGGCAGCATCCACTCCGCCCGTGTTGGCCCCGCCATGTTCCAGATCACCCCCGCCTTTTCCGTCCCGCTGGTGTACGCCAAGCTCGACGACCACGCCGAACTGAACCGCCAGCTGCGCGACCTGTTCCTGGCCCGCGAGGCCGAGGGCGACAAGTACCGCAACCCCGAGCCCATCGTCTCGCGCAACAAGCAGCTGTTCGAAAGCAACTTCCGCCTGTTCGACTGGCCGCAGCCGGCCTGCGCGAAGCTGCGCGATTTCTGCTGGGCCAACCTGTACCGCGCCATCGGCGAGCTCAACGGCTACGACCGGGCCATGCTGATGAAGCTGCACATCCAGCACCAGTCGTGGTTCCACATCACCCGCCGCGGCGGGTTTTTCGGCGCCCACAACCACGCCATGCACTCGTGGTCGGGCGTGTACTGCGTCAAGCACGACGGCGACGACCCGGCCAGCGACAGCGGCCGGCTCACCTTCATCAACCCGCAGGCCTCGGCCACGATGTACCTGGACATGGCGCTGGCCAACATGAAGCCGCCCTATGCGATGAGCCCGCGTTCGCTGCGGCTCGAGCCGGGACAGCTGGTGATCTTCCCGTCGTGGCTGCTGCACGAAGTGCTGCCGTTCGAGGGCGAGGGCGAGCGCATCACCGTGGCCTTCAATGCGCGCTTCATGCTCGACGGCGCCCAGCCGCTCGACGTGCCGCTGGGCTGAGGCCCGCGGATGGCGTTCGACGCCTTCGCCCTGATCCTGGCGATGCTGGCCCTGGGGCTGGCGTTCCAGCACCTGCGCGTGTTCCCCGACAACGCCGCCGAGGTGTTGAACAAGGTGGTGCTGTACGTGTGCCTGCCGGCGTCGGTGCTGATCTACGCGCCGCGGCTGGAGCTGGGCCGAGAGGTGCTGGCGGTGGCGGCGGTGCCGTGGCTCCTGCTGGCGGCCACGGTGGCGCTGGTGTCGCTGGCCACGCGCGCGCTGAAGCTGCGCGCCGACGAACACGCCGTGCTGCTGCTGTGCGTGGCGCTGGGCAACACCAGTTTCCTGGGCTACCCGCTGGTGCGCGCGCTGCTGGGCGAGGACGCGCTGCCGCATGCGGTCATCTACGACCAGTTCGGTGCTTTCCTTATCCTGTCCACGTTCGGGCTGTACGTGCTGGCGCGCTACGGCGGCGATGCCAGGCCCACGCCCGCGCTCATTGCCCGCCGCATCGCCACGTTCCCGCCCTTCCTCGCACTGGTGTTCGGGCTGACGCTGATGCCCGAGGCGCCCCCCGCGTGGATCGCTGGCGGCCTGCAGCGGCTGGCCGACGCGCTGCTGCCGCTGGTGGTGCTGGCCATCGGCCTGAGCCTGCAGCTGAAGCTGCCGCGCGACGAACTCAAGCCGCTGGCCGCGGGCCTGGCGCTGAAGCTGGCTGTGATGCCGCTGATCGCGCTGGGCATTGCGCCGCTGCTGGGCCTGACCGCCGTGCAGCACGACACCGTGGTGCTGGAATCGGCGATGCCGCCGATGATCACCGCCGCGGCGCTGGCCATTTCCCACCGCCTGGCGCCGGGCCTGGCGGCGGCGATGGTGGGTTATGGCATCCTGCTGTCGCTGGTCACGCTGCCGGCGTGGGCGTGGCTGCTGCAGCGCTGGAGTTGATGCCATGACACAGGAAGAAAAGGGTCCGGGCGTTCGCGTCCCGCCCCCCGTGGTCTACCTCGCCGGTCTTGCCGCAGGCTTCGCGCTGGACCGGTGGTGGTTCGCGATGCCGATCGTGGACGCCTCGCGTGAAACCTGGCTGCATCTGCACGCCTTCGCGCTGGGCCTGGTGGCGGTGTGGCTGCTGGCCAGTTCGCTGCGCAGCTTCCGGCGCCGAAAGAACGACCCGCGCCCCTGGCGCGAAGACAGCGCGCTGGTGGAAGACAGCCTCTACCGCCACACCCGCAACCCCATGTACCTGGGCATGGCCCTGGCCTACGCCACCGTGGCGCTGGCGTTCAACGCGCTGTGGCCGCTGCTGCTGCTGGTGCCGGTGATCATCGTGATCCGCTACTACGTGATCGCCCGCGAGGAACGCTACCTCGCCCAGCGCTTCGGCCAGCCCTACCTCGACTACTGCACCCGCGTCCGCCGCTGGTTCTGACCCCGGTTTTCAGTCGGCCGGGACGGTGCGGGTGCGGGCCCACTCGCGCAGGCCGTTGACCTGTTCGGCCATCAGCACGCTCAGCGGGCGGGTGGCGCGGATTTCCTCGACCACGCGCGCTTCGTCCACGACGGCCTGGGCGGCATGCGCGGAGTACAGCGCGCTGACCACGGCCTGTTCGATCTCGGCGCCGGAGAAGCCGTCGGCGGCATCGGCCAGCGACGACAGCGAGAAACCCTCCCAGTCCACTTCGCGCTTGGCCAGGTGCAGGCGGAAAATCTCGGCGCGCGCAGCGTGGTTGGGCAGGTCCACGAAGAAGATCTCGTCGAAGCGGCCCTTGCGCAGCAGCTCCGGCGGCAGGTCGTGCACCGCGTTGGCGGTGGCCACCAGGAAGACGCGCGACTTGCGCTCGGCCATCCAGGTCAGGAAGTAGCCCAGCACGCGGCGCGATACGCCGCCGTCCTCGCTGCTGCCCGAGGCGGCCAGGCCTTTTTCCAGTTCGTCAATCCACAGCACGCACGGCGCGATCTGTTCGGCCGACGACAGCGCGTCGCGCAGGTTCTTCTCGGTCTCGCCGTGGAACTTGTTGTACAGCGTGCCGAAGTCCAGCCGCACCAGCGGCACGCCGAAGCCGCCCGCCACCGCCTTGGCCGCCAGTGACTTGCCGCAGCCCTGCACGCCCAGCAGCAGGATGCCCTTGGGCGGATCCAGGCCCACCGGCAGCGCTTCGTTGGCGTAGGCGGCACGGCGCTGGTTCACCCAGGCCTTGAGCCGCGTGAGGCCGGCGACGTCGGCGAAGCGCGCCGTGTCGTATTCGAAATGCAGGTGGCCGCTCTTGTTGAGCAGCTCGAACTTCAGCTTGGCCAGCTCGGGCAGGTCGTTGGCGCTGATCACGCCGTCTCGGAAGATCAGGTGACGCGCCAGGCGCCGCGCCTCCATCATCGACACGCCGCGCAGGTTGCGCACGATCATCTTCAGCGCGTCCTGATCCACTTCCACGCGCTTGCCGCCGTGTTCGCGCATGTACAGCGCGGCCTCGTCCTGCACCAGCTTGAGCAGCACCTTCTCGTCGGGCAAGCGCAGCGAGAAGCGCACGGCCAGGTGTTCGAGGTCCTCGGGCAGCTCGATCTTGGCGCCCACCAGCACCAGCGTGTGTTCCTTGCAGTCGCGGCGGTCGATCAGCTCGCGCACCATGCGCTGGGTGGTGGCGTAGCCCAGGTAGGGGTGGAAATCGAGCAGCAGGTGGATGCCGCGCTGGTCCATCGTGCGGATGGTGCGCAGGGTGGTGGTGGCGTCGGGCGGCGACAGCGGCTGGTCCTCGCCGTGCAGGTCCACGCGGCGCAGGCCTTCGGTGATGGACCATCGGAACAGCGGCCGCCACACGTGCATCAGCACGTGCATGAACAGGTCCACCACCCGGCCCTCGTCCGGCGTCTCGATCACGATCAGCGCCGTGTTGGCGCGGATCAGCGACGTCAGGTCCTGCAGCTCGCTCATGGGTCATCCTTCCCGGGGAAGGCGAATGATACCGGAGCGCCTCGCGCGCAAAGTCCCGAGGCAGGTTCCGGCCCGGCCGCTCGCTTTCCTGCGTTAGCATCCGGACATGGCCAGACGATCCCACACGTTCACCCGACGCGAGGCGCTGTCCCTCATCAGCGCCGCGCTGGCGGGCACCATCGCCTGGGGCGGCGACGTGGCCGCGATGGCCGACGCCGCCCCGGTGGCGCCCGACCCTTCCACCACCTTCGCCGCCTTCTGCGACACCCTGATTCCCGCCGATGACCTCAGCCCCAGCGCCTCGGCCCTGGGCGTGCCCGCGCGCATCCTCGCCGAAGCCGCCCGGAGCGCCCCGCTGCAGCGGCTGATCGGATTCAGCGCCGCGTGGCTCGACCAGGCCGCCGGCGGCCGCTTCGCCGAGGCCGACGAAAGCCTGCGCAACGGCATCCTGGAGGCCATGTCGCAGCTGCCGTGGGAAGCGCCGCAGCGGCGCTTCTTCGACCTGGTGCGCGACCTGGCCATGGGCTACTACTACTCCCAGCCCGCGGCGCTCAAGGGCATGGCGGTGGATCGTCCGCCGCAGCCGGCCGGTTATTTCATGAGCATCGAATGAGCGCGCCGGCCTTCGACGTGGTGGTGGTGGGCGCCGGCGCGGGCGGCAGCGCCGCGGCCTGGCGCCTGGCCAGCCACGGCCGGCGCGTGCTGCTGCTGGACGCCGGCCCGGCCTTCGACCCCGCCACCGACTACCGCCTGGACCAGCCCGACTGGGAGCTGTCGCGCTTCCCGGAAAAACCCGGCAGCCGCGGCCGCTACACCTTCGCGCCCATGCAGCCGCTCGAGGCCGCGTACGACGACCTGCGCTCCTGGAACCGCATCCACGGCCGCTTCAACCGCGGCGATCGCCGCATCGCCTCGGGCGAGGGCTACCACCACGTTCGCGGCATCGGCGGCAGCACCCTGCACTACACCGGCGAAGCGCACCGCATGAATCCGCATTCGATGCAGCTGCGGTCCCGGCACGGCGCCGGCGCCGACTGGCCGCTCGACTACGCGGCGCTGGAGCCGTTCTACATCGAGGCCGAGAACCTGATCGGCGTTGCCGGGCCCGCCGAACCCGGCGACCGCTGGCGCAGCGCGCCCTACCCGCTGCCGCCGCACCGGCTCTGCCGCGCATCGCGGTTCCTGGGCGAGGGCGCCGGCGGCCTGGGCTGGTCCTGGGAAGTGAGCCCGCGCGCCGCGCTGTCGCTGCCCTACGACGGCCGCCTGCCCTGCAACTACTGCGGCGGCTGCAACCGCGGCTGCCCGCGCGGCGACAAGGGTTCGGCCGACGTCACCTTCGCGGCCAAGGCGCGCGCCAGCGGCCGCTGCGACATCCGGCCGTCGTGCACCGTGGTGGCGCTGGTGGTGGGCGACGGCCGGCGCATCGCCGCCGTGGACTACGTCGGCCCCGACGGCCGGCGCGTGCGGGTGGAAACGCCGCAGCTGGTGCTGGCCGGCGGCGCCATCGAAACCCCGCGCCTGCTGCTGGCCCACAACGCCGCCCACCCGAAGCAGCGCATCGCCCACGAGTCAGGCCAGCTGGGCCGCAACCTGATGGAGTCGTCGGGCTGGACCAGCGTCGGCCTCGCGCCGCGGGACCTGGCGAGCTTCGGCGGCCTGCCCGCCGACGCCATCTGCTGGCAGTTCAACCGGCCCGACGCCGTCGAAGGCGTGGTGGGCGGCTACAAGCTCAGCACCGCCATCCACGAAACCGACCTGGCCGGACCGGTGTCCTACGCTCGCCGCGCGATTCCCGGCTGGGGCCGCGCCCACAAGGCCCGGGTGCGCGAACAGTTCGGCCGCGCGGTGGCGGTCAGCGCCACCGGCGAATTCCTGCCCAACGACGGCTCCTTCGTGGACCTGGACCCGGCCGAGCGCGACTCGAACGGCCTGCCCCTGGCCCGCATCCACAGCCACAACGACCCCATGACCCTGCGCCGGCTGGCCGCCATGGCCCGCTCTTGCCGTCAATTAATGCAGGCAGCCGGGGTGGAAACCCTGGTGGAAGAATACGGGACGTACGATTTCTATTCCGCCGCCCACGTCTTCGGTACCTGCCGCATGGGCAGCGACCCGGCAACGTCGGTGGTGGACGCTGATCTCAAGGCGCACGGGTGGCAGAACCTGCTTATCTGCGACGCCAGCGTGTTCCCGAGCTCCGGCGGTGGCGAGGCGCCTTCCCTCACCATCCAGGCCCTGGCCATCCGCGCAGCGGATCGCCTGGCAAAACCTTAGACATGGGGAATCGCATGAAACCAATGATCCGTATCGCCGGCATCGCACTGCTCGGCCTGGCCGCCGGCCCGGCGCTCGCCGGCAAGGGCGGTCCGCCGCCCACGCCCACCTTCACCACGGTCGTGATCGGCCAGGACAAGGTGAGCGACGATGAGTTCTTCGCCGGCATCAACTGGCAGTTCGGCACGAACTCGCAGGCCGAGCTGGTCATCGGCTACCGCGACGTCAACGTGCATTCGGACGGCGACGTGGACGGCGCCGGCGTGGACTTCACCTTCCCGATCAAGGACGGCCTGAAGTTCGGCGAAATGCGCGTCAAGGCCATTGATGGCCAGGACGACTGGCAGGGCGAGTTCGGCCTGGGCTGGTCGTTCCTGCACCAGGGCTTCCTGCTGACCGGCGGCGCCCAGGGCAACTTCTTCACGATGGGCACCGACTACGTGTTCGGCACCGGCTGGGAGCCCTACATCGGCGCCAACAGCATCGGCGACTACGACGTGCCGCCCTACCTTACCGAAACCACGGCCAGCTGCCCGTCGCCCTACGTGGTGGGCAACGACGGCGAAAGCTGCGTGTTCGGCAACAATCCGACCTCGGACTGAGTCCCGGTCGCGCCGCTGCCCGGCCACGGGCCGGGCAGCGGCGCCGCTCTCCAGCCATCGGTCCGTGCGGCCGCCCGCGACCACCGCCGGTGCGGCGCGAACCGCGGCTCAGGCCAGCAGCTGCCGCGCAATGGCCAGGCCCGCTTCGCGGCCATCGTGCACCGCAGTCACCACCAGGTCGGCGCCGCGCACGTTGTCGCCGCCGGCAAATACTTTCGCGTGGCCGGTGCGGCCGGGCAGGCCGTCGGTCACCACGCGGCCTTCGGCGTTGAGCTGCACCCCGAAGTCCGCCCACCACGCCGCGGGACTGGCGCGGAAGCCGAACGCCAGGATCACGACGTCGGCCTCGTGCACGCTTTCGCTGCCGGGCACGTTCTCGGTGGCGCTGCCGCGGCCTGCCGCGGCGCGCGTTTCCACCAGCCGCACGCCGGTGGCCTGGCGGCTGCCGTCCACCCGCAGCCCGCCTTCGATCGCCAGCGGCTGGCGGTTGAACAGGAAGCGCACGCCCTCTTCGCGCGCATTCTTAACCTCGCGGCGCGAGCCGGGCATGTCGGCTTCGCCGCGGCGGTAGGCGCAGGTGACTTCGGCCGCACCCAGGCGCAGCGACGAACGCACGCAGTCCATCGCCGTGTCGCCGCCGCCCAGCACCAGCACGCGCTTGCCGGCCAGGTCGAAGGCCGGGTCGTCGCGGTGCGGCTTGCCCAGCAGGCGGCGCGCGTTGGCCACAAGGAAGGGCAGCGCCGGCAGCACGCCGGGCAGGTCCTGGCCCGGCAGCTTGCCGTCCACCGCGGTGTAGGCGCCGGTGCCCAGGAACACCGCGTCGTAGTCGCGCATCAGCGCGTGGCCCATCGCCGCGTCCACTTCCACGCCCAGGTGGAAGCGCACGCCCATGGCTTCGAGCACGCCGCGCCGGGTTTCGATCACGTGCTTTTCCAGCTTGAAGGCCGGGATGCCGAAGCTGAGCAGCCCGCCGATTTCCTCGTAGCGGTCGAACACGTGGGGCTCGATGCCCGCGCGCGCCAGCCGGTCGGCGCAGGACAGCCCTGCGGGCCCGGCGCCGATGATCGCCACGCGCTTGCCGCTGGCCACCACGTGCGACAGGTCCGGCCGCCAGCCCTGGCGGAAGGCTTCGTCCACGATGTACTTCTCGACCGCGCCGATGGTGACCGCATCGAAGCCGGCGTTGAGCGTGCAGTCGCCCTCGCACAGGCGGTCCTGCGGGCAGACGCGGCCGCAGATCTCGGGCAGCGGGTTGGTTTCGTGCGCCAGCTCGGCCGCTTCGAACAGCCGGCCTTCCTTCACCAGCGCCAGCCAGTTCGGGATGTAGTTGTGCACGGGGCACTTCCACTCGCAGTACGGGTTGCCGCAGTCCAGGCAGCGGCCGCTCTGGTCGGCGGCCTCGGGCGCGGAGAAGCCGCCGTAGATTTCCTGCCAGCCCATGACGCGCAGCGGCGCGGGCAGTTCGCGCGGCATGCGCCGCGGCAGCTCCAGGAACTGGAAGGGGTTGGCCTTCATGCCGCGCGCCTCAGGGCTTCCACCAGCGACTCCAGGCTGGCGGCCTTGGGCTTGACCAGCCAGAAGCGGCCGGCCACGTCGCGGAACTCTTCCAGCAGCTGCGCGCCCCAGGCGCTGCCGGTCAGGTCCACGTGCGTGCGCAGCAGCGAGCGCAGGTGGTGGCGGTGGTGTTCCATGCCTTCGGGCGTGATGCGCAGCACGTCGATGAGTTCGTGGTTGTAGCGGTCGACGAAGTCGCGGTCCATGTCCAGCACGTAGGCCAGGCCGCCGGTGAAGCCGGCGCCGAAGTTCAGGCCGGTGCGGCCCAGCACCACCACCGCGCCGCCGGTCATGTATTCGCAGCCGTGGTCGCCCACGCCCTCCACCACGGCGAGCGCGCCGGAGTTGCGCACGGCGAAGCGTTCGCCCGCGCGGCCGGCCGCATACAGTTCGCCGCCGGTGGCGCCGTACAGGCAGGTGTTGCCCATGATGGGCGTGTCGCGCGCCACGAAGCGCGACACCGCGGGCGGCTGCAGCACGATGCGGCCGCCGGCCATGCCCTTGCCCACGTAGTCGTTGGCGTCGCCTTCCAGGTACAGGTGCAGGCCGCCGGCGTTCCAGACCCCGAGGCTCTGGCCGGCGTGGCCGCGCAGGCGCGCGGTGATGGGCGCGTCGGCCATGCCCTGGTTGCCGTGCGCGCGGGCGATCGCGCCCGACAGCCGCGCGCCGATGCTGCGGTCGTCGTTGCGCACGTCGTAGCGGTATTCGCCGCCGCGCGAATGGGCGATGGCGTCGCCCATGTCGGCCAGCATGCGCGAGGCCAGCGTGCCGGGATCGCGCGGGGCGTTGCGGGCCTGGGTGCACAGGCGCGCGCCGCCGCTGCGGGCGTCCGCCGCGGCCAGGATGGGCGTGAGGTCCAGCGCGCGCTGGCGGGGCGTGTCGCCCGGCGCCTGCACCAGCAGGTCGGTGCGGCCGATCAGGTCCTCCAGCCGCGCCACGCCCAGCACCGCCAGCCAGCGCCGCACATCCTCGGCCACGAAGCGGAAGAAGTTCATCGCCATTTCGGGCAGGCCGGTGAAGTGGTTCGCGCGCAGGCGCGCATCCTGGGTGGCGATGCCGGTGGCGCAGTTGTTGAGGTGGCAGATGCGCAGGTACTTGCAGCCCAGCGCCACCATCGGCGCGGTGCCGAAGCCAAAACTCTCGGCGCCCAGGATGGCCGCCTTCACCACGTCCAGCCCGGTCTTGAGGCCGCCGTCGGCCTGCACGCGCACCTGGTGGCGCAGGTCGTTCAGCCGCAGCGTCTGCTGCACTTCGGCCAGGCCCATTTCCCAGGGCGTGCCGGCGTGGTGGATGGACGAGATGGGCGAGGCGCCGGTGCCGCCGTCGTGGCCCGACACGGTGATCAGGTCGGCGTAGGCCTTCACCACGCCCGCCGCAATCGTGCCGATGCCCGCGTGCGACACCAGCTTCACCGACACCAGCGCGTCGGGGTTCACTTCCTTGAGGTCGAAGATCAGCTGCGCGAGATCCTCGATGGAATAGATGTCGTGGTGCGGCGGCGGCGAGATCAGGCCAATGCCGGGCTTGGCGTAGCGCAGGGTGGCGATCATCGCGTTCACCTTGTGCCCGGGCAGCTGGCCGCCTTCGCCGGGCTTGGCGCCCTGGGCGATCTTGATCTGCAGCACTTCGGCGTTCACCAGGTATTCGGGCGTGACGCCGAAGCGGCCCGAGGCCACCTGCTTGATCTTGCTTCGCTTCTCGGTGCCGTGCCGCGCCGGGTCTTCGCCGCCTTCGCCGGAGTTGCTGCGGCCGCCCAGGCGGTTCATCGCGGTGGCCAGCGCTTCGTGCGCTTCGGGCGAGAGTGCGCCCAGCGACATGCCGGCCGAATCAAAGCGCGCCAGGATGGCCGACGCGGGCTCGACATCCTCGATGGCGATGGGCGTGATGTCATCGCGCAGCCGCAGCAGGTCGCGCAGCGCCGACGCCGGCCGGCCGTCCACGTGGTCGGCGTAGGCGCGGTAGTCGGCTTCGTCGCCGCTGCGCACGGCGCGCTGCAGGCTGGCGATCACGTCGGGGTTGTACATGTGGTATTCGCCGCCGACCATCAGCTTGTGGCGGCCGCCCGGCTCGATGTCGTCCACGTCCGACCACGCGCGCGCGGCCAGCTGCCGCGCCTCGTCCTCGAGCTCGGCGAAGCCGGCGCCCTGCAGCCGGCTCACCATGCCCGGGAAGCACAGCGCCACCACCTCGTCGGCCAGGCCGACGATTTCGAACAGCTGCGCGCCGCGGTAGCTGGCGATGGTGCTGATGCCCATCTTGGAAATGATCTTGAGCAGGCCCTTCTTGATGCCGCGCCGGTAGCTGCGGCCCAGCTCGGCCGGCTCGTTGCCCTGCTTGCCGTCCACGATGCCGGCCTTGCCCAGCGCCGAAAGCGTCTGGTACGCCAGGTACGGGTACACGGCCGTGGCGCCGACGCCGATCAGGCAGGCCATCTGGTGCGCGTCGCGCGCGCTGCCGGTTTCGATGATGAGGTTGGCGCGGCAGCGCAGGCCGGCCTTCACCAGGTGGTGGTGCACCGCGCCCGTGGCCAGCAGCGCCGGTACGGCGGCCAGGCCGCGCTCGGGGTAGCGGTCGCTCAGCAGCAGGATCACCGCGCCTTCGCGCACGGCGCGTTCGGCGTCGGCGCACAGCCGGCGCAGGGCGCCGGCCAGCGTTTCATCGGCACCGAAGTACATCGGCAGCAATGCGTTCGCGGTGGCGAACTGCGGCAGCGCCAGCAGCTGGCGCAGCTTGCGCTGGCTCAGCACCGGCGAGTTCAGCATCACCTGCACGGCGTTGCCGGCGGTGGCTTCGAACACGTTGCCTTCGGGGCCCAGCTGCGTGCCGAGCGACATCACCACCTGTTCGCGCAGCGGGTCGATCGGCGGGTTGGTGACCTGCGCGAACGCCTGCCGGAAATAGTCGTACACCGGCCGCACCTGGCGCGACAGCACGGCCACCGGCGTGTCGTCGCCCATCGAGCCGGTGGCTTCCTGTTCGGTTTCGGCCAGCACGCGCAGCTCGGCTTCGCGCTCTTCGCGGCTGAGCTGGAAATACTTCTGGAAGCGCCGCAGCGTGTGCGCGTCGAAGGGCTCGGCCGCCAGCGACGGATCCACCAGGCTGGTGCTCAGGTACGTGACGCCCTGCTTGAGCCAGGCCTTGAACGGCGCCCGCGCCTTGTTCACCGCGTCAATGGCGTCGGTGTCCAGCAGCACGCCGCGCTGCAGGTCCACCGCCAGCATCTCGCCGGGGCCCAGCTTGCCCTTGGCCACCACGTCCTCGTCGCGCACGTCGTACACGCCGGTTTCCGAGGCCACCACCAGGGTGCGGTCGGCGGTAAGCAGCCAGCGCGCGGGGCGCAGGCCGTTGCGGTCGAGCGTGCAGGCGGCGTAGCGCGCGTCGCACATCACGATGCCGGCCGGGCCGTCCCAGGGGTCCAGCGACAGGCCGTAGTACTCGTAGAACGCCGCCAGGTCCGGGTCCTTGTATTCCAGCGACGCGGTGGCCGGCGGCACCAGGATGCGGATGGCCTGCGGCAGGTCCATGCCGCCCGCCAGCAGCAGCTCCAGCATGTTGTCCAGGCTTTGCGAATCCGAACCGTGTTCGCTGACCAGGGGAGTCAGCGCCGCGAGATCCAGCGCCGGTGAGTGCCAGTGCGCGGCGCGCGCGCGGGCCCAGTGCCGGTTGCCTTCGATGGTGTTGATTTCGCCGTTGTGCGCCAGCAGGCGGAAGGGCTGGGCCAGCTTCCAGGCCGGCGCGGTGTTGGTGGAGAAGCGCTGGTGGAACACCACCACCGACGAGGCCATCCCGGGCCGCGCCAGGTCGGGGAAGACCTTCGCCAGCGCGTCCGGCAGCACCATCGCCTTGTAGCCCAGCGTGGCCGCCGACAGCGTGACCACGTAGAAATCCGCGTGCGCCGCCAGCTGCTGCTCGGCCGCGCGGCGCGCCAGGAACAGCGCCAGTTCGAACGCCGCGCCGTGCTGCCCGGGACCGGGCTGGACGAACACCTGTTCGATCCGCGGCAGGCCGCGCAGGGCAATGGCGCCGCAGTCGGCGCGCGACACCGGCACCTCGCGCCAGCCCGACACGGCCAGGCCGCGGGCCCGCAGCGCCGCGTCGAGCGCGGCGCGGCAGTCGTGCGCCGCGGCCTCGTCCCAGGGCAGGAAGACCGTGCCGCAGGCGTCGTGTTCGCCAAACGCCAGGCCCGCTTCGGCCGCCACCGCCGCCAGGAAAGCCTGCGGGCGCCGCAGCAGCAGGCCGCAGCCGTCGCCGCTCAGGCCATCGGCGCCCACGGCGCCGCGGTGGGTCAGCCGCGCCAGGGCCCGCAAACCGGCGTCCACCAGCCCGCGGTCGGGACGGTCGTCGAGGCTGGCGATCAGCCCGAAACCGCAGCTGTCGCGCTCGAATTCCGGGGAATGCAGGCCCGGGACCGGGGGTGCTGGCATGCGCCCTCCGCAGGTGGGATGTGGGACCCGCACAACCGTGCGCGAAAGCACCGGGAACGGGGTCAACCCCACGGTCACACACCGCATTAGAGTTTCTGCTCGGTCGCCTTCCGCAGGCCGCGCAAGCCGGGTTAGAGTGAGGTCTCACTCGTCGCGGAGGTACGCCATGCGCACGATCCTGGTCGCCAGTTCCAAGGGGGGCGCCGGCAAGTCCACGGTGTCCACCAACCTTGCCGCCCACTTCGCGGTGGAGGGCAAGGCCACCGCCCTGCTCGACGCCGACCGGCAGAAGTCGTCCACCCACTGGTGCGAGAAGCGCGCCCACATGGACACCGCCGTGCTGCCGCTGGACGGCACCCGCCGGGGCTGGGACAAGTCCCTGCCCGACGGCATCCAGCGCATGGTGGTGGACGCGCCCGCCGGCGCGATGGGCGAAGACCTCGTGGCCTTCCTGGACATCGCCGACGCCGTCATCGTGCCCGTGCTGCCCTCGGCCATCGACCTCGAGGCCACCGTGCCCTTCCTCAACACGCTGGTGGCCCACCCGCGGGTGAAGAAAGGCAAGCTGCCCGTGGGCATCGTCGCCAACCGCCTCAAGCCCTGGACCAGCGCCTCACAGCAGGCCGTGGCCCAGCTCAAGTCCTGGCCCTACCCCGTGGTGGCCGAACTGCGCGACACCCAGGCCTACGTGCTGATGGCCGCGCTGGGCAAGAGCCTGTTCGACTACCACTCCGAACAAATCCGCAGCCACCAGGAAGATTGGGCGCCGCTGCTGCGCTGGCTCAAGAAATCGCTCTGACCCGCAAGCCCCTTCCCGCCGCCAAGGATTGCCATGCGCGAACTGATCCTGCTCCGCCACGCCCACGCCGAACCGCCCGCCCCGGGCCAGGAAGACTTCGACCGCCCGCTGTCGCTGCAGGGCCAGGCCGAGGCCGAAGCCGCCGGCCGCTGGCTGAAGGAACACGGCTACACCCCCGACCGCGTGGTCTGTTCGACGGCGCGCCGCACCCGCGAAACCACCGAACAGGCCCTGGCCGCCCTGGGCTTCATCGAAACGCGGCAGGAGCCGCGCATCTACGACGCCACCCCCGGCCGCCTGATGCAGGTGGTGGACGACAACCGCGACGCCAGCCGCCTGCTGCTGGTGGGCCACAACCCGGGCTTCGAACAGCTGGCGGCGCTGCTCAGCTCCGGCCAGTCGGGCGATTTCCGCGGCATGCCGGCCGGCGGCATCGCCGTGCTGTCCCTGCCCGCCGACGCGGCGCTGGAGCCGGGCATCGCCCAGCTGGCGGCGTTCTGGTGGCCGTGAGGGAATGATCCGGTCCTGGCTTGGCGCCCTCAGCCTGGCCGGACTGGTGGGCATGGCCATGGCCGCCCCGACCCGCGAAAGTTTCGACCCGGCGCGTTCGTCCGCCAGCTTCGGCGTCAAGCTGCGCCTGTCGGGCGACGTGCCCGGACGGTTCGAACGCATCGAAGGCGAACTCGAGCCCGAACCCGACGGCCGCTGGCGCGTGCGCGTGCGGGTGGATGCACGCGACCTGGACCTCGACGGCCCCGGCTGGATGCTGCGCAGCACGCGCTCGAAGAGTTTCCTGGACGTCGAACGCCACCCCGAGATCCGCTTCACCTCCGAACCCTTCGAGCGCGCGCTGCTGCTGGGCGGCGGTCCGCTGCAGGGCCAGCTGGACCTGCGCGGCCGCAGCCGCAACGTGGCCTTCACCCTGGCGCCCAGCGCCTGCAGGCGGCCCGGCCACGGCTGCGACATCCGCGTGCTGGGCCGGGTGAGCCGCCGCAGCTTCGGCATGAACAGCCAGCGCATGTGGCTGCGCGACGAAGTGGTGTTTGATTTCCGGGTGCGGCTGCGCAAGGCCGCCGCCCCCTGAGGCGATGGCGGCTCAGTAGATCTCGAAGTCCGAAGGCTTCAGCGCCACGTTGGCCTTGAACGCCAGCACCGCCACGAACACGCGGCCGCCGTCGGCCATGTCCAGCGCGAACCCGGCCGGCTGGCCCGCGTGCAGCCAGGCGTTCACCGACACCGCCTGCGCGCCGAAGCTCGCCGGCACCAGGCGCGCGCCGCTGACCGGGCTGCCCTTGCCCAGCGCAATGTCCTTGTACGAAGCGTAGGTGCCCAGCTCGGCCACGGTGCCCAGCAGAGCCAGCACGGTGGGGTCGGTGACGTCGCTGGCCTTGGCCTTGCCCTGCAGGCCGGTGGCCAGGTCGAACCAGCGCACGGTGTCGCCGTCGCCGGCGATGCGGCGCTCGTTCTTGCCGCCCGGGTCGAGCACCAGCTTGAAGCGGTCGGGGCGTTCGAACAGCAGCGTGGCCGGCACGCGCTTGCCGCCGTCGCGCTTGCCGGTCTTGGGCGACGCGGGGCCGTAGGTGGTGACCAGCACGCTGAGCGCGCCGCTGCCGGTGGTCTTGTCTATCAGCAGCAGCTGTTCGCTGGCGCTGGTGGCGGCCGTTGCGGCCAGGGGGGTGGCAACGCCGAGCGACAGCGCCAGGGCGAGGCAAAGCAGGTTCGCGCGATTCATGGTCTGGGTCCTGGAAGAGTGGGGAATTTCAGCGGCAGGCCATCACGGCCACGGTGCGCAGGGTCGGCGGCGGGCTGCTCGGTCCGGTGGCCGAGCAGAGGGTGCCGCCGACGGGGAACATCGGGCGCACCTCCACCGTGCCGCCGCGGTCGATGCCCGACGGCACGCCCGGCGCGTTGGGGTCCAGGCATTCGCCCGGCGCCAGGGCCTGGGTGTGGGTGGCGCCCGGCTCGCTGCCGTTGATGGTGACCACCACCGAGACGCCGTTGCGATTGCACAGCGACACCAGGCGCAGGTTGGGCGAGCTGGTGTCGTCGCCGGGCAGCGCTTCGGGCGAGTTCACCGGCATGCCGCCGGCGCACATGCCGTCGTGCACCAGTTCGGTTTCGCGGTTGCCGCGCACCACGGTGACCACGCGGGACAGGTCGTCCAGGTTCTCCCTCACCACGTCGATCGGCCGGCCTTCCGGGTCCACGCGGGTGGTGGGCACGCGCACCGAGCCGCGGTCGATGTCCAGGTGGACGCGGGTGGTGTCCGCCTCGGGGGTGAAGCCGAAGCTGTGCTGGTAGGCCGTCACCGTGCGCGTGGCGAACGCGCCGTTGTCGGCGGACACCACCACCGTGGGGTGCAGGCCGGCGCACTGTTCCTCGTTGCGGCAGGTTTCATCGAGCAGGAAGTCGTAGGCCACCGTCACCGTGTCGCCGGGGCAGGCCAGGGTGGGCGTGACCTCGGCCCAGCCCTGCAGGGGCCGCCTGTCGATGATGCAGCCGCTGGCAAACGTGGTGGTGAGGACGGCCACGGTGAGGCAGCCGAGCGTTGAGCGCAGTGTCATGGGTGGAACTCCAGGGACGTGGGGGACTCCGGGCGCGGGGGCGCCAAGGCGTGGGGGGCGTGCAGGGTTTGTATCGGGGCCGTGCGGCGCGGACGGCCATGCGGGCCGGGTTCAGTCTCGCGGCCGCGCATGGCATACCCTTCCCCAACCCCCGCCGATGGCTGAAGCTGTCCCCATGACGTCCCCGATGCGACTCGCCCTTGCCGCCGCCGCGCTGCTGGCCCTGGCCGGCTGTTCGTCGCTGAGCAAGCGCGAACAGCAGGCCGCGGTGGAACTTGCGCACGCCGGGCAGAGCGACGTGGTGGGCTGCCAGGCGGACGTGGACTGCGCCGTGGCCTCGCCGCTGCTGGCCCTGGGCTACCAGGCCCACGCCGATTCGGCGCCGGGCGCGCCGCGGCACAGCGTGGTGCTGCTCGACCGCGGCCAGGACGCGCTGCTGGCCCGCGTGCACCTGATCCGCGCGGCGCGCAAGAGCATCGACCTGCAGTCCTTCATCTTCGACGCCGACGACAGCGGCCTGCTGGTGCTGGACGAACTGCTGGCCGCGGCGCGCCGCGGCGTGCACGTGCGCGTGCTGCTGGACCAGCTGTACGGCCTGCCCGACCCCAACCTGCAGGCCACGCTGGCGGGCCAGCACCGCAACTTCGAGCTGCGGCTGTACAACCCCACCTTCGACGAAGCCAGGACCCAGGCCCTGCAGTACGCCGCGGGCATCCTGTGCTGCTTCACCCGCTTCAACCAGCGCATGCACACCAAGCTGCTGCTGGTGGACGGCCAGGCCGGCATCATGGGCGGCCGCAACATCCAGGACCGCTACTTCGACTGGGCCGGGGGCTACAACTACCGCGACCGCGACGTGCTGGTGGCGGGCCCGGTGGCCAAGGCGATGGCCGCCAACTTCCAGGCCTTCTGGACCTACGAGCGCACCGTGCCGGCCGAGCGCCTGCGCGACGTGGCCGCGCGCCTGCTGCGCGCCAACGGCGTGCCGCAGAACAAGCTGCTGGCGCCCGGCGCCGAGCGTTCGCTGCGCGTGCAGGCCATGCGCGCCGAGGCGGGCGACGGCAATGCGGTGTACGAGCGCTTCCGCCCGCTGGTGCAGGCGGTGGGCCGCGTGGATTTCTACGGCGACCTGCCCGAGAAGCACGCCGGCCAGCAGCCGCCCGAGGAAGACGCGTCGCTGGCCATGCGCGACCTGGTGGCGGGCACCCGCAGCGAGCTGGTGCTGCAAACGCCCTACCTGGTGCTGTCGCGGCCGGCGCGCCGGCTGTTCCGCGAACTGCGCGCCCGGCCCGACCGACCGGCCATCCTGGTGTCCACCAATTCGCTGGCCGCCACCGACGCCTTCCCGGTGTACGCGATGAGCCACAAGTACAAGCGCCTGTACCTGCGCGAGCTGGGCTTCCGCATCCACGAATACAAACCGTACCCGGAAAGTTCGCCCATCAACGTCGCCGCCACCGGCGCGCTGGGCGAAGTGCGCGCGGCCACGCTGCCCATGTTCGGCTCCGGTTCGCGCGGCTCGGCCAGCGGCCCGGTGCCGCTCAAGCGCGCCGGCGTGCGCATCGGCCTGCACGCCAAGTCGCTGGTGGTGGACGACCGCATCGGCGTGGTCGGCAGCCACAACTTCGACCCGCGCTCGGACGACTACAACACCGAGTCCATGGTGGTGGTGCACGACGCCGAATTCGCCGCGGCGCTGTCGGCCAGCATCCGGCTGGACATGCAGCCCGGCAACGCCTGGCTTATCGCGGCCCAGGAAAAGCCGCCGGTGCTGTCGGGGCTCAACTACAGCCTGGGCAAGCTGTCGGAAAAGCTGCCCATCTTCGACCTGTGGCCCTTCCCGTATGCCACCAGCTATGAGCTCAAGCCCGGCTGCAACCCGGTCGGGCCCGGCCAGCCGGGCTTCCATGCGTGTTACCAGGACGTGGGCGCCTTCCCCGAGGTGGACCTGCCGCTCAAGACCGTCTACACCCGCATCCTCACGGCCTTCGGCGCCGGCCTGGTGCCTATCCTCTGAGCGCGCGGCCAGGGTCGTGGCCCGGGGCGTTCGATTGACGGGGAACCGGCCCCGGCCTAGGCTGGCCGTCTTTACAAACCACTGCCGGGCCACCCGCATGCCTCTCGCCATCAGCTTCGAACTCTCCGACCGCGACCTCGCCCACTTCACCCAGGCCCTGGAAGCCGCCCGCGCCACGGCCGGCAGCAAGTCCGCCGATGAAATCATCGCCGCCGCGTCCGCGCTGCTGGTCGAGGCCGGCAAGGTCGAAGTGCCCGACTTCATCGCCGAGCGCCTGGACCGACTGGACGCCCTGATCGCGATGGCCACCGACGAAGGCTGGCACCTGCCCGAAGAAGACCGCCAGCGCGTGCTGTCGGCCCTGGTGTACTTCGCCGACCCCAAGGACGTGATCCCGGACAACGTGCCGGTGCTGGGCTACTTCGACGACGCCATCGCCATCGAGATGTGCGTGAAGGAACTCAAGTACGAAATCGAGGCCTACGACGAGTTCTGCGATTTCCGCCAGACCGGCGCCGACCGCCGCGGCCTGGACCCGGCCACCCTGGGCCGCGCCGACTGGCTCGAAGCCCGCCGCGACGAACTGGTGGACCGCATGCACCACCGCCGCAACCGCCAGTCCGGCGGCACCGGCTACGGCGAC
Organism: Arenimonas sp.; assembly: GCA_035433005.1. GTDB lineage: Bacteria > Pseudomonadota > Gammaproteobacteria > Xanthomonadales > Xanthomonadaceae > Arenimonas. The sequence continues at coordinate 28,185 of DAORUD010000001.1, read as the reverse complement.
AGCTCCGGCTACGCCCGCCGCGGCTACACCAGCGCCTACCGTCCCGGTCCGCTGCGCGTCCGCTGATACCGACGTGGGCGACCCGTTCCGGCACCGTCCGTCGCCGGAGTCGCTCACCCGGCTGCTCGCCGGCACCGCCGGCGAAAGCCTGGGCATCACCATCACCGAAGTGGGTCCCGACTTCCTGCGCGGCACGCTGCCGGTGGATGCGCGTACCCGGCAGCCGTTCGGGCTGCTGCACGGCGGTTCGTCGGTGCTGTTCGCCGAAACCCTGGCCAGCCTGGCCGGCTGGCTGTGCCTGGACCCCGAAGCGGGCCAGCAGGCGGCCGGCATCGAGATCAATGCCAACCACCTGCGCGCCGTCAGGCAGGGCGTGGTCACCGGCACCGCGCGGCCCGTGCACCTGGGCCGCGCCACCCAGGTCTGGGAAATCCGCATCGAAGACGAACAGGGCCGCCTGGCCTGCCTTTCGCGCATGACGGCGGCCGTGGTCGGGCGCTGATCCCGACGATACCCCCGCGTCGGGTGTTTACTCGGCCCGGCTGCGGCACAATGCCTGCAATGTCTGCTCACACTGAATCGGCCGGCCTGCCGCGCGATTGGCGGCGCCCGCTGCGCTACCTCTGGCGTTCGCCGCTGCTGGCCCTGCATATCGTGCTGGGGCTGCCGCTGACCCTGCTGATGATCAACCCGCTCTCGGCGCGCCTTGAAATGCGCGGCGAACGGCTCGACCACCGGATGATCCGCTGGTGGTCGGGCACGATGATGGCCATCTTCGGCATGCGCGTGCGCCGCTACGGCACGCCGCTGCCGGGCGCGGCGCTGTTCGTGGCCAACCACGTCAGCTGGATAGACATCGTGCTGGTGCACAGCCAGCGCATGATGGGCTTCGTGGCCAAGGCCGAGATCTCGCGCTGGCCGCTGGTGGGGTGGGTGGCCAGCCGAGGCGGCACCATCTACCACCACCGCGGCAGCAACGACTCGCTGCATGGCGTGATGCACCAGATGGTGCAGCGCCTGGAACAGGGCCTGGCCGTGGGCGTGTTCCCCGAAGGCCGCACCACCCGCGGCGACGCCATCGGCACCTTCCACGCGCGCATCTTCCAGCCCGCGGTGCTGGCGGGCGTACCGGCGCAGCCGGTGGCGCTGAAGTACGGCCTGCGCGGCGACGCGCAAACCACCGTGGCCTTCGGCGAGCGGGAAAATTTCCTGCAGAACTTCCTGCGCCTGCTGGGCGAGCCCGGCCGCGTGGCCGAGGTGCATTTCCTCGAGCCGGTGGCGTCCAGCGAGGACGGCCGCCGGCGAATGGCCGAAACCTGCCGCGATCGCATCGTGGCGGCCATGGCGGGCTGAGCCATGGTGGGTGAGTACCGGCCGCCGCGCTGGCTGCGCAACCCGCACCTGCAGTCGGTGCTCAGTTCGATGCCGCTGCGCCGCGCCGCCGGCCAGCGCGCGCTGCAGCGCGTCGGCGCCCGCACCACCGAACACATCATCGAAGTCGAGGACGGCGTGCGCCTGCAGGGCTTCCACAGCCGGGTGCCCGGCCAGGACAGCCGCGGCCTGGCCCTGCTGCTGCACGGCTGGGAGGGCAGCACCGAGTCGAGCTACATGCGCCACACGGCCGCGCACCTGCTGGCCAGCGGTTTCGAAGTGTTCCGGCTCAACTTCCGCGACCACGGCGACACCCACCACCTCAACGAAGGCCTGTTCCACTCGTGCCGGCTGTCCGAAGTGGTGCAGGCCGCGGTGGAGGTGTCGCGGCGCTTCCCGTCGCGGCCGATGGTGGCGGCGGGCTATTCGCTGGGCGGCAACTTCGCGCTGCGGCTGGCGCTGGCCGCGCCCGCGGCGGGCATCCCGCTGGTGCACGCGGCGGCGGTGTGCCCGGCCATCGACCCGTCGGCGGTCATGCGCACGCTGGAGTCCGGGCCGCCGTTCTACCACTGGTACTTCATGAAGAAGTGGCGCAGCTCGCTGCTGCGCAAGCGCGCGCTGTTCCCGCACCGGCATGATTTCGACGACGCGGTGCTGGCCCAGGACATGCGTGGCCTCACCCGCTGGCTGGTGGAGCGCCACACCACCAAGGCCGACGTCGAGGACTACTTCGACGGGTATGCGGTCGCCGGCGACCGCCTGGCCGGGCTGCAGGTGCCGGTGAGCGTGCTGGCCGCGGCCGACGACCCGGTCATCCCGGTGGCCGGTTTCCCCGTGCTGCGGCTGCCGGCCCATTCGCACCTGGAAATCGCCCGTTTCGGCGGCCACTGCGGCTTCCTGGAGGGCATCCACCTGCGCGGCTACGCCGAGCGCTGGGTCACGGCCCGGCTGGTGGCCGCGGCCGACGGCGCCGCTCGCGCTACAATCGGGGCTTCCGTTTAGCCGAAGATTCCCATGCTCGCCAACATCACCGAGGCCATGCGCCGTGGCGATTACGCCACCGCCCTCCGGACCGCCCGCGACCTGGTCGCCGCCGAACCCGACAACTCCGCCGCCCAGCACCTTTACGGCATCTGCCTGCGCCACAGCGGCGACCTGGCCGGCGCCCGCACCGCGCTGGAGCGCGCCCTGGCGCTGGCGCCCGACCAGTCGGCGCTGCACTTCAGCCTGGCCTCGCTCGACCTGGCCGAAGGCAACTCCGACGCCGCCGAAGCCGGCCTCAGGCAGTCGCTGCAGCTCGACCCCAACCAGCTGGGCGCCTACGTCACCCTGGTGCACCTGGCCATGGCCCGGCGCGACCTGGACGAAGCCGACCGCAACCTGCGCCTGGCCCAGCGCGTGAACCCCAACCACCCGCAGGTCATCATCGCCCAGGGCTACCTGGCCCAGGTGCGCGGCGATGCCGACCTGGCGCTGCGCTGCTTCACCGTGGCCGCCGAATCCGACCCGAACCTGCACGAAGCCCAGGTGGCCCTGGGCAAGGCCTACCTGTCGCGGCAGATGTGGCCGTTCGCCGAACAGGCGCTCAGCAACGCGCTGCGCCTGGACCCCACGCGTTCGCTGGCCACCCTGCGCTCGCTGGTGCAGGCCCGCCGCAGGCAGGGCAACGTGGACGGCGCCATCGAAGCCCTGGACGAAATGATCCAGCGCAACCCCGACGACCTGACCGTGCGCGGCGTGCGCGGCGAACTGCTGGCCGCCACCGGCCGCGCGCTGCAGGCCCTCGACGACTACCGCCACATCCTCGACCGCAGCCCTGGCCATGCGGTGACGCTGGGCTTCGCGGTGCTGATCCTGGCCGAGAACGGCCTGCTGGACGAAGCCCTGGCGCGCACCGAGGCCGCGCTCGCCCTGTCGCCCGGCAACGACGACCTGTGGATGATCCGCCTGAACATTTCCGGCCGCCTGCAGGAAGACGCCAAGGACCTGCTCGACCGCTGGCACGCGGCCAACCCCGCCAGCGCCGCCTGCATGGAAATGATCGCCAACTACCACCTGGCCCAGGGCGACATGGCGCAGGCCGAAGCCTGGGCCGACCGCGCGCTGGCCATCAACCCGCTGCTGTACCTCAGCGGCATGATCAAGATCCAGGCCCACATTGACGGCACGCCCGAAGTCGCGCTGGCGCAGGCCGACAAGATGCTGGCCGGCACCGCCGCCGGCAACGCCGACGTGCAGCGCGCCCTCAACGGCTGGGCCGGCATGGCCCTGGACGCGCTGGGCCGCTTCGACGAGGCCGCCGAGCGCTGGCGCCGCGTCATCGCGCTGCCGGGCAACCAGCTGCCGCCGCCGCAGCAGGTGCCGGCGCAGTTCGCCGGCGAAGGCGAGATCGAAGGCACGCTGCTCTGGGCACCGGTGGGCGTGCGCGCCGAGGCCGTGCTGGGTTCGCTGCTGACCGCGCTGGGCTCGCGCCTGCGGGTGGACCGCCTGTCGGCGGTGCAGCCGGGCGACGGCTTCGGCCTGGTGCGCTGGCCGCCGGGCGATCCCGAGGCCGGCACCGCCGCCACCTGGACCCAGGGCATGCGCGACGCCGGCGCCGAGCCGTCGCAGGTGGTGGACGTGATGCCGCACCTGGACGCCTACACCCTGGCCTCGCTGCGCGGCGCACGCGTGCTGGTGCTGCTGACCGACCCGCGCGACGCGCTGCTGAACTGGATGGTGCACGGCAGCGTGCAGCAGTACGTGGTGGCGCCCGAAGCCACCATGGCCGCCGACTGGCTGGCCGCCAGCTTCGAAGCCCTGGCCGACCACCGCGACGCGCATCCGGACAAGGTCGTGCTGGCCCGCCTGGACGTTGATGCGGCCGAGGCCGGCGAAGCCATCGAGAAGCTGCTGGGCCTCTCCGAGCCGCTGGCCGCGCTGCAGGGCAACGCCTCGCAGTTCCCGGCCGGCCACTGGCGCAAGTACGCCGGGCCCTTCAGCGAAGCCTTCGCGCGCCTGGCCCCGGTGGCCGTGCGCCTGGGCTACCCGCTCAGCTGAGGCGGATCAGCTGCCGGCCGGCAGGCCGAGCAGCAGCGCCACGCCCAGGCCGATGCGGTACCAGGCGAAGGGCGCGAAGCGGTGCGTGGCGATATAGCCCAGCAGCCAGCGCACCGTCAGGAAGCCGGTGGCGGTGGCCGCGGTGAAGGCCACGGCCAGGCCGGCCCAGTCTTCGCCGCCGGCGCCGCCGTCCAGGAAGGTTTCCAGCAGCGCATATCCGCTGGCCGCGAACATGGTGGGAATGCCGACCAGGAACACGAACTCGGCGGCCGCCGGCTTGCGCGTCAGGCCCAGCAGCATGGCGATGAAGATCGCCGCCGCCGACCGCGACGTGCCGGGGAACACGCCCGCCACCACCTGGGCCAGGCCCACGGCCACCACGATGGTCCAGGTGATCTCGCTCGACGCGGGCCGGCCGTCGGCATGGCGCTCGGCCGCCAGCATCCACACGCCGCCGACGATCAGGGCCCAGGCCACGGGCGTCACCGTTTCCGGCAGCTCCCAGCCCAGCAGGCGCACCGGCAGGCCCACCACCGCGGTCACCGCGAACGCGGCCGCGATCTTGAGCGCGTAGGTGCGGTGTTCCACCTGCCCCAGCCCCGTGGCCAGCGTCCAGAGGCGCTGCCGGTAGACCAGGGTGATGGCCAGGATGGCGCCGGCCTGGATGACGATGTTGAACAGGTCCGAGCGCGCGCCCAGCCAGTGCTGGGCAATCAGCAGGTGGCCGGTGCTGGAGATGGGCAGGAATTCGGTGAGCCCCTCGAGCATGCCGAGCAGCAGGGAGGCGAGCAGGTCGTTCAAGGGCGTTTACGGGTCGGGGCAGTGGCCGAAGCATATCGCGAGCGGTGGCGGGGCACGAAGCGCACCAACACGGTGCAGGTTGTCCTTATCGCTGCCACATCATGGTGCGCATTGCGCTCGCGTCGCCAGGCCGGGTTATTGAAATCAATCACTTGGGCCAGGGTCCGGCTTGGCACGCGGCTTGCTCATACCAAGGCATCCCACACCCCGCCGGAGTCGCCCGCATGTCGTACGCCCACATCGAAAAGCTGATCAAGGACCACGAGGTCGAGTTCGTCGACCTGCGCTTCGCCGACATGAGCGGCGTGCACCACCACGTCACCTTCCCGGTGTCGATCATCGAGCCGGCGCTGTTCGAGGACGGCAAGATGTTCGACGGCTCGTCCATCTCGGGCTGGAAGGGCATCAACGAATCCGACATGGTGCTGCTGCCGGATCCGGACACCGCGGTCATGGACCCGTTCACCGCCGACCCGACCCTGATCCTGGTCTGCGACGTGCTCGACCCGGCCACCATGCAGGGCTACTCGCGCGACCCGCGCGGCATCGCCAAGCGCGCCGAGGCCTACCTCAAGGCCAGCGGCATCGCCGACCAGGCCTACTTCGGTCCGGAGCCCGAGTTCTTCATCTTCGACTCGGTGCGCTTCGGCAACGACATGGGCCACACCTTCTTCGAGATCGATTCCGAGGAAGCGGCCTGGAACAGCAAGAAGAAGTACGAAGGCGGCAACAGCGGCTACCGCCCGGGCGTGAAGGGCGGCTACTTCCCGGTCGCGCCCACCGACTCGCTGCACGACATCCGCGCCGAGATGTGCAAGCTGCTGATGGCCGCCGGCCAGGAAGTGGAAGTGCACCACCACGAAGTGGCCAACGCCGGCCAGTGCGAGATCGGCACCAAGTTCAACTCGCTGGTGAAGAAGGCCGACGAACTGATGATGATGAAGTACATCATCCGCAACGTCGCCCACCGCAACGGCAAGACCGCCACCTTCATGGCCAAGCCGATGGTCGGCGACAACGGCAGCGGCATGCACGTGCACCAGTCGCTGGCCAAGGGCGGCACCAACCTGTTCACCGGCGACGGCTACGGCGGCCTGAGCCAGATGGCGCTGTGGTACATCGGCGGCATCTTCAAGCACGCGCGCGCCATCAACGCCTTCTCCAACTCCACCACCAACTCGTACAAGCGCCTGGTGCCGGGCTTCGAAGCGCCGGTGATGCTGGCCTACTCGGCCCGCAACCGCTCGGCCTCTTGCCGCATTCCGTACGTGGCCAACCCGAAGGCGCGCCGCATCGAGATCCGCTTCCCGGACCCGATGAACTCCGGCTACCTCATCTTCACCGCGCTGATGATGGCCGGCCTGGACGGCATCAAGAACAAGATTGACCCGGGCGCGCCCAGCGACAAGGACCTCTACGACCTGCCGCCGGAAGAAGAGAAGAACATCCCCACCGTCTGCCACTCGCTGGACCAGGCCCTGGCCGCGCTGGACGCCGACCGCGAGTTCCTCAAGGCCGGCGGCGTGATGACCGACGACTTCATCGACGGCTACATCGCCCTGAAGATGCAGGAAGTGACCAAGTTCCGCGCCGCCACCCACCCGCTCGAATACCAGCTCTACTACGGCCTGTAATCGCGGCAAGGAACGGGGTCAGGTTCACTTCTTTTCACTAACAAATGGTTAGTGAAAAGAAGTGAACCTGACCCCGTTCTTGTTTTGCGCGATGTTCCGGGGGTGGGGCAGCGCACTATGATGGTGCGATGAGCCCGCCCGACGCCCCTCTGGCCGATGCCCTCGCCACGCCCATCGCCTGGGCCGATGCGGCAGGCCGGCTGCTGGGCTGCAACCCCGCCTTCGCCAGCTGGCTGGGCGTGAGCGTGCGGCGGCTGGTCGGGCTGGCCCTGGCCGAACTCGACGGCGAAGGCAGCCGCCTGGCCGAACTGCTGCCGCGCCTGCCCGACACCGGCGAAGCGGTGCGCGTGCGCCGCGCGCGCCTGGCCTTCCCCGGCGGCACCGAGCGCTTCGCCGAACTGTGGCTGGCGCGCACCGACGACGGCGGCGTGCGCATCGAAGTACACCCCGCCGACGAATTCCCCGGCGAAGACCCGGCCACCCTGCTTCCGGCCGCGCTGTCCGCCGCGCTCAAGGGCCTGGCGCACGAGATCCGCAATCCGCTGGCCGGCATGAAGGGCGCCGCCCAGCTGTTGGGCCGCCGCGTGGACACCGACGACGCGCGCGAACTGGTGGGCCTGATTGATGCCGAAGTGGACCGCCTGGCCGCCCTGGTCGAGCGCCTGCTCAACCCCGCGCCGCCGCACGCCTTCCACCCCACCAACATCCACGCCGTGCTCGAGCGCGTGCGCCGGCTGGCCGAAGTGGAGGCGGGCTGGGCCATCAGGATCGTGCGCGACTTCGACCCGTCCCTGCCCGAGTTCCCCGGCGACGCCGACCGCCTGGTGCAGGCGCTCTGGAACCTGGTGCGCAACGCCCTGGAATCGGGCGCCTCGCAGGTGCAGCTGCGCACGCGCGCCGAACACCACCTGCTGATCGGCGACGCCGCGCACAAACTCGTGGTGCGCGTCGAAATCGCCGACGACGGCCGCGGCGTGCCCGACGACCTGGCCGAACGCATCTTCCTGCCGCTGGTGAGTGGGCGCGCCGAAGGCAGCGGCCTGGGGCTGCCGCTGGCGCAGCAGGTGGCGCGCGAACACCGCGGCTCGCTGAGCTACCGCTCGCGGCCGGGGCATACGGTGTTCACCCTGCTGATCCCCGTCCCCGACGAAGAGCCGCAGTAACGGGGCAAGAACGGGGTCAGATCAACTTCCCGGGAGACCGGTCCTGGCGCTTCGGTGCGTCGCTCTCCCGGGAAGTTGATCTGACCCCGTTCTTGCCCCGTTACTGCCCCGGGAAGTTGATCTGACCCCGTTACCGTTGCGCGCTCCCGGCTGGCTGTGCATACTGTGCATACTCCGGCAGCACAGTGGCGCCCGTGAACCCCGAACTCTTCCTGTCCGCCAGCGATCCGCGGCCGATGTACCAGCAGATCGTCGACCAGGTCACCGCCAAGGTGATGGGCGGCGACTGGACGGCCGGGCAGTCGCTGCCGTCCATCCGCGAGCTGGCCGCGGCCAGCCGGGTCAGCGTGATCACCGTGCGCCGCGCCTACGAAGAGCTCGAGCGCGCCGGCGTCATCGCCACCCGCCAGGGCAAGGGCTCGGTGGTGGCCGAGCGCGGCGACCTGCCCACCGCGCTCATGCACGAAGAGCTGCACCGCCAGCTCGCCGCCCTGCTGGCCTGCGCCGCCCGCCTCGGCCTGCCCCGCAGCGACCTGCACCGGCTGCTCGACCAGGCCGCCGACCCCACCCCAACCGACGCGGCCGGCCACACCGGCCCCGCCACCCCGCAAGGAAACACGCCATGAGCCTCGCCTTTTCCCTGTCCGGCATCGCCAAGCGCTACCCGCACTTCGCCCTGCAGGACATCACGCTGGATCTGCCCGAAGGCCAGGTGATGGGCCTGGTGGGCGTGAACGGCGCCGGCAAGACCACCCTGCTGCGCCTGCTCACCGGCCTGGCCTCGGCCGACGCCGGCGAAGTGACCGTGCTGGGCCACCGCCTGCCTGCGGCCCAGGTGGCCGCCAAGCGCGACATCGGCTTCGCTTCGGAAGACATGCGCCTGTACCGCGGCCAGACCCTGCACTGGCACATGGACCTGATCCGCCGCATCTACCCCGGCTGGGACGAAGGCTACGCGGCCGACCTGACCAAGCGCTTCGAACTGCGCGCCGAACAGCCCGTGGGCGGCTACTCGCACGGCCAGCGCGTGAAGGCCCTGCTGCTGCTGTGCCTGGCCCGCCGCCCGCGCCTGCTGCTGCTGGACGAACCCACCACCGGCCTGGACCCGGTGGCCCGCATCGAAGTGCTCGAAGCCCTGGCCGACGTGCTGCGCGACGAGCGCCGCAGCGTGCTGTTCTCGTCGCACAACACCCACGACGTCGAACAGCTGGCCGACAACATCACCTTCCTGCACCAGGGCCGCCTGGTGGCGTCCGACGACAAGCACAGCTTCGTCGACCGCTGGCGCCGCATCGTCTGCCAGGGCGCACTGCCCGCAGGCCTGGACGCGTGGCCGGAAATCGCCATGGCCCGCGCCAACGGCAGCCTGGTGGAAATCAAGGCACGCATCTGGGACGACGGCCTGCCCGCGCGCCTGGCTGCCCAAGGCCTGCAGGTACAGCGCGCCGACCCGATGGCGCTGGAAGACATCTTCGTAACCGCCGTCCGCTCCGGAGCCGTGGCATGACCCTCAACACTCCCGTAATCCGCCTGCTGGTGGCCAAGGACTGGCAGCTGTTCCAGAAGCAGCTGGCCATCTACGTGCTGGCCGGCATCGTCGCGCTGTGCTTCCTGGGGCTGGCCAAGCCCTGGGCCTTCTACATCGGCTCGCTGACGCTGCTGATCGTGATGATTTCCTCGGCGTGCTTCTCCATCTCCACCTCGCTGGTGGTGGAGCGCAAGGACCAGACGCTGGCCTTCGCGATGAGCCTGCCGGTGTCGCCGCTGGACTTCACCGTGTCCAAGCTGGTGGGCAACACGCTGACCTTCGGCGTGCCCTTCGTGCTGCTGCTGGGCGGCACGCTGGCGGTGGTGCTGCTGACGCCGCTGCCCGACGGGCTGTTCGTGTATTCGCTGCTGATCTTCGCCTACATCCTGTTCGCCTATTCCGTTTCGCTGGCGGTGGCGATGTCGGTGGAGTCCGAAGGCTGGGCCACGTTCGCCATGATCGGTTCGATGGTGCTGATCAATCCCTACATCATGGGCCTGTCGCAGGTGCCGGAAATCAGCAGGCGCATCGGCGTGGACGCGCTGGTGTGGACGCCCACCGCAGTGGCCATCCTGGCCACGCTGTCGGCGCTGTCGGTGCTGGTGATCGCCGTCACCGCCTGGGTGCACGGCCGCAAGCCGGCGTTCTACTGAGGCCATCGTTGTGAACGCAACGCAGGAGCGGCTGCACTACATGGACCACCTGCGCGCGCTGGCCATGCTGGCCGGCGTGTTCTTCCACGCGGCGCTGGCGTTCAGCCCGCTGATGCAGGGTTTCTTCCCCACGGCCGACCGCCAGAACAGCGCGTGGGTGGACGTGGTGGCGTGGGGACTGCATCTGTTCCGGATGCCGCTGTTCTTCGTGGTGGCGGGGTTCTTCGCCGCGTGGGTGATCGAGCGGCGCGGCGGCGCGGCGTTCGCGCGGCAGCGGGTGCGGCGCATCGCGCTGCCGTTCCTGGTGGCGTGGCCGCTGGTGTGGCTGTCGCTGTCGGCGGCGGTGGTGTGGGCCGTCGAGAACGTCCGGCACCCCTCCGCGTTCCTGGCAATGGTGGACGCATGGATGCGGATGGACGACCCGCCGCAGGCGCCGCTGGGCACGTCCCACCTGTGGTTCCTGTACTACCTGCTGCTGCTGGCCGTGCTGCAGTGGGTGGCGCGCACGCTGGACCTGGGCCGCGCGCTGCGCGGCGTGCTGACGCGCCATCCGGCGTGGCTGCTGCTGGGGCTGCCGGTGCTGCTGGTGCCGGCGCTGGCGTCGGTGAGCGCGCCGCACCCGGCGCCCGAAGGCCTGCTGCCGCAGTTCTGGGCGCTGCTGTTCTACGGCGCGTTCTATGCGCTGGGCACGCAGCTGCACGCTGCACCGGGCTGGCTCGAGCGCGTGCGCCCGTGCGTGCCGTGGCTGGTGGCGGGCGGCGCGGTGCTTTACGCGCTGTTCCTCTGGCGGCTGTCGGTGGAGCTGCCAGGCGCCACGCAGCCCACCGCTTCGTGGCCGGTGGCCGCGCTGGAGGCCTTGCTCAGCGTGTGGCTCACCGTGCTGTGCCTGGTGGCCGGGCAGCGCCTGCTCAACCGCGCCAGCGCGCCGATGCGCTACCTCGCGCAAAGCGCGTACTGGACCTACCTGTGGCATCTGCCGCTGCTGTTTGCGCTGCAGTTCGCCCTGATGGACAGCGACATGGCGTGGCCGCTGAAGTTCGCGCTGGCCAGCGGCGCCACGCTGGCGGTTTGCCTGCTCAGCTACCAGCTGCTGGTGCGGCACACGCCCCTGCGGCGGTTCGTGGGCTGACACCGGCGCGGCCGGTCACCGCATAGCACCGCGACAGGGCGAAATCAATAGCTCCTAGGCTGTATCGAAGACAGGGCCATTCTTTGTCCCAATGGCGACGTGTGCTCGTCCGTCCCGGGCGCCGCATGCGCAGCAGGGTCCACCGGCGCCGCCGGCGGAAGGACTTCGATACAAAGGGGTGTGCCATGAAACTGCTTCCACGCACTACGAAATTCTTCGCAATGCTGGTGCTCGCGTCCGCGGCCCTGGTGCCGATGGCGGCGTCGGCCAAGGCCAAGCAGCCCAACATCGTCTACATCGTCGCCGACGACCAGGGCTGGGCCGACGTGGGCTACCACGGTTCGGACATCAAGACCCCCAACATCGACGCCCTGGCCCGCGGCGGCGTCCGCCTGGAACAGTTCCGGGCGCAGCCGCTGTGCACGCAGACCCGCGCGGCGCTGATGACCGGCCGCTACCCGTTCCGCACCGGCATGCAGTCGGCGGTGATCCCGTCGGCCGGCAAGTACGGCGTGGACACCGACGAGTACCTGCTGCCGCAGGCGCTCAAGGCAGCCGGCTACCGCACGCTGATGGTCGGCAAGTGGCACCTGGGCCACGCCGACCGGAAGTTCTGGCCGATGCAGCGTGGCTTCGACTACCACTACGGCGCGGTGCTGGGCGAGATCGACTACTTCACCCACTCCGCCCACGGCGCGCTGGACTGGTTCCGCAACAACGAGCCGGTGAAGGAAGAGGGCTACGCCACCGACCTGCTGGGTGACGACGCCGTGCGCCTGATTGCCGGCCACGACAAGTCCCAGCCGATGTTCATGTACCTGGCCTTCACCGCGCCGCACTCGCCGTTCCAGGCCCCCAAGTCGTACGAAGACCGCAACAGCGGCATCGCCGACCCGACCCGCCGCACCTACGCCGCCATGATCACGGCGCTGGACGACCAGGTGGGCCGCGTGGTGGCGGCGCTGAAGGCGCGCGGCATGGACGAAGACACCCTGATCGTCTACCACAGCGACAACGGCGGCGTGCGTTCGTCGCGCTTCGCGGGTGAAAGCGACGTCTCCAAGCTCACGCTGCCCGCCAGCAACGGCCCGTGGCGCGACGGCAAGGGCACCCTGTACGAAGGCGGCACCCGCGTGATCGCGCTGGCCAACTGGCGCGGCCACCTGCCGGCCGGCACGGTGGTGGACCAGCCGATGCACGTGGTGGACATCTTCCCGACGCTGATCGGCGTGGCCGGCGGCAAGGTGGAAGGCGGCAAGCCGATCGACGGCCTGGACATGTGGGACACGGTCGCCGGCCGCAAGCCGTCGCCGCGCGAAACCACCATCTATTCCATCGAGCCGCAGCAGGCGGCCGTCGCCAAGGGCCAGTGGAAGCTGGTGTGGAACGTGGCGCTGCCCTCGCGCACCGAACTGTTCGACCTGGCCGCCGACCCGTACGAGAAGAACAACCTCGCCGACGCCAACCCGGCCAAGGTGGCCGAGCTGCGGCAGATCATCGAAACCGAGGCCCGCACCGCGGCGCCGTCCAAGTTCCTGCAGGAAGTGTTCGGCGCGCTGTGGCCGGTGCTGTTCGGTTCGGTGTCGCTGCCGGAAGAGGAAGCCGGTGCGCTGGAGGCGATTCCCTGAGTCAAAGCGTTCCCCCGGGTAGTTCGACGGATGCGTAGTCGAGGCGGCCATCCCCTGGCCGCCTTCTTTTTTGGCCCGGCCGGTAGGAACAAGGTCCCATTTCGCGGGCCGCGGCCGACGCCTAGCCTCACCGCTGGGCCAGGCGCGTCCAGGCCGGCCCCACGCCTCAACCGCCATTGAAACAGGAGCGTTGCGATGAAGATTCTTGCAGGTCCGGTGTCCACGCTGCTGGTCGCGGCGGCTCTCGCGCTTCCGGCGCCAGCCAGCGCCGCAGGCCAGGAGGCCACCGCGCGCGTCAATCCCGCCATCGAGGCCGACGCACGCGCGGCCATGGACCACATGGCGCAGTACCTCGGCGGCCTGAGCGCCTTCTCCCTGGTGGCCACCGCCAGCCGCGACCAGATCGTGGACGAGGGCTTCAAGCTGCAGAACAACGAAACCATCTCCATGGTGGTCCGCCGCCCCGACGGCCTGCGCGTGGACGTGGCCGGTGACCTCGGCGCGCGCACCTTCGTGTACGACGGCAAGCAGCTGTCCATGCTGTCGGCGCAAGACCAGGCCTACGTGCAGGTGAAGGCGCCCGCCACCCTGCAGCAGCTGCTGGGCAACGTGCTGGCGGCCGGCATCGAACTGCCGCTGATTGACGTACTGCACCAGGCCTTCTCCGGCACGCTGCTCGACCGCGTGCGCGGCGGCGTGCTGGTGGGCGACGCCACGGTGGACGGCGTGGCCTGCCAGCAGCTGGCGTTCCGGCAGGGCGACGTGGACTGGCAGATCTGGATCGAGAAGGGCAGCCGCCCGCTGCCGCGCAAGATCCTGCTGACCACGCGCCACGAGTACGGCCAGCCGCAGTTCGAAGCGGTGCTGGACTGGAACACCTCGCCCAAGCTCGACGCCGCCAGCTTCCGCTTCGTGCCGCCCGCGGGCGCCGTCGCGCTGCCGTTCGATGCACCGATTCCCCTCGATTACGACGCCGCTGGAGACGCCCGATGATCGCCCTGTCCCGCAAGACCCCGCTGCTGCGCCTGGCCGCTGGCGCGGCCGCCACCCTGGCTGTTTCGCTGCTGCTGGCCGCCCCGGCGGCGCAGGCGGGCCCGGGCGGCTCGCGCATGGCCAAGCCGTCCGTCAGCGCGTCCAACTTCGACGCCCGTCGCGGCAGCGGCGCCGCCAAAAGCCGCGGTGACATCAACGTCGGCAACGACGTGAACATCGGCAACGACGTCAACGTGGACATCGACCGCGACGTCAACATCGACAACGACTACAACCACTGGGGCCCGAACTATCGCTATCCGGTGGCCGCCGGCGTCGTGATCGGCACGGTGGCGGTCACCACGGCCGCCGTGGTGGGTTCGTACTACTACGCGCTGCCGCCCGGCTGCACCGTGGTCTACCGCGCCAACGAAACCTACTACCTGTGCGGCACCGTCTACTACCGGCGCAGCTGGTACAGCAACGACGTGGTCTACGTCGTCGTCAATCCCTGATGCGCCACCCGCGCACCCCGATACGAGGTTCCAAGCCATGAATGCCAAGAAACTGCTGGCCGCCCTGCTTCCCGTGGCCATGCTCTCGCTGCTGCCTGCCGCCGATGCCCGCGCCGAAGAGGCCTGGGACTGGACCGTCGCCCCGTACCTGTGGGGTTCGTCCATCAAGACCGACCTCAACGAGGAAGTGGCCCCGTTCAGCAGCGAAACCTACTTCAGCGACATCGTCAGCAAGATAGACATGGCCTTCCAGATGCACGTCGAAGGCCAGGGCGACCGCTTCGGCGTGTTCGGCGACGCCACCTACCTGTCGCTGTCGGACTCGGGTTCGCGGACGCTGTTCGACAGCGACGCCTCGATGCAGACCACGCTGCTGGAAGCGGGCGGCGTCTGGAACGTCGAGCCCGAGCGCTACGAAGGCCTGGACCTGCTGTTCGGCGTGCGCTACGCCAAGGTGGACCTGGACGTGGAGCTGGATCCGACCGCCGCGCTGCTGCCGACGGCCAACATCGGCTTCGAGGAAACCTTCACCGATGCGCTGCTGGGCGCGCGCTACACCGCCCGCCTGTCCGACAAGTGGACGCTCATCTCGCGCGTGGACGGCTCGTTCGGCCAGACCGACGGCACCTGGAACGCCAGCATGATGGCCGGCTACCGCATGTCGAAGGGTTCGCTGATGTTCGGCTACCGGCACATGGACCTGGAGCTGGGCGGCTCCGACCGTTCGCTCGACGTGACCATGAGCGGCCCGGTCGTGGCGTTCGCGTTCGGCCTGTGACGCAGGCGCGTCCGACGCCGCGCCCCGGCGCCGCCGGATGAATCGCCGGCGCTTCGGCGGGTGGCTCATGGCCGCGTGCCTGTCGGCCATCGTGCTGGCCGGCGCGCTGGCCTGGCACCTGCAGGCGCGCCGGGCGCCGGGCGTCGAACCCGCGCCCGCACCGCCGGCCGGCACCCCGGCGGTGGCGGCGGACCCCGCGGGCTTCGTCGGCTCCGATGCGTGCGCCGGCTGCCACCAGGGCGAGGCCAAGGCGTGGCGCGGATCGCACCACGCGCGCGCCATGCAGCATGCCGCCGCCGGCACGGTGCTGGGTGACTTCAACGGCGCGCGCCTGGCCTACAGCGGGCGCGAGGCGGTGTTCCGGCAGCAGGACGGGCGCTACTTCGTGCAGGCCGAAGGCGCCGACGGCAAGGACGGCGTGTTCGAAGTCCGCTACGTCATCGGCCTGGAGCCGCTGCAGCAATACCTGGTGGCCTTGCCCGACGGCCGCATCCAGGCCCTGCCCTTCGCCTGGGACACGCGCGAACGCGACGCCGGCGGGCAGCGCTGGTACTCGCTTTATCCGGAAGAGGACATCGGCGCCGGCGATGCCCTGCACTGGACCGGGCCGTACCAGAACTGGAACTGGATGTGCGCCGACTGCCACACCACGAATCTGGACCGTAACTACGACGCCGCCACCGACCAGTTCAACACCACCTGGTCGGAGTTCGACGTGGGCTGCGAGGCCTGCCATGGCCCCGGCAGCGGGCACGTGGCCTGGACGCGCGCCGACGCGCCCGCCAGGAAGGCCGACCCGACCCGCGGCCTGCGCGTGCTGCTGGACGAGCGCAAGGGCCAGACCTGGCAGACCGATGCCCAGACCGGATTGCCCGCACGCAGCCCCGCGCGCACCAGCCAGCGCGAACTGACGGCCTGCGCACAGTGCCACTCGCGCCGCAGCCCGCACGCCGAGGGCATGGACCATGACGGCAGCCTGCTGCAGACCCACGAAATCGCCCGCCTCGACGGTGGCCTGTACTTCGCCGACGGCCAGCAGCGCGAGGAAGTGTACGAAGTCGGTTCGTTCATGCAGAGCCGCATGCACGCCGCGGGCGTGACCTGCAGCGACTGCCACGAACCGCACTCCGGGGAACTGCGTGCCCCCGGCGACGCCGTGTGCGGGCAGTGCCACGCCCCGTCGCAGTACGCGCGCCCGGAACACACGATGCATTCGCCGGCCAGCGCCGGCTCGGCCTGCGTGGACTGCCACATGCCCGAGCGCGCCTACATGGGCATTGACCTGCGGCGCGACCACTTCATGCGCGTGCCCCAGCCCGCGGCCAGCGCGGCGGTGGGCGCGCCCGACGCCTGCACCGGCTGCCACACCGACCGCGACGCCGACTGGGCCGAGGCAGAGATCCGCTCCGTGCACGGCGCCTATTCCTCACCGATGTCCAAGGTGGCGCCGGCATTCCATTCGGCATCGGTCGGCGAACCCGGCGCCGGTGCGGCGCTGGTGGCCGTCGCCGGCGACATGGCCCTGCCCGCCATCACCCGCGCCACCGCGCTCTCGCACCTGCGCGCCTATCTCGACCGCGACACCGCGGCCGCACTGCCGCCGGCGCTGGCCGACGCCGACGCCATGGTGCGCGGCGCGGCCGTGGAAGCGCTGCACGCGGCGCCTCCGGCGGTGCAGCGCACGCTGGCGCTGCCGATGACCGCCGACCCGTCGCGGATAGTGCGGCTGCAGGCGGCGCATGTGCTGGCGGGCACCGACCCGGCGTCACTGGATGCCTCCGCGCGCAGCCGCCTGGCCACCGCGTTCGCCGAGTTCGAACAGTCGCGCCGCGCCAATGCCGACCGCGCCGAGTCCCGGCTGGAGCTGGGCGCGTTCCTGGCGCGCCAGGGCCGCGCCGCGGACGCCGAGAAGGAAATGCGCGCGGCCATTGCACTGCAGCCCGGCTTCGCGCCCGCCTACGTCAGCCTGGCCGACCTGCTGCAGGAAACCGGGCGCGATGCCGAAGTGGAGGCCGAGCTCGAGGCCGGCCTGGCCCATGCCCCCGGCGACGCCGCACTGCTGCATGCGCAGGGCCTGCTGCGCGTGCGCGAAGGAAAGCTCGACGCGGCGCTGCCCCTGCTCCGGCGCGCCATGGCGGCGGCGCCCGACAATCCCCACTACGCCTTCGTGCATGCGGTGGCCCTGCACGACAGCGGTCGCCCGCGCGAAGCCATCGCCGCGCTGGAGGCCGCCCTGGTGCGCGCCCCCGGCGACCCCGCGCTGCGCAGCACGCTGGACGGCTATCGCGCCCTGGCCGCCGCCGCATCGGCGAGTGCCGACCCGTCCCGGTAAGGCCAAGGTCCAATGGCGACCGCGCGGGTGGCTTCGCACCATCAACGCCACCGCCGCCCGTCGCGCCTTCCGGGCCGACAACGAACCAACACGAGGCTTCCCATGCGCATCCCGACCCTTGTCCTGAGCCTCCTGACCGTCGCTGCACTGGCCGCCGCACCTTCGCTGCCGGCCCAGGACGTCCCCGTGTCCAAGCGCGACGCGGCCAGGCAGTGGAGCGACGACGGGCTGGCGCGCGTCACTGTGAAGGGGCTCGACGCGGTGTATGCGCGGCCGGGCACGTCGGTGGGCCAGTACCCGAAGATCCGGCTGGCGCCGGTGTCGGTGTCGTTCCGCCGCGACTGGGGCCGCACGTCGGCGGGCTCCACCCGCGCCAGGGTCCGGCCCGAGGACGCGCAGCGCATCCGCGACGAGCTGGCCGCACTGGTGCGCGAACAGATGGTGGTGGAACTGGCCGCCGGCGGCTACCAGCTGGTGGACCAGCCGGGTGACGACGTGCTGGAGCTCGATGCCCGCATCGTCAACCTCTACATCCAGGCGCCGAAGCTGGAAACGAACCCGGCCGAGCGCACCTATGCCGTGTCGGCGGGCGAAATGAGCCTGGTAGCCGAGCTGCGCGATTCGTCCAGCGGCGAAACCGCCATGCGCATCTTCGACCGCACCGAGGCGCGCGAAACCCGCGGCATGCATTGGATCAGCTACACCGAGAACCGCGCCGAAGCCCGCCGTGCGGCATCCGACTGGGCCAGGCAGCTGCGCGGCCTGCTCGACCAGGCCAAGGTCGTCCCGGCCCAGTAAGCCGGTCGCCACTCCCGCCCAATCCGTGACCACACGGGCTGCGGACCCACCCTGCAAGGAATGAAGATGCAAGCTGCCGGCGCCATTGCCCGAGGCCTCCTGATGCTGACGCTGCTGTGCCTGTCCGGCCTCGTGCTGGCCGACACGCCCGACCAGCAGCGGGAAAAAATCCGCGCCCAGTCCGAACAGGTGCTGGCCAACCTCTACCGGGCCAAGCCCAGCGCCCGCCAGGACATCGCCGGTGCCGCCGGCTACGCCACGTTCCGCAGCCTGGGCATCAAGATCGGCGTGGCCGGCACCGGCCGCGGCCGTGGCCTGGCGGTGCTGCACTCGCCGCCGTCGCAAACCTTCATGCGCTTCGTCGAAGTGCAGGCCGGCGTGGGTGCGGGCATCAAGAAGTACGACCTGGTGTTCGTGTTCGCCACGCAGGAGGCGTTCCGCGCCTTCATCAACCAGGGCTGGGAGCCCAGCGGCCAGTCCACCCTGGCCCTGACCCACGGCGGCGACGGCAAGGCCTTCGATGGCGCGGTGTCGGTGTCGCCGGGCGTGTGGCTGTACCAGGTGACGTCTTCGGGGCTGGCGGCCGAGATCACCGTCAAAGGCAGCAAGTACTACCCCGACAAGTCGCTGAACTGACGCGGCATGACGGACGCCAGCCGCCAGGCACGCATGGACGCCGCGGGACCCCTGTCGCTGGTGGCCGATGGGCCACTGCAGCGGCTGCTGTGCCGGTTGCACTGTTCGGACGCCGCGCTGGGCCGCCTGGGCCGGCGCGTGGCGCTGGCAATGGCTTTGCTGTGGCTGCCGCTGCTGGTGCTGTCGCTGATGGATGGCCGCGCCTGGGAAGGTGCCCAAGTGCCTTTCCTCAAGGACGTGGACACTGCGCTGCGCTACCTGGTGGCGCTGCCGCTGATGCTGGCCGCCGAAGTGCTGGTTCACCGGCGCATGACCGTGGCCGTCGGCAAGTTCGTCGAGCGCGGCCTGGTGGAGCCCGCGCAGGACGAAGCCTTCCGGCGCATCCTGGCCGCGATGCGGCGCGCGGTGGCTTCTTCGCGGGTGGAAGCGCTGCTGCTGGCCTTCGTGTACGTGGTGGGCATCGGCGCCATCTGGCGGCAGGTGTCGGCGCTGGAGATTGACACCTGGTACGGCGTGGTCGAGAACGGCCAGCTGCAGCTGCGCCTGCCCGGCCTGTGGATGCAGTGGGTCAGCGTGCCCCTGTTCCAGTTCCTGATACTGCGCTGGTACTACCGGCTGCTGCTGTGGGCGGTGCTGCTGTGGCGCCTGTCCCGGCTGCCGCTGGCGCTGCAGCCGCTGCACCCGGACCAGGCCGGCGGCCTGGGCTTCCTGTCGCAGATGACGCTGGCGTTCGTGCCGCTGCTGGTGGCCCAGGGCACGATGGCCTCGGGCTGGATTGCCGGGCAGATCCTGTACTCGGATGCGCAGCTGTTGCACTTCAAGCTCGACCTGGCCGCGGCAACGGTGGTGAGCCTGTGCTTCGTGCTGGCGCCGCTGCTGCCGTTCGTGCCCGCGCTGGCGGATGCCAAGCGCCTGGGGCTGTCGGCCTACGGCGCGCTGGCCATGGACTATGCCGCCGATTTCCAGCGCAAGTGGCTCGGGCGCGGCGGGTCGCCCAGCCCCTTGGGTGACGCCGACTTCCAGTCCCTGGCGGACCTGGGCAACAGCTACCAGAGCCTGTCGAACATGCGCGTCTTCCCGGTCGGCCTGCGGCTGGTGGCGAAGCTGGCCGTCGCCTTCCTGGCGCCGGTGGCGCCGCTGGCCCTGACCATGGTGTCGGCCGACGAGCTGCTGGACCGCGTCGTGTCGCTGCTGCTGTAGCCCGCGGCGGCAGTTGCTTCGGCCATGTCGCGCTGGCATACAGTCATCCAGGCCATTCCCAGGGAGCACCGCGCCATGGCGGCAACCGGTGGTACCGGCGACATCGTCTTCATCGTGGACGACGAGGCCGACGTCCGCGATTCGCTGGCGCGCCTGCTGCGCTCCGAGGGCCTGGCGGTGGAAACCTTCGGTTCGGCCCAGGACTTCCTGGACCAGTCGCCGGAAGACCGCACGGGATGCCTGGTGCTGGACGTCCACATGCCGGGCCTGTCCGGGCCCGAGCTGCACGACCTGCTGATCGAGCGCGGGCTGCTGATGCCCGTGATCTACCTCACCGGCCGCTCGAACATCGCCACCGGCGTGCGCGCCATGAAGCAGGGCGCCCAGGACTTCCTTGAAAAACCCGTGGACGCCGACGACCTGCTGGCCGTCGTGCGCCAGGCGCTGCAGGCCAGCCGCACGGCGGCGGGCGCCCGCAAGGCCAGCGACGACATCCGCAGCCGGCAGGCGGCGCTGTCGGTGCGCGAGCGCGAAGTGATGGAACACGTGGTGCGCGGGCGCCTCAACAAGCAGATCGCCGGCGACCTGGGCATCGCCGAGAAAACGGTGAAGGTCCACCGCGGCCGGGTGATGGCCAAGATGAAGGTGCGCTCGGTGGCCGAACTGGTGCACCTGTGCGAACAGCTCGCGGCCGCCGACCGCTCCCGGTCCCACCCGCGCTGAAGTCCCGCCGCGGCCGCCGCCGTAGGCTCAAGGTCCCATACCGCGCCGCGTTCGCCCGCCCTAGATTGGTGGCCAGGGGAAACGCATTCAGTGCGTGCCGCGCGGCCCGCCCACGGCGGGCGCGACACCAGGGCACGCAGGTTCCGGGGACAAGGGATGACGAGGAAGGCCGTACCGCTTGTCGTGTACATCGTGGACGACGACGACGCCGTCCGTAACGGGTTCGCGCGCCTGATCCGTTCGGCGGGGCTGGACGCGCGCCCCTTCGGTTCGGCGCACGAGTTCCTGGCCGGCGTGCGCGACCAGCCGCTGGCGTGCATCCTGCTGGACATCAGCCTGCCGCAGCTGACCGGGCTGCAGATCCAGGAAGAGCTCAACCAGCGCGGCATCCAGCTGCCGGTGATCACCATTTCCGCGCGCGAAGACGACGAGACGCGACTGTGGGCCCGCGACCTGGGCGCCAAGCTTTTCCTGCGCAAGCCGGTGGACGACCAGGCGCTGCTGGACGCCATCAGCTGGGTGACCGGCACCGCGCAGGGACGATGAGCAGGCCCGTGCCGAACCGCGCGCCAGGCAAGCGCGTGCCCCGGTGGCTTCGGGCGGCCGGCGCGGCCGTGCTGTGGCTGGGCGTGGCGGCGCTGGCGCCGGCGGCCACGCTGGTGGCGGCCAACGGCGACACCCTCCGGGGCCGCTGGGTGGAAACGCGCGACGGCTACATCGTGTTCGACAGCGACGCCTTCGGCCGCATCCGCGTGGCGCAGGCCACCGCCACGGTGCGCGACGACGACGCCCCGGATCCCGCGGCGGTCACGCCGTCCGCTCCGGCGGCCGCGTCGGCCACGCCGGCCGCACCCGCACCTGCGGCCGCACCCGCACCTGCGGCCGAACCGGCCAGCCCGTGGCGCGTGGACGTGGGCCTGAAGCTGGGCGCCGACCGCGGCAGCCTGGAACAGCGCGAGGACGAAGTGGACGCCACCCTGCGCTTCGTGCGCGCTTCCGACCACGGCGAACTCAACGGCAACCTGTCCTACGGCTACACCCGCACCGAGGGCCGGCTCAAGGACGACGATGCCTCGGCCAGCCTGAGCTACGACCGCTGGCTGCCGTCGGACCGCTTCGTGTCCGGCCGGGTGATCGGTTCGTCCGACCTCATAGACGAAGGCTACGACCGCACCCGCACGCTCAGCGTGGCCTACGGCTGGCGCCTGTTCGAAGCGCCCGAACGCTACCTGCGCATCGGCCCGGCCGTGGGCTACCTGTGGCTGGACCGCGGCGCGCAGCACTACGACGGCACGGCCTACGGCCTGTACGCCCGCGCCAAGGGCCCGCTGCTCGGCAGCATCACCTACACGGGCGAACTGCAGCTGCTCGATTCCCTCGACGACGGCCGCTACGCCAACCTCGACTTCCGGCTGGAACACCCGATCACCGACCACGTCCGGCTGGCCCTGGCCTGGCGCTACGTCTGGAGCGACGTGAACATCGAGACCGGCATCAGCTCGGAGTGGCGCTGGGAAATCGCCTGGCGCCCGCGCCTGGGCGGCGCCCCATGACCCGCGCACCCGTCGTATAGACTCGGCGTGGTTGCCACCGGGCAGGGACCGCAGGCATGAACTGGATAGACATCGCGTGGCCGGTGATGGGCGGCGCCTGCCTCATGCTGGGCCTGGTGCATGCGCTGGCGTGGATTCGCCGCCCCCAGGACCGCGTGCACCTGGTGTTCGCCCTGGCCTGCCTGTCGGTGGCCACCATCTCGGCGATGGAACGCATGATGATGTACGTGCGCGACCCGCACGAGTACGCCGAGCTGCTGCGCTGGGCGCACGTGGCCGGCACGGTGATGTTCGTGTCGCTGGCGCTGTTCGTGCACCTGCGCTTTTCGTCCAGCCGGGCCTGGCTGTGCGCGGCGGCCTGCGGCATGCGCCTGGTCTCGCTGGTGATCAACTTCACCACCGGCGACAACATCAACTTCACCGAAGTGACGCGCCTGGAAGTGGCGCTGATCTTTGGTGGCGTCGAGACCGCCGTCCCGGTCGGCGTGGTGAACCCGTGGATGATCGTCGGCCAGCTGGGCATCGTGGTGTTCGTGGCCTACCTGGTGGACACCATGCTGCGCGAATGGCGCTTGCGCCCGCAGGCGGAACGCTGGCCTGCCCTGCGCGTGTGCGGCGGCATCGCCGGCTTCACCCTGCTGGTCAACAGCTGGCGGGTGGCCGTGGTGCTGGGCTTCATCCACGCGCCCGACGCGCTGGTGCCCGGCTTCCTGCTGGTGGTGTTCGTGATGAGCAACGAACTGGGCGCCGAGATCCTGCGCTCGGCCGACCTGTCCCGCACCCTGAGCCACACCCGCGAACAGCTGCGCGAAAGCGAGATCAAGGCCGAAGTGGCCGCCCGCGCCGGCGAACTGGGCCTGTGGGGCTGGGACGCCGCCACCGGCAAGCAATGGGTGACCGACCTGGGCCTGGGCCTGCTGGGGTTTTCGCCGGGGCAGCCGTTCCGCATGGCCACGCTGCTGCGGCGGATACAGCGCGAGGACCGCGCCGGGCTGCGCACCGCCATGGCGGCGGCGCGCGAGCAGGGCGGCGAGTTCCGGGTCGGGTTCCGCCTGCGCGCCGGTGACGGTTCGCTGCGCCATCTTTCGGTGCGCGGACAGGCCGAGGCCGGGCCGGACGGCGCGCCGACGAAGCTGCACGGCATCATCGCCGACGTCACCGAACGGGTGCAGCAGGAAGAGCGGTTCCAGCTGGCCGTGGAGGCTTCGCCCACCGCCATGCTGATGACGCGGCGCGACGGTGCGATAACGCTGGCCAACCGCCAGGCCGAGGTGGTGTTCGGCTATTCGCGCAGCGAACTGCTGTCCCTGTCGGTGGACGACCTGGTGCCCGAGCGCTTCCGCGCCAGGCACCGCGGGCATATCCCGGCCTACCTGGACGACCCGAGTGCGCGGCTGATGGGTTCGGGCCTGGACCTGCGGGGCCGCCGCAAGGACGGCACCGACGTGCCGATAGAAGTGGCGCTCAATCCGATCCGCGTGGGTTCCGGGCAGTTCGTGCTGGCCTCCATCGCCGACATCAGCGAGCGGCGGCGGCTGGAGTCCGAGGCGGCCCGGCACCGCGACGAACTGGCGCATCTGTCGCGCGTGGCGCTGCTGGCGGAGCTGTCGGGTTCGCTGGCGCATGAGCTCAACCAGCCGCTCACCGCCATCCTGAGCAACGCGCAGGCCGCGCTGCGCTTCATGGCCATGGACCCGCCCAACCTGGGCGAAGTGTCGGAAAGCCTGGTCAACATCGTGGAAAGCGACAAGCGCGCCGGCGAAGTGATCCGCCGGCTGCGCGCCATGCTGCGCAAGGAAGCCGCCGACCACCGCGAGCTGGACATGAACGAAGTGGTGGCCGACGTGCTGCGCATCATCCGCAGCGACCTGCTGAACAAGAACACCGAAACCGTGCTGGAGCTCGACCCCCGCCTGCCGGTGGTGTGGGGCGACCGCATCCAGCTGCAGCAGGTGCTGCTGAACCTGATCACCAACGGCTGCGACGCGATGAAGGACGTCGCCAAGGGGCGTGCGCTGGTGATCCGCACGCGCGGCCTGCCCGACCGCAGCGTGGAGGTGTCGGTGCGCGACTACGGCCGCGGCATCGTGCAGGGCGACCTGGAAACGATCTTCCAGCCCTTCGTCAGCACCAAGGCCGACGGCATGGGCCTGGGCCTGGCGGTGTGCATGACCATCATCGAAAGCCACCACGGCAAGCTGTGGGCCGGGAACAACGACGGCCCCGGCGCCACCGTGCATTTCCGCCTGCCGGCGGCGGACGCGGCAACACCGCCGAGGTCATAACGCCGCGGCGGCGGCCGATGCGACCAAGGCCCAATTGAGCGCCAGGCCGGGCCCGCCAACACTGCACGCCTCGCCACGCCCGGTGCATCGCCGGGCCTTTGGCCACGCAGGATTCCGGCCCGTGCCAACCATCGCGCCTCGCCCGCCACGAAAGGCCACGTCGCACGCTGCCAGGCGCCACGGGCTGGCGTGCCTGCTGTGGCTTGCGGCCGCGGGCCATGCCGCCGCGCAGGACAGCGCTGCAGAAGCTGAAAGCGCCGCACCCGCCGACGGCAAACGCACCCTGCTGATCGTTCCCTACCCGATCACCGAACCCGCCGTGGGCAACGGCGTGTTCGCCGGCCCGGTGTGGATGCGCGAAGGGCCCGCCTACAACGACGGCCCGGCCAAGACCGAAGCGATGGGCTTTGGCGCGCTGTGGACCGACGGCGGATCGCGCGGCATGGCCGCGTTCGACCTGCGCGCCTGGGACGGCGGCCGCTGGTGGACCACGGCCGTGGCGGCCGATGCCCAGCTGCGGCTGCACTACGACGGCCTCGCGCCCGGCGGCGAACTCGACGTGGGCTTCGGGCTGGACGTGGTGGGGCTGAGCCTGCAGGCCGACCGCAGCGTCGGTGACGGCGCGGCCACGCTGGGGCTGCGCCTGTTCGCCAGCGACGCGGACCTGTCGTTCGACCGCGGCCTGCCGGCGGAGCTCAGCGGGTCGGGCGTGCAGAGCCGCGCCAACGGCTTCGCGCTGTCCTACGCCAACGACACCCGCGACGACGTGTACTCGCCCACCACCGGCATGCAGTGGAAGGCCACCGGCACCGTGTACGCGACATGGCTGGGCGGCAGCTTCAATGCCCAGGCGCTGGGCCTGCGCTGGCATCGCTACGGCCGCGGCCTGGGCGAGGGCGTGCTGGGCGTTCGCGCCGTGCTCGACGCCAGCCGCGGCGACCAGCCTTTCTACCTGCGCCCGTTCGTGGGCCTGCGCGGCGTGCCGGCCATGCGCTACGCCGGCGAAAGCGTGGTGTCCATGGAGCTTGAGCACCGCTGGCCCGTGGGCGAACGCTGGGACCTGATCGCCTTCGCCGGCGCCGGCCACGCGCAGGCCGACTATCGCGGCACGCAGGCCTCGGCGTCGGTGGCCGCGGGCGGCGTGGGCGTGCGCTTCAAGGCCCGGAAATATTTCGGCCTGACCTTCGGCATTGACGTGGCCCAGGGCCCCGACGGCCTGGCCACCTACATCCAGATCGGCAATCCCTGGGCCCGATAAGCCCGGGCCACATCCATCATCCAAGAGGAACACCATGAAACCGATCCTGACCGCCGTCGTGCTGCTGGGCCTGCTGGCCGGCCCCGCCCATGCCCAGTCCGCGGGCGCCACGGGCCCCAGCGATGCCGAGATCACCGCGCAGCTGCAGCTGGCCCAGGCTTACGTCGGCGCCGGCAAGCGCACCTTCATTGACGAACAGCTGGCGCTGACCGCGGACGAAGCCAAGGCCTTCTGGCCGATCTACGACGCGTACCAGGAGGACTTGGCCGACTTCAACCGCCGCCGCCTGGACAACGTGATGGCCTATGCGCGCGCGTGGAATGCCGGCCAGGTGACCGAAGACGACGCCGCCAGCCTGGCCGCCGAAGCGGTGGCGATTGAAGTGGCCGAGGCCGACGCGCTCAAGCGCGTGCACCGCAAGCTCAAGCGCGCCGTGCCCATGCTCAAGGCCGCGCGCTACCTGCAGGTGGAATACAAGCTGCGCGCCATCGTGCGCTTCGAACAGGCGGCGCGCGTGCCGTTCATGCCGGCGGGCGGCTGACAGCGCGCGGGGATTTTCACGGAATGGCTCCAGGCATCGGATGGCGGGAAGTGTGGCAGGGCGGACGTGCGCGGCATCAGCCGCCGGCCGTGAACGCTGTGGCCCAGGCCGCGGCATACAGCCCCAGCCCGAACACCGCGTGCGTGGCCAGGCTCTGCAGCCGCGCGAAGTTCGGCCGCGGGCTGCGGCGTGCGGCAAGGCCCGCGCCCATGCCCGGCTGCATCAGCAGGAACGGCGCCGCCACGGTGCCGATGCCCACGGCCAGGGCCGGCGCCAGCGTGGGGTTGCGCAGCCAGGCCGCGCCAAACAGCAGCGGCATCAGCGCCGCGAACGCTGCGCCGATCAGGTAATGGGCCACCCAGCCCAGGATGCGTTCGCCGGCCACCGGCGCGGCCGCCGCAATGGACGCATGCACGAAGCGGCCGCGCGGCATGTGCGCCAGCCAGCGGCCCACCAGCCCGAAGTCGGGCAGCGGCAGGCCGAACAGCGCGCGGCGTGCCAGCGACCACAGGTCCGTCAGGGCGGTGGCGGCGATGCCGACCAGGGCGGTGTTGGTCCAGGCGTCCATGGTGTTTCCTTTCACTTGCGAACCGAGGGCATGGGCGCCACGATGCCACTTCAAGTCAACTTGAGGTCAAGGGGTCCGCGCCATGGATATCGCCGACGTGGTGAAACGCTCTGGCGTGCCGGCGTCAACGCTGCGCTTCTACGAAGAGAAAGGCCTGGTGGCCGCGACCGGCCGGCACGGCCTGCGCCGCCAGTACGACGCCGACGTGCTGGAGCGGCTGGCGCTGATTTCGCTGGGGCGCGTGGCCGGGTTTTCGCTGGACGAGATCGGCGGCATGTTCGCGCCCTCGGGCAAGCCGCGCATTGACCGCCGCCGGCTGGCCGCCAAGGCCGCCGAGATAGACCGCAGCATCGCCCGGCTCACCGCCCTGCGCGACGGCCTGCAGCACGCCGCCGTGTGCCCGGCGCCCAGCCACCTGGAATGCCCGACGTTCCGCCGGCTGCTGGCGGGTGCGACCGCGCAGGTGCGCCCGCGCCGCCAGAGCGCTACTTGAGCTGGGACCAGAGGTAAAAGCCGCCGAGCGCCGCAAAAATCAGGATGGGAACGACCAGCTGCTTCAGCATGTCCTTTGCCGCGGCGTGGTGGCGGGCGGGCGGCAGGGGCGGATAGTGCTGCGCGACATAGGCCTCCACATCGCTGGCCAGTTTCGCGGGCGAGCCACGTCGATCAACGTGGATGTCGTCAAGCGGCGCACCGGGCCCCCAGCTGTCGTCCGGTGGCAGCAGTTCATCTTCAATCAGGAGCCAGGCCCGATAGCGGCGCCCCATGACCTCGTGGATCAGCGTGACCGTTTGAGCGGACAAGGTGCCTTGCGCTCCGAACGCCAGCAGCGTGTCGCCCGCCTCGGCCGCACCGTCCGGCAGCTCGGCCGGGTCGAGTTCGGCCACCGACTGAACGGCGTAATGGAATCCGCTTTCCTGACCGTCGACGGTCACGGGCACCCAGCCGCCGATGTTCCGGTCCAAGGCAAAGCCCGCCGGGAAGGCCAGGGTGACGCCGGTTTCCGCAATGTCGGCGGTCAACTGCTGCGCCGTGGGCAGGGCGGTCTTGCGAACAATCAAGGCGCTGTCGACGCTCATG